>NZ_DASQNA010000030.1:0-300000 GCF_035645195.1 Paenibacillus sp. | reverse complement strand
TCTAAGCGCCTCAGCCACGGTCGATCACCACCCTTTTCCGCGTCTCCTTGGCGAACAGCTTGCCGGGATTCAGCAGATTATGCGGGTCGAACGCCTGCTTGATGCCGCGCATGACGGCAATCCCCGGGGCGCCGACCTTCCATTCGAGGAACGGCGCCTTCACGAGGCCGACGCCGTGCTCGCCGGTGATCGTGCCGCCGAGCCGGATGGCCGCCTCGAAAATTTCCTCGAACGCCGCCTCCACCCGATGCACCTCGTCGACATCGCGCGCGTCCGTCGTCGCCGTCGGATGCAGGTTGCCATCGCCGGCATGGCCGAACGTCGCGATTTGCACGTCGTATTTTTTCGCGATCCGATTAATTTCGAGCACCATGTCGGCGATTTTGGACCGCGGCACCGTCGCGTCCTCGAGAATCGTCGTCGGGCGCAGCCGCGCGAGCGCCGTGAACGCGCTGCGCCGCGCGGTCAGCAGCTTCAACGCCTCCTCCTGCGTCTTCGCCACTTCGACCCGATCCGCCTGCTCCGCCCTGCAAATGTCCGCGATTCGGGCGATGTCGCGCTCGACCGTCGCCTCATCCCCGTCCTGCTCGATTAAGAGGATCGCCTCCATGTCGCGGGGCAGCCCGAGCTTCGCGAAGTCGTCCACGACGCGGATCGTCGGGTTATCCATAATTTCGAGCGTCGCCGGAATGATCTTCGCCTCGATGATGCTGGAGACGGCCCGCGCCGCGCCGTGCAGCTCCTTGAACATGGCGAGCATCGTTTTCTTGTACGCCGGGGGCGGAATCAGCTTCAGCGTCGCTTCCGTCACGATCGCGAGCGTCCCCTCCGAGCCGACGAGCAGCTTCGTCAAATCGTAGCCGGCCACGTCCTTCATCAGCTTGCCGCCCGTGCGAAGCACGTCTCCGTTCGCGAGCACCGCCTCGAGCCCGATCACGTAATCTTTCGTCGTGCCGTATTTCAGCCCGCGCAGACCGCCGGAGCATTCGGCGATGTTGCCGCCGATCGTCGAGACGGCCATCGAGCTCGGGTCCGGCGGATAAAACAAGCCAAGCTCTTCCACGTGCGTAATGAACTGCTTCGTATTGAGGCCCGGCTGAACCGTGGCGGTCAAATTTTCGAGGTCGACCTCGAGAATGCGGTTCATCCGGTGCATAACCATGACGACCCCGCCTTCCGTCGGCACCGTGCCTCCGCACAAGTTCGTCCCGGAGCCGCGCGACACGACCGGAATGCGATGCTTATGTAGCACCTTCATCGTCCGCGACACGTCCTCCGTCGACGCCGGGTACACGACCGCGTCCGGCAGCGATTGCAGCATCGGCGTTCCATCGTACGAATGCGTAACCCGCGTTTGCGGATCGTCTTTCACATAAGCTGAACCCAATATGTCCTCAAGCTCTCGTTTTACTTGTTCCGGCAGCACTGCGTTTCATCCTCCCCGAAATCACGGTCGTCAGGTCATCTGATGACTTTAGTGTGAGAGTAGTATACAATAAAATAGTGGAAATGGATATGGCCAATAGAGACCGTTTCGATAAATTTGCTTCTGCGTAAAAGGAGGCGGCAAAGCCGATGACCAACCGACAAGAAGGACCGTCCGCTCTTCCGGCCGGCGAAGCCCCGCGCCCGATGAAAAGCTCCGAATGGGTCCAAGCGGATTTGCTCCGCCAGCTCGACGACGGCACGTTCGCGCCGGGCGCGAGGCTCCCGTCCGTCGACGAATTGAGCCGGCGCTACGGCGTCGGCCGCTCCACCGTCCGCGAAGCGATCAGCGCCTTGAAGGCGATGGGCCGGCTCGCCGTTCGCCAAGGCGGGGGCACGTTCGCCTTGGCGGCGCCGCCGCCGGCGCCCGCGCGGGACCGCCCCGCGCTGTGGTCCGGCCGCGCCGCGACGCTGAAGCGCATCCTCGAGGTGCGCCGCGTGCTCGAGGCGGGCTGCGCCGCCCTCGCCGCCGCCAACCGGACCGCGGAGGACGTCGCCGCGCTCGAGGCGCTGGTGGCGGAGATGGAGCGCGGCCTCGGCGACCAGTCGCTCGGCGAGCAAGCCGACGTCAAGTTTCATCTCGGCGTCGCCGCCGCCACCCGCAACCCGCTGCTGGTCGACATGATGGAGTCGCTGACAGAGCGGCTGCACGACAGCATGCGGGACACGCGGGAGCTGTGGTTTTACGCCGAGCAGTCGACCGCCGAGCGGCTGCTGCGGGAGCATCGCTCGATCCTCGAAGCGATCCGCGACGGCGACGCCGCCGAGGCGCAGCGCCGCATGGAGGCGCATATCGCCAAGGTGGAGCAGGTGCTGAACGAGCTCGCGTAGTCCATCGTCGGAGGAACTTCGACTACACTGCTGGCGGACGGACCTTGCGCGATGCGGAACAGTCGGAGAAACTCCGACTATATTGCCGCTGGACCTGGCGCGGTGCGGAATAGTCGGAGAAACTCCGACTAAACTGCCCGCGGACCCTGCGCGGGACGAAATAGTCGGAAAAACTCCGACTATTCTGCCTGCGGACCCTGCACGGTGCGGAATAGTCGGAGAAACTCCGACTAAACTGCCGCCGGACCCTGCGCGGAACGAAATAGTTGGAGAAACTCCGACTAAACTGCTCGCGGACCCTGCGCGGGACGAAATAGTCGGAGAAACTCCGACTAAACTGACGCTGGACCTTGCACGGTGCGGAATAGTCGGAGAAACTCCGACTAAACTGCCTGCGGCCCCTGCGCGGGACGAAATAGTCGGAAAAACTCCGACTATTCTGCCGCCGGACCTTGAGCGATGCGGAATAGTCGGAGAAACTCCGACTAAGCTGCCGCCGAACCTTGCGCGAGACGGAATAGTCGGAGAAACTCCGACTAAACTGCCTGCGGACCTTGCGCGATGCGGTACAGTCGGAGAAACTCCGACTAAGCTGCCTGCGGCCTCTGCTCGGGTCGAAATAGTCGGAAAAACTCCGACTAAACTGCCGCCGGACCTTACGCGGGACGAAATAGTCGGAGAAACTCCGACTAAACCGCCCGCCGACCCTGCTTGGGACGAAATAGTCGGAGAAACTCCGACTAAGCTGCCTGCGGCCCCTGCGCGGGACGAAATAGTCGGAGAAACTCCGACTATTCTGCCGCCGAACCTTGCGCGAGACGGAATAGTCGGAGAAACTCCGACTAAACTGCCCGCGGACCCTGCTCGGGACGAAATAGTCGGAGAAACTCCGACTAAACTGCCCGCGGACCCTGCTCGGGACGGAATAGCCGGAGTAACTCCGACTATTCTGCCTGCGGCCCCTGCGCGGGACGAAATAGCCGGAAAAACTCCGACTATTCTGCCTGCGGCCCCTGCTCGGGACGAAATAGTCGGAAAAACTCCGGCTAAACTGCCCGCGGACCCGAGGCGGACGAATCGCTGAATACTTCAACGCCCCCCGATGCTCCTGCATCCTCTCCCCCACCAAACCCGCCGCTCGCGCCCCCTCATTATTAACGCCGCAAATAAAACAAAATGCTGTCATCGGCAATCATGACGGAACCTGATTATCCTTTTGTTGAAGCTGAAAACGGTTTATCTTACGATTTGTTCGTAAGGATTTAACCCATACTACTCTCAATAGATTGGATGTTAAGGAGGTTTCGTCCATGCAAGACACTGCTTCATCGCAAGGCCAAGGAGGTCTTCGCGTATCGGTTCAAAAATTCGGCCGATTCTTAAGCGGTATGGTGATGCCGAATATCGGCGCGTTCATCGCATGGGGTCTTATTACCGCGTTGTTCATTCCGACCGGCTGGATTCCGAACGAAAATCTCGCTGCGCTCGTCAGCCCGATGATCACGTACCTGCTCCCGATCCTCATCGGTTATACGGGCGGCTCGATGATCCACGGCACGCGCGGCGGCGTCATCGGCGCCGTGGCGACGATGGGCGTCGTCGTCGGCTCCTCGATCCCGATGTTCCTCGGGGCGATGATCGTCGGACCGCTCTCGGCCTGGGTGCTGAAGAAGTTCGACAAGTCGATCGAAGGCAAAGTCCGCGCCGGCTTCGAGATGCTCGTCAACAACTTCTCCGCCGGCATCATCGGCGCGGCGCTGGCGCTGCTCGCGTACGTCGGCATCGGCCCGGTCGTGCAAGCGATCAGCCAGGCGCTCGCAGGCGGCGTCGGCTTCCTCGTCGACACCGGACTGCTCCCGCTCGCGAACTTGTTGATCGAGCCGGGTAAAATTTTGTTCCTCAACAACGCGATCAACCACGGCGTGCTCGGTCCGATCGCGCTCGAGCAGGCGTCGACCGCCGGCAAGTCGATCATCTTCCTGCTGGAAGCGAACCCGGGTCCGGGCCTCGGCGTCCTGCTCGCGTACTGGCTCGTCGGCCGGGGCGCGGCGAAGCAGTCGGCGCCGGGCGCGACGATCATCCACTTCCTTGGGGGCATTCACGAGATTTACTTCCCGTACATTCTCATGAACCCGCGCCTCATTCTCGGCGTCATTGCAGGCGGCGTCGTCGGCACATTCACGTTCTTGATTCTCGGCGCGGGGCTCGTCGCGACGCCGTCGCCGGGCAGCATTTTCGCGCTGGCCGCCATGTCGCCGCGGGGCGGGCTGCTGCCGGTGCTCGCCGGCGTATTGACCGCCGCCGCCGCATCGTTCGCGGTGTCCGCGCTGCTGCTGAAGACGGGCCGTCAGTCGGAAGAAGATCTGGAGCAAGCGCAGGCGAAGATGCGCGAAATGAAGAGTGCCGGCTCGACCGCGGCCGCTCCGGCGCAGTCTGCGGCGCAAGCTGCGGCGCCAACGCCGGCCAAAGCGAAGGACGAAGTGAAGAAAATCGTCTTCTCCTGCGATGCCGGCATGGGCTCCAGCGCCATGGGCGCGTCCATCCTTCGGAAAAAAATGAAGTCGGCCGACGTGCCGATCGCGGTGACGAATACGGCGATCAACGACATTCCGTCGGACGCCGACATCGTCATCACGCACAAAACGCTGACCGACCGCGCAAAGCAAAAAGCGCCGAACGCGGAGCATATTTCCATCGACGATTTCTTGAAGAGCCCGGAATACGACGAGCTCGTAAAGCGATTCAAGTAATTGGACATCTTCCGACCCTAACGCTGCCGACCCCGAGTCGTCGGCGTTAGGTCCATTTCCGTTTCCCAAGGGAGCCGCGCGCCATGCATGCCATGAAGGTATCCCAGCGACAAAAGAAAATTATCGAAGCGCTGCTTCGCGCCCACGGCGACGTATCCGCGGGCGAGCTCGCCGAGGCGGCGGGCGTCAGCGGGCGCACCGTCCATCGCGAGCTGCCCGACATCGAAGCGCTGCTCGCGTCGGTCGGCGTCGCCCTGCACAAAAAGGCGGGCGCGGGCCTGAGGCTCGACGCGCCGCCGGAGCGGCTCGCTTCCCTCGAGCACGTCATCCGCCACGCCGAATCGCACGATTTGTCGGCCGTCGACCGGAAGACGCTGCTGCTGTGCGAGCTGCTCGACGCCGGCGAGCCGGCGAAGCTGTTCGCGCTCTCGCACGAGCTGCAGGTGACGGCGCCGACCGTGACGCACGACCTCGACGAGGTCGAGCCGTGGGCGGCGAAGCGCGGCCTAACGCTCGTGCGCCGCAGAGGCTACGGCGTGGCGCTCGAGGGCTCCGAGGCGGCGAAGCGCGAAGCGATCGTGAAGCTCGCCCTCGATATGCTGGACGAATCCGATTTGTTCGGCCGGCCGGAGCCGGGCGAGGCGCCGCACCCGGTCAACGCGAAGCTGCTCGACATGGTCGGAGGGGCGACGCTGTTCCCGCTCGAGCAGGCGCTCTGGGCGCTGCAGCGCAACCGCGCCGACGAGCTGTCAGAAGCGGCGTACACGCGCAAGCTGCTGCAGCTCTCGGTCGCGTTCGCCCGCTTCCGGAAAGGCCGCCGCATCGGCGCGCCGGCCGAGCCGCCCCGCGAAGCCGCGGCGCACCTCGACACCGCGCGCGCCCTCGCCGAGCGGATCGGCGTCGAAGCGCTGCCGCCGGACGAAGCGGCGCATATCGCCGCGCTGCTCGCGGAGCCGGCGGACGGGGCGCCGAGCGGCGGCGGCCTGGCCTCGTTCGACGGACTGCGGCTGCAGGCGGCCGAAGCGCTCATCCGCGGCGTGGAACGGCGCCTCGACGCGTCGCTCGCCGGGGACCGCCAGCTGCGGGAAGGGCTGCTGCTGCATCTCGAGCCCGCGCTTGCGCGCATCCGCGCCGGCGGAACGATTCGCAATCCGCTGCTGCCCCAAATCCGCAAGGACTACGAGGCGCTGTTCGCCGCCGTCAAAGCGGCCGCCTCGGACGCCTTCCCGGACCTTGCGCTGCCGGACGAAGAGATCGGATTTCTCGCGATGCATTTCGGCGCTTCGCTGGAGCGGGCGAAGCAGCTGCCGGCGGCCGTTCGGGCGCTGCTCGTCTGCACGAGCGGCATCGGCTCTTCGAACATGCTTGCCGTCCGCATCGCCAAAGAATTCCCGCAGGTCGACATCATCGGCCATGCGTCGTGGTTCGAGGCGGCCCATCGGCCGAGCGGCGATTACGATTTGATCGTGTCGACCGTCGACCTGCCGATCCCGCCGGAGCAATATTTGAAGCTGTCGCCGCTGCTCACCGCCGAGGAGACGGAGCGGCTTCGCGAAGCGCTGCGCGACGTCGCCTCCCGCAAGCGAAACGATGCCGCGGACAAACCCGATGCGGCGCACGACGGCGCGGGCGCGCTCGAGCGGCTGCGCTCGCTGCGGCGGTACGCCGACGGCGTGCTGCGGCTGCTCGAGCGGTTCGACGTCCACACGCTCCGGACCGCCGGGCGCGGCGAACGCGAGCTGCTCACCGAAGCCTGCCGATTGGCGCGGGCCGGCGAGGCGGCCGGCGACGTAGCCGACCGGTTGCTCGAGCGCGAACGCCAGGGCTCCCTGCTCATCCCGGGGACGGAGCTGGCGCTGCTGCATACGCGCAGCGATCGGCTCGAGTCGCCGGTGCTGGCGCTGTTCAAGCTCGAACCGCCGATCGGCGCGCCGCTCGCGCAGGCCCCCGGTCCTGCGGCGAACGACGGCCGCATCTCCCGCTTTCTGCTCATGCTCGCGCCGCAGCGGCTCGCCCGCCACGAGCTCGAGCTGCTCAGCGAAGTGAGCGCGATGCTGCTGCAGCCCGAATTCGTCGATGCGCTGACGACGGACGACGCAGCAACCATACTGAGTTATTTGGCAGGACAGCTCGAAGAATATATCCATACAAATATCGATAGGAGTGGAGCGTAAGATGAGCATTTTATCCAAAGAGAAAGTACGCCTCAACGCTAAGGCGGCAGACAAAAACGAAGCGATCCGCATGGCCGGGCAGCTGCTCGTCGACGCGGGCCACGTGCCCGCCGAGTATGTCGACAAGATGATCGAGCGCGACTCGATTGCTTCCACCTACATGGGCGGCGGCCTCGCCATCCCGCACGGCACGAACGAAGCGAAAAGCCTAGTCCGTACCACGGGCATGTCGATCCTTGTGTTCCCGGACGGCGTGCCGTTCGGGGACGGCCAAACGGCGAAGCTCGTCATCGGCATCGCGGCGGCCGGCGACGATCACCTCGACATCCTCACGAACGTAGCGATGATTTGCTCCGATGAAGAGAGCTTCGAACGCATCCTGTCGGCCGACTCGGAGCAAGCGCTCATCGACATTTTCGAAAGCGGGATGGACGAATGAACGCGGTACATTTCGGAGCCGGCAACATCGGACGCGGCTTCATCGGCCTCATGCTGGCGAAAGCCGGGTATAACGTCGTGTTCGTCGACGTGAACGACGCCCTCGTGAAGCTGCTGCAGGAGCGCGGCAGCTACGAGGTCGCTCTCGCGAACGGCAGCGGCGACACGATCCGCGTCGAAGGCGTCGACGCGATCGACGGCAAGCGGACGGACGACGTCGCCGCGGCGGTCGCGAAGGCGGATCTCGTGACGACGGCGGTCGGCGTGAACATTCTGAAGCTGATCGCCGACGGAATCGCGCGGGGCATCGAGCGCCGGCTCGCAGCGGGAGTCGCCGCGCCGCTGCACGTCATCGCCTGCGAGAACGCGATTCGAGGCAGCGAGCAGCTGAAGGAGCATGTCTACGCGCGGCTGTCGCCGGAGACGCGGGCCGCGGCGGAAGGCCGCGTCGCGTTCCCGAACGCGGCGGTCGACCGCATCGTGCCGCTGCAGAAGCACGACGATCCGCTCCGCGTCACGGTGGAGCCGTTCGCCGAGTGGGTCGTCGACCGCTCCGCGATGCTGCCCGGCGGACCGCTCGACATCGAAGGCGTCCACTACGTCGATGAGCTGCAGCCGTATATCGAGCGCAAGCTGTTCACGGTCAACACCGGCCACTGCTGCGCCGCGTACCACGGCTACCTCCTCGGCCATGACACGATTCAAGCCGCCATGGCGGACGAACGCGTCAAGTCGGAAGTCGTCGCCATTCTCGAAGAAACCGGCGCGATGCTCGTCGCCAAATACGGCTTCGACGAAGAAGAGCACCGCCGCTACCGCGAAACGATTCTCGAGCGCTTCGCGAACCCTTACCTTACCGACGAGGTCGCGCGGGTCGGCCGCTCGCCGATCCGGAAGCTGTCGCCGAACGACCGGCTCGTTCGCCCGGCGACGCTCGCGCACGAGCTCGGCATCGCCGTGCCGCACTTGGCCGCCGCGATGGGCGCAGCCCTCCGCTTCGACGCCGCGGACGATCCCGAGGCGGCGGAGCTCCAGCAGGCGCTGCAGGACCTCGGCGTGCACGGCGCGCTCGAGAAGTATACCGGATTGCCGAAGGGCCATCCGATCCACGATCAAGCCGCTGCCGCGTACGAACGTCACGCCTCGACGGCGGCGGAACCGAAAGGAGCGTTACGCCCATGACCGAAATTACGCTGCAAGGCATCGCCGCCTCCCCGGGCATCGTCATCTCCAAGGCGTTCGTCGCCGCGGCGGAGACGTACGTGCCGGAGCGGACGACGGCGGAAGATCCGGCCGTGGAGCGCCAGCGGCTCTCGCAAGCGGCCGCCGCGGCGCGCGGCGAGCTGGAAGCGATCCGCGACCGGACAGCCGCGAAGCTCGGAGCGGACAAAGCCGAAATTTTCGAAGGGCATCTCCTGCTGCTCGAGGACCCTGACTTGATGGACGGCATCGAGGAGCGGCTGACCGAACAGCGCGTCACCGCGGAGTTCGCACTCCACGACACCGCGCAAGGCTTCATCGACATGCTGCTCGCCATGGACAATGAGCTGCTCCGCGCCCGCGCCGCGGACGTGAAGGACGTCGCCGACCGGCTGATGAGCCATCTGCGCGGCGTGCCGAACGCGAGCCTCGCCTCCGTCGCCGAGCCGTGCATCGTGTTCGCGCACGATTTGACGCCGTCCGATACGGCGCAGCTGAACCTTGACGCCGTGCGCGGCTTCGTCACCGAAATCGGCAGCCGGACGTCGCACTCCGCCATCATGGCGCGGTCGCTCGAGCTGCCGGCCGTCGTCGGCGCGGGCGCGGACGTCCTGAGCGTCCCGAACGGCGCGACCGTCATCCTCGACGCCGTCGAGGGCCGCATCATCGTCGAACCTGCGCCCGAGCGGCTCGCCGAGTACGAAGCGAAGAAAGCCGCCTACGAACGGGACAAAGCCGAGCTGGCGCGGCTGCGCGAGCGGCCGAGCGTCTCGAGCGACGGCCATCGCGTCGAGCTGGCCGCCAACATCGGAGGCATCGCCGACGTCGAGAAGGCGCTCGCGAACGGAGCCGAAGCGATCGGCCTGTTCCGAACGGAATTTCTCTATATGGAGCGCTCCTCCCTTCCGACCGAAGAGGAACAGTATCACACGTACAAAACCGTGCTCGAGAAAATGAACGGCAAACCCGTCGTCATCCGGACGCTCGACATCGGCGGCGACAAAGAGCTGCCGTACCTCGACCTGCCGAAGGAATCGAACCCGTTCCTCGGGCAGCGCGCCCTTCGCCTGTGCCTCGACCGCGAGGACGTGTTCCGCACGCAGCTCCGCGCCCTGCTGCGCTCGAGCGCGCATGGGAACCTGAGAATCATGTTCCCGATGGTCGCCGTCCGCTCGGAATGGCTCGCCGCGAAGCGTCTGCTCGACGAGGAGCGCGCCAAACTGCAAGCCGAAGGCGTTCCCGTCGCGGCGCGCATCGAGGTCGGCATCATGATCGAAGTGCCGGCGGCCGCGATCGCCGCGGATACGTTCGCGAAGGACGTCGACTTTTTCAGCATCGGCACGAACGATCTCATCCAATATACGATGGCCGCGGACCGGATGAACGAAACCGTGTCCTATCTGTACCAGCCTTGCCATCCGTCCATTTTGCGCCTGATCCGAATGGTGATCCGCGCGGCGGAGCGCGAGGGCAAATGGGTCGGCATGTGCGGCGAAATGGCCGGCGACGAAACGGCGATCCCGCTGCTGCTCGGCCTCGGCTTGCATGAATTCAGCATGAGCGCAGGCTCGATCCTGCCGGCGCGCCGGCTCATCGGGGGCCTTTCCCGCGAACAATGGAAGACTCTCGCGGAGCAGGCGCTCGACATGAGCAGCCACGAAGAAGTCAAAGCGTTCGTCCAAAACCAACTGAGGAGTGTTCCCGTATGATCAGCAAAACGTTCGTAGTCGCCAACCCGCAAGGCTTTCACGTTCGCCCGACGAAAACGTTCGTCGAAAAAGCGAGCGCGTTCCCATGCAAAATCAGCGTCATCAGCAAAGGAAAAAAAGTGAACGGCAAAAGCTCGTTAAGCATGCTGACGCTCGGCATCGCCCAGAACGACGAAGTCACGCTCGAAATCGACGGCGAGCAGGAAGCGCAAGCGATGGAAGCGCTCGGGCCGCTGTTCGCGCAAATTCACGATTAATCAGCACTCGTTTATTCCTACGAACGAAGGCCGTTCCGCTCCGGCGGACGGCCTTTTTTTCGGGTCCGGCGCCGCGTTTTTGCCGAAGCAAATCACGCGCGCGTAATTTTATCTTTATTAATATACATAATTTGTGGTATCTTACAATCAAAATACCCATCGTTAGGCGAAAGAGGCTGGTTCCATGCCGCATCGCGCGCAACCCGTCGTCCCGTTGTTTTCGTCCGAACAGTACCGATTCATCGTTGATTCGCTTCCAGATCCGGTCGCCGTTTACCGCGATGGGAGTATCGTCTATGCGAACCCCGCTGCCGCGGCGATCGCGGGGGCCCAGACGCCGGGGCAGATATTAGGTAACTCCGTTATCGATTTCGTGCCAAGCGCCTACCGCTCCGCCTTCGAGCGCTTCATCGAATCGCCGCTGAACGGCATGCCGACGAGGCCGGCGATCATGCATTTCATACGGCTCGACGGGAAACCGGTGATCGTTAGATTGCAAGCGTTTCCCATGGATTATAACGGCCAGCCTTCGGTGCTGCTGATCGGCAAAGATCTCACCGCCGAGAAAAGATTCGAACGTTCCCTGTACCGGAGCGAGCGAACGCTGCGGCGCATGGTCCAGCATTCGCCGGATGCGATCGTGCTCCACGCGAACGATATCGTTTACTACGTGAACGATTCGGCGGTCCGGATGTTCCATGCGCGCTCCGCCGCCGACCTGATCGGCCGGAACATCTACGACCACGTCCACCCCGATTACCTTGCCGAAGGACAAGCCCGGATCGCCCAGGCCAAAGCTTCCAAGGAACGGCTGAACTATACCGTTTACAAAATGATGCGCGTCGACGGAGAGTTGTTCGACGCCGAGGTGTCCAGCGTCGCGATTCGCGACATCGAGAACGAGAACTGCGTGCAGACGGTGCTCCGGGACGTCACCGAACGCGTCGCGCAGGAGGAACGGCTGCGGAAATATTCGGAGAGCTTGGAGCGCTTGATTAAATTTTTGCCCGAGCCGCTCGTGATTACGGATATGGGACAAATCGTGTACTGCAATAAATCGACCGTCAAGCTCGTCCGGATGGAGCGAACGGAAGACATCGTCGGGCAAAGCATTTTCCGGTTTATTCATCCCGACGATCACGAGGCTTCGGCACAGGTCGTCAGGGACATCATGCAAACCGAGGACCCGTCGCCGTTCCAGGAACGGAGGCTCGTTTGCGGCGACGGCGTCGTCATTACGGTAGAAATCTCAAGCATCCAAATTCACGACTATAAGGGGAAATCGGTGACGTTAAGCGTGCTCCGGGATTTGACGGAGCGCAAACAATCGGAAGATATGCTTCTGCGTTCCGAGAAGCTGAGCTTCCTCGGCCAACTGGCCGCGGGCGTCGCCCACGAAATTCGGAACCCGCTCACGTCGCTCCGCGGGTTCACGCAACTGCTGCGCAGAGATTTGGTCGCGCACAAGCAGCATTATTTGGATACGATGCTGAGCGAAATCGATCGGATCAACTTAATTGTGAACGATTTCATGAGTTTATCGAAGCCGCAGATGACGACCATCGCCCCCGTCGGGTTCGCGGACATGCTTCGCTCCGTCTTGTTCGTGCTGGAGAGCGAAACGATCCTGCACAACGTCCTGTTCGCGTGGGACATTTGCGAGGAGCTGCCGCCGGTCTTGTGCGACGAGCATCGGATCAAGCAGGTGTTCCTGAACGTGCTGAAGAACGCGATCGACGCGATGCCGCAGGGCGGTACGATCCACCTGTCCGTCCTCCGCTCGCAAGATCTGGCGGTCGCCTGCATCCGCGACGAAGGACCTGGCATTCCGAAGGAGCTGCTCCCGAGAATCGGCGAGCCGTTCTTCACGACCAAATCGACCGGCACGGGGCTCGGCTTGATGATCTGCCACCGGATCCTGGAGAGCCACGGCGGAACGATGCGAATCGACAGCTGCCCCGGCGAAGGAACGACGGTTTCGATCTCGCTGCCTTTCATCGAATAAGAACATGAAGAAAGAAGGCCGGCGCCGGACATTCCGACGTCGGCCTTCTTTTCTTCATGGCGCGGTCAAGCGCAGCTCGAACGGCTCGTCCCGGTCGCAGACGAGCTTGCCGTCGGCGACGCGCAGCTTCGCGACTTGAATCGAGGAGCGCCGGTCCGCGTACGCCGCGATGCCGGACGGCGACGACAGCGCGCCGCCCCGCTCGGGATGCGTGAAATAAAAAATGTACGCTTCCTCTCCCTGCACGACGACGTCGGCATGCAAGCCGATCGTGCCGTCGTCCTCGCGCGAACCGGGCGTATCGAGGATGAGCCCGTTCCGCTCCCACCGTTCCAAATCGTCGGACCGGTAGACGCCCTGCCCCCGCCATTCGTCCACGATCATCCAATACGCTCCTGCGAGCCGGAACACGTTCGGCCCTTCATGCGGCCGATCGGCGATGACGGGACCGACGACGCTCCATCGGTACAAGTCGTCGCTGTCCGCCGCGTACGTATGCGAGCCGTTCGCCTCGTCCTTGTACCACATGCGGAACCGGCCGTCCGGCAGCGGATAGACGCATGCGTCGATGACGCGGTCGGAGCTCAGCTCCAGCGTGCTTACATACTTCCAACGGATGA
This sequence comes from Paenibacillus sp., assembly GCF_035645195.1. Taxonomy (NCBI): domain Bacteria; kingdom Bacillati; phylum Bacillota; class Bacilli; order Caryophanales; family Paenibacillaceae; genus Paenibacillus; species Paenibacillus sp. The sequence continues at coordinate 286,531 of NZ_DASQNA010000030.1, read as the reverse complement.
GATCCGGGCTCGTGTAGTGGCGAATGTCCCGCCGATGTCCCGGCCAATCGTCCGGCACGCCTTGAATGTAGCTGACGTACATGTGGTACAGCCCTTCGCGCCGAATGATTTCAGGCGCCCAGAACGTGTTGCGCCCCCATTCGGTGTCGAGCCCCTGCAGCGTCCCCCGGTATTTCCACGTGCGGCCGCCGTCCGCGGACGACGCGACGCCGAGGTCGGTGCCATGCACCCAGGCGAACTTCGGCCCTTCCGCCGTCGCCCTCCGGTTCGTATAAACCATCCACCACTCCTGTGCCGGTTCGTTCCAAACGACGACCGGATCGGCCGCTCCGTCATAGATCGGATCTCTGAACAACGGTGCCTTCATCGTTTGTTCCCTGCCCCCTTATCCGGTATAGTTAACATTAAACGTACTTGTCCATCGACGCTTTCGTCCATGCAATTTACCGGGGAAAACCGGAACAGAACCGATAAAGGAGCGATTCCTTGCGATGAACGATCATCCCCTTAAGCGCGTGCTCGTCGTGACGGCGGTCGACGCCGAGCGCGAGGCCGCGCTGCGCGGCTTCCGCGGCGATCCGCGCTTCCATGTCGTCGCGGCCGGAGTCGGACCGGCGCACGCCGCGGCGGGCGCCGCGTTCGAGCTCGCCGCCGGCGGCTATGCGCTCGCCGTCAGCGCCGGCATCGGCGGCGGCTTCCCCGGCCGCGCGGCGATCGGCGCGGCCGTCGTCGCCGACGCGATCCACGCCGCGGACTGGGGCTCGGAGACGCCGGAAGGCTTCGCCAGCGTCGACGATCTCGGCTTCGGCCGCTCCCGCTTCGCGGTCGACGCGGCGCTTGCGGCGCGGTGGACCGAGGCGATGCGCGAGCGCGGCTTTGACGCCGTCCTCGGCCCGATCGCGACCGTCTCGACGGCGACCGGCACCGCGGCGACTGCGGCGGCCGTCGCGGCGCGCGTCCCCGGCGCGGCCGCCGAAGCGATGGAGGGGGCGGGCGTCGCCGCCGCCGCGGCGCGCGCCGGCGTCCCCGTCCTCGAAGTCCGGGGCATATCCAACGCCGTCGGTCCGCGCGACCGCGCGGCCTGGCGCATCAAAGACGCGCTCGCGGCGCTCGAAGCCGCCTGCGCCATACTCGCGGAGGTGCTTAGCGACCAATGAAGATCGCATTCTCGCCTTGCCCGAACGACACGTTCGTGTTTCACGCTTGGGTGCACGGCCTTATTCCGGGCGCTCCGGGGCTCGACGTCATGTACGCCGATATCGATATTACGAATACGCTGGCCGCCGGAGCGAACGGGCTCGACGTCATGAAAATTTCGTACGCCGCCTTGCCTTGGGTGCTGGACAAATACGCGCTCGTGCCTTGCGGCGGCGCGCTCGGGCGCGGCAACGGCCCGCTCGTGCTGACGAAGTCGGGGGGCGAACCTGCCGAGCTCGCCGGCAAGCGGGTCGCCGTGCCGAGCGAGCGCTCGACCGCCTACCTGCTGTTCCGCTTATGGGCGGCGCAGCGCGTGCCGAACGGCGGCCTCGACATCGTCGTCATGCCGTTCCACGACATTATGCCGGCCGTGCGCGACGGCGCCGTCGACGCGGGCCTCGTCATTCACGAAGCCCGGTTCACCTACCCGTCGTACGGCCTCTCGAAGCTGGCCGACCTCGGCGAGTGGTGGGAGGAGGACACGGGGCTGCCGATTCCGCTCGGCGCCATCATCGCGAAGCGTTCCCTCGACAAGGACGCGATCGCCCGGTGGGCGCGCGCGTCCGTCGAATACGCGTGGGCGCATCCCGATGCGTCCCGGGCATACGTGATGGAGCACGCGCAGGAGATGGATCCGGACGTCGCGAAATCGCATATCGAGCTGTACGTCAACCGCTTCACCGCCGAGCTCGGCGAGGAAGGCTACGCCGCGGTAGAGGCGCTGCTCGGCCGGGCCGCGGCCGAAGGGCTCGTGCCCGCGTTCGACATGGCGCTGCTGCGGTCCTAGTTAGATTTCGTCGTCGTCGAGCTCGTCCGGAAGCGCGTCTTCCGGCGGTGCGTCTTCCGGCAGCGGAACGTCCGGGAAATGCCGGTACGTCGCGAGGTCGATCCGGTCGTCGGCGCCGACCTCGACGCCCTCTTCCAAGAGGCGAATTCGCTGCGTAAATCGGGCTTCCTCGTCGGCGATGACGAGGCGCCCCTGAGCGTCTACGACCCGATGCCACGGCAGTCTTTGGGATTCGCTTAACGAATGGAGGATGCGGACGACCTGCCGCGCCCCTCTGCGGCTTCCCGCCGCCTCGGCGATTTGTGCGTACGTCATGACCTTCCCGGCGGGAATGGAGCGAATGACGGCGACGGCGCGCCGCGTGAACGGCTGCATGCTTCGTCCCCCTTTGCTTCGTGTGTTCTCGTCCCTATCATACAAGAAAGCTCCTCCCCCGTCTCTCCGGGGAAGGAGCGATTTCTTTGCATATTACCCGGTTCTTAGGCTCCTATTTCTTGCAATTCGATTTGTCTTTCCTCCGCTATTTCGGCGATAATAGGAAAGTATCGTTTCAATCGACTTAGCGAGGTGTCTTCCCCATGAAGGAAATCTTTTTTATAGGCTCATATGCGAAAGCGGAAGAAACCGGCGTCTATGCCGCCGAATTCGATAACGAAACCGGCGAAGTACGCCTGCTCGGCAGCTACGCCGGCCTGCAAAATCCGACGTTCCTGTCCGTCGACGCGGTCGACCGGAGGCTGTACGCGATCGCGGAGCTGCCCGGCCCGGACGGCGGCAAGCGCGGCGCGCTCGCCGCGTTCGCGATCGACGAGTCGCACGGGCTGTCGCTGCTCAACATCGAGGGGACGGTGCCCGCCCCCACCTGCCACGTGGAGCTCGACCGGACGCGCCGCTGGCTGCTGACGTCGAGCTACCACGGCGGCATGGTCGGCGTGACGCCCGTCTACGAGGAAGGGGAAGTCGGGCCCGCCTCCGATATTCAGCGCCACGAAGGCTCGAGCGTGCTGCCGGTGCAGGATCGGCCGCGGGCGCATTCCGCGACGATCGACCGCAACAACCGGTTCGCCGTCGTGTGCGATCTCGGCGCCGACCGGATCGTGACCTACCGGCTCGACGACGCGTCCGGCAAGCTGACGTACGCGTCGAGCGTGGCCGCCGCGCCGGGCGCGGGACCGCGCCACTTCGCGTTCCATCCGTCGCGCATGCTCGGCTACGCCATCAACGAGCTGAACTCGACGGTCGCCGTATACGCTTACGACGAAATGAGCGGCGAGCTGTCGGAAATCCAAACGGTGGCGACGCTGCCCGACGATTTCCGCGGCGACAACGCGTGCGCCGACATTCACGTTTCCCCGGACGGCAAATTTTTGTACGGTTCCAATCGGGGCCACGACAGCATCGTCGTGTACCGGATCGACGTCGACGGCCGCCTGAGCTGGGTCGAGCACGCGAGCGTGCTCGGAGCGCATCCGCGCAACTTCGCGCTGACGCCGGACGGCTCGTACGTGCTGGCGGCGAACCGGGATACGAACGACGTCGTCGTATTCCGCCGCAACGCCGCCACCGGCAAGCTGCGCCCGACCGGCCACCGGCTGAACGTATCGAAGCCCGTGTGCATTAAGTTTTTATAAAACGTAAGGACGCCGCCTTCCCTTAGCGGGAAGACGGCGTTATTTTTTTGAAAACGTCAGTGCGCGCCGTAGTAGGCGTACTCCACGCCGCACGGGCCGCCGTCCGGATTCGTTTCGAGCTCGACCTCCGTGCCGTCGGCGCGGTACAAGGGCCGGTAATAACTCGAGATGCGCGCGGCGGACGCGTTCGCGTAATGGCAGATGAACGAGCGGCGGAACCGGTCCTTCGATTTGTTCCGGTACGAGCCGTGTATCAAGTTGCCGTTGAAGAACAGCACATCCCCCGCTTCCATGACGATCGGCACCGGTTTCTTCCCTTCGGGCGGCTTCACGAAATGCGTCGTGAACGATTCCCGCGCGTCCGCCCGCTCCGGACAGACGATCTCGTGCGCCTGCGTCTTCGGCACGACGAGCAAGCCCCCGTTCTCCTCGTCGGCCGGATCGACTGCCGTCCACGCGGCGATGCAGTTGCCCGGCTCCACCTTCAGGTAGAAATTGTCCTGATGCAGCGCCTGCCCGCGCGAACCCGGGGGCTTATAATAAAACATGCTTTGCGCGGCGAGCGCCTCCTCGCCGAACAAATCCGCGAGCGCCGCCATAACCGGCGGATGCAGCATGTACCGTTTCGCCGTCGCGTCGAACCGGTGCGGGTGCATGACGCGAGGATACCGCTTCAGCGGGTCCGTCCCGTCCGCCGCGAAATCCGGCTCGAAATGGCCGGGCACCGTCCGCTCCGCGATGCGCTCGAACGTCCGCTCGATGTCGGACAGCTCCTCCTTCGTAAACAACCCTTTCGCGAGCAAATAGCCCTCTTCCTCGAAACGTTTCCGCTGCTCCTCCGTCAATCCGACTGCTCTGCCGTCCACGTTCATCCCCCCGAGCACCGTATTGTTGTTGCGATTTCCCTTTATTCTAGCGCCGATTCGCAGGTACAATGAAGTATGGATCATGCTAAAACATCACACGATCCTGCTGCATTCGAAAAATCGCGAAGGAGCGAGGAGGCTGGCCTAATGGCGAGAGCTCGAGAAGTCGGCCATATGGAAATTTACGGAGGCGAAGGCGAAGGCGCGGTCATTGCGGGGCTGTTCCGCCAATCCGATCGATACGAAACCGTTCGACCGCGCGGCCGGCCCGATTGGCTGCTCGCGTTCACGCTCGGCGGGAGCGGGTATTTCCGAACGGCGGACGGCGAGCGGCGGTGCGAAGCGGGCGACGTCGTCCTGCTCCGACCCGGCGCGCCTCATCATTACGGCACTTGTCCCGGGGAGACGTGGCATTTCATCTGGGCGCATTTCCCCGGGGATCGGGTCGAAGCCGGACTGCTGCCCGACGGAGAAGCAAGCGTCGTGCGCATCGTCTCCCCCGGCGATCGGCGGCGGCTGTACCGCGCGATGCTGCGGGTGGTGGACGACGCCAGGGCGCAGGGGCCGTTCTGGGACGAGCTGTGCCTCGCCTCGCTGCGGGAGGCGCTCGCGCTCGCCGCCCGCTGCGGCGGCCGCGGATCGGACCCGCGCGCGGCCGAAGCGCTCCGCTGGCTCTCGGCGCATATGCGCGAAGAGGTGCGCGTCGCAACGGTGGCAGGGGCGGTCGGCATGTCGCCGTCGCGGCTGTCTCATTTGTTCAAGGAGACGACCGGCCAGTCGGTTATCGACGCGCTGAACGCGATGCGGATTCGTCATGCGGCCATGCTGCTCGAAATGACGGCGCTCGGCGCGGCGGAGATCGCCTACGAGGTCGGCTTTCGCAACTACAACCATTTCCTGCAGCAGTTTCGCAAACGGTACGGCGTCAGTCCGAGCGGCTACCGGCGGCGCGGCGGAACGGCGAAAAGCGGCGGACCGTAACCGGCCGCCGCTGAAGTCACATCATTTGGTCGATCGAACCGCTCGAAATCGTTCGACCGTAAAAAATTTCGTCCATCTCCGTCTGCAGCCGGTCCGTGATGCTTTCCACTTCTTCCGGTCTCAGCTTATCCTTCGTATACCCGAACAAATAATTGTTTAAATCGAATTTCCTGAGCTTGCATTTCGTGTGGAAAATGTTCTCCTGATAAACGTTGACGTCGATCATATGGTAGAGGTCCTTAATTTCTTCCGGGATATAGTTTTGGATCGAGCTGATGTCATGGTCGATGAACAGCTTGTTCCCTTCGATATCCCTTGTAAAACCGCGCACGCGGTAGTCGATCGTCATGATGTCCGTGTCGAACGAGCGGATCAAATAGTTCAGCGCCTTCAGCGGCGAAATTTCGCCGCACGTGGACACGTCGATGTCCGCGCGGAACGTGCTGATGCCTTCGTCCGGATGGTACTCCGGGTACGTGTGCACCGTGATGTGGCTTTTGTCGAGCTGCATGACGACCGATTCCGGGAGCGGCCCCGGCGATTCGGTATACGACTCCTGCGGCACCTCGACGATCGGCCCTTCGGACACGAGCAGCGTGACGCTCGCCCCTTGCGGTACGTAGTCCTGCTGCGCCACGTTCAGCACATGCGCGCCGATGATGTCCGCGACGTGTTTCAGAATCGAGCGCAGCCGGTCGGAGTTGTACTGCTCGTCGATATATTCGAGATACGCTTCCCGCTCCTGCTTCGTCTGGGTGTAGCATATATCGTACATATTGAAGCTCAGCGATTTCGTCAAATTGTTGAAACCGTGCAGCGTAATGCGTTGCTCCGGCGTTAGCGGCATGATGCTCTCTCCTTCTGGGTGAATATGCTATCTTTCATATTACCCATTCGGGACGAGACTTAGCCCTTTTATTCGACGCGAATGACGTTTTGATCCGGTCGGTACGCCGCTTCGACCGCGCCCTCGCGGTCCGCGAAGAACAGAACGCTGCGCTCCCGCTCGAGGGAGAACGCGTAGGAACGGCCCGTCGCGGGATCTTTCACCTTCACGTCGGCGTCCTGGCCGAGCTCCGAGACGAACACGAACAGCGCCCCGTCCCGGAACGCGAGCTTCCGGCCGTACACGCCCGGCAGATCGCCGCCTTGCTCCCACAGCAGCTCGTCGGCGACGCCCGCCGTCGCGATCGCTTTGGCGTATACCGCGCGGATCGTTTCGCTGCGCTCGTTCAGCTCGATCGGCAGCGGGCACCAGAGCAGCTTGCCGCGCCCGAGCGCGTATTCGGCGAGCCGCAAGGGCGCGCCGTCTTCGGGGCGCTCCTTATTCAGCGCCGCGATGCCGCTGCCGCCGAACGAGACCGGATACGCCCGGCCGTCGACGTCGAGCAGCTCCTCGCGCAGCACATTCTCGATCCGCGTCGGCCCGACGACGTCCGCGAGGCGCGAGCGGTTCGGTCCCCAGTAGGCGTCGAGGCGCAGCGGCCCGGTCACGAGCAGCGTGCCGCCGTCGCGGCGCACGATGTCGGCGAGCGCGGCGAGCGCTTCGTCTTCGATATTGTGCGCGCTCGGCACGATCCACAGCTTCGGCGCGGGGCCGGTCAGCCGGTCGAGATGGTACTCGGAGACGCCGCGGAACGGCCGCTTCATGTCGTAGGCGAGCACGCGCGTCAGCTTCGCCGTCGCGTCATAGGCGAAGCTGCGGTTCGAGAAGTCGTTCGAGTACGGGAAGACGACCGCGATGTCCTCGAGGGCGCGATCCTCGAGCTTGCGTCCGACGGCGGCGAAGAACGAGCCGAAATCGTACGACACGTCCGCCTCCGGCTTCTGCGTCCCGTCCGCCCGCAGCGCGCCGATGTTCGATTCGTTGACGTTGTCCATGTAGAAGTTCGTGTTCCAAATCCACTGCACGGCGCCCGCGCCGCCGGTCGAGAAGGCGTACGCGTATTTGCGCTCGAGAATATTGCGCAGCTCCTCTTCGCTGCGCTTCGCCCGCCCATCGGCCGCCTCTACGTACATAATGCCCGTCTCTTGGATGAGGTTCGGCTTGTGCCCGTCTTTCGTGAAAATGCCGTCCCACACGAGCGCGTCCATTTTCCACCAGGTATGCACCGTCGTGTAGTCGACCGCCTCCGCGTAGAAGAACGGCGACGGGCGTCCGCTCGCGAGCCCCTCGTCTTGGCCGACCGTCACGAGCTGATTCGGCGCGGCCGCCTTAATCGCGCCGACAAGCTCTCGCGCCCAGCGGTTGTGCATCTCCATCGTGAATAAGGCGTAGTCGAGCCAGACGAGCCCTTTCTTCGGGCGGCTGACGTCCTGCACGTCGAAGTTGATGTCGCTTCGCTCCGGCGGGCGCGCCGCTTCGAAGCTCGGCAGCTCCTCGGGCGTCATGTTCCAACGCTCCTGCAGCGAACGGATCGAGCCGTGGCGGCGCTTCAGCCATTCGACGTACGCTTCGCGTTCGAACCGGTCGTTCGCCGTCCGCGGGCCTTGGAAGATGCGCGACGGATCGAACATCGACGGCTCGTTGATGAGGTCCCAATGGACGTGCGTGCTCGTTCGGTGCCGGGAGACGAGCGAGACGATAAACCGCTTCTGCGCCTCCACGCTGCGCGGGTCGAGGTACGGGTTCGCGCCCTCCCACGTCTCCGGCGTGAACGAGAAGAAGTTGAACGTGACTTCGAGTTCATGCTTTTTCGCCGTCAGCAGGAACGCGTCGATCGCGCGCAGCACCTCCTCCGAGAAATGGCCGTCGACGAACGCCATTTGGCGCCAGCCGGTCCAGACGCCGGTGCGTATGAGGTTGATGCCGGCGCGCCGCATCTCGGCCATGTCTTTGTCCCATGCCGCGACGTTGGGCAGGAACAAATATTTGCGCGCGACGTCGCTCGTCATGTACGTCATGCCGACGATCGGCAGCGGTTTGCCGTTCTTATAAAAATAATCGCGCCCCGCGGTCAGCGGCTCGCCGGCTTCGAGCAGGGCGCGGTCCATGCCCCAGAAGCCTTGCCGGAGGATGCGCGTTTCGCCGTCTTCGGCCGTCGCCTCGCATTCGATGCTGTAGCAGCCGGGCTCGACCGGGTCGGGCGCTTGGAACCGCTCGATGCGCAAAGCCCCGTCCGCCTGCAGCCGGACCGTATGCTCCCACGCCGGCTGCGGCGCGCCTCCGTTCCGCTCGATCGCCGCCCGGATGCGGAACGTCCACGCGCGCGGCCTCGCGCCGCCGACCGCCTGCGCCGTCAGCGCGAGGCTCGGGCGCTCGCCGACCTCGTAGCAGCCGTAGTTCGGCTTCAGCCACAGCTCGGTTGCGCCTTTGGCGGCGAAGGCCGCCCATTCGGCGAGCGCGTCCGCGCCGCCTCGCTCCCAGAAGGCGGGCGCGACGGGTTGGGCGACGAGTACCCAGCGTCCTCCTGCAAAATCCCCCTTCACGTGCTCGAGCAGCACCGCCGGCGCGGCGGTTTCGCGGCCGTCTCTGGAGACGCCCTTCAGCAGCGGGTAGACGAAGGCGTCCATCGGACCGCCCGAGCCGTGCTCGCGCGGGTTGTCGCTCTGCCGCGTGACGTGCAGCACGAGCCCGTACGTGTCGCTCGGCGCGAACAACGCTTCCTTGCCCGCGAACAGCGGGATGTCGGGGTTCGCCTGCAGTTGCGCGATGCGGGACCCGTCCGCGCGGAGCGCCTCGTGGATGAGCAGCTGGCGGTGGTACGCCGTCTGCTCGCGCTCGAGCGCCCAGCTGCCTTGGTCGTCTTTGAACACGGGCACGCGGAACGGCGCGCCGCCGACCAGGACGAGGCCGCCGCCGCGCTTCAGGAAGCGCAGCACCGCCGGCCACGCCTCCTTCGGGAAGTACGGGCCGTGCAGCGTCGCGAACGCGTCCGCCTCTTCCAGCGCGCTTTCAAGTTGGTCGGCGGAGACGACTCGACCTATTTGTTGCAAACGTTGGACTTCCGTGTCGCCGGGCCTCGCCCCGTCGTACGGAAACGACGCATCGTAAAAAAATACCGTTTTGCTGTTCTCGCTCATTGCCATGACTTTGCACTCTCCCGTATGTTTTTCTTGCCCTGCCCCGCGACACCCGGTTCATTCCTCGCCTTTGTTTGTTAGGTTTGTTATGTTGCTGTTAGCCGAAATTTGCTATATTCTAGGTACACCCTAACGTTCTGTCAAGGAGTGTTGTTATGGCTCGCCGCGTCTCGCTCCAAACGATTGCCGATACGCTGCACGTGTCCAAATACGCCGTCTCGCGCGCGCTGTCCGGCAAGCCGGGCGTCAGCGACGTAACGCGCCAGCGCGTGCTCGCCGCCGCCCGCGCGCTCGGCTACCGGCTGCCGGCCGGGGCGGCGGTCGCAGGCGCGCCCGGCGTTGCGGGAGCTGCCGTCGCAGCGGATTCGGCTTCGTTCGCCGCGTCCCGCGGCTATGTGCTGGTGTGGATGGACCCCTCCATTCAAAGCGAAGCTTCCTATTGGGCGCGAGTACTGACCGGCGTCGCGAACGGCTGCGCGGAATTCGGCTGGGAGCATGCCGTCGTCGCGCCTCGGTCGGGCGCGAACGGCGAAGGGCCGTCGTTCCCCGCGTACATGGACCGGAGCGCCTGTCTCGGACATATCGCCGTCGGCAGCCTGCCGACGGGGACGCTCGTCGCGCTGCAGGCGATGGGCGGACCGCTTGTGCTGCTCGACCACGAAGAGCCGCTCGTCGAAGCGGACGCGGTCATGAACGCGAACGCGGACGGCGCCGTGCTGCTTGCGGGCCATTTGCTGTACGGCGGGCGGCGGTCGTTCGTCTTCGTCGGCAACGACGACTTCGCGCCGAGCTTCCGCGAACGATGGCTCGGCTGCCGCAGCGCGGTGGAGGCGTTCGGCGGGGATACGCGGCTGCGCAAATGGACGTACCCGTATCCCGAACGCCGCTGGTCGGACGCGCTGCACGCGAAGCTGGCCGGCCTCGATCCAGCGGATCGGCCGGACGCGTTCGTCTGCGCGAACGACCAGATCGCGCTGGAGCTGCTGCGCGGCTTGCGCCAGCGCGGGCTGCGCGTGCCGGACGATTGCGCCGTCACCGGCTTCGACAACATCGGAGCGTCCGCCGATGCCGACCCGGCGCTCACGACCGTCGAGCTCGCCAATGAGGCGCTCGGCCGCCGCGCGGTGGAGCAGCTCGCTCGCCGCCGCGCGCAGCCCGGCGCCCAGCCGGAGAAGGTGCTGCTGTCCGCGCGCCTCGTCGTCCGCGCGTCGGGTTAAGCCTCGCGGCGGTTGGTGGGTTGCCGCCTTCAGCCCCGCCAACCGCCGAATAAGGAACATTTGCTCCTTACAGCCCGCCCTCAGCCCCGCCAACCGCCGAATAAGAAACAATTGCTCCTTACAGCCCGCCTTCAGCCCCGCCAACCACCGAATAAGAAACATTTGCTCCTTACAGCCCGCCTACACCCCCGCCAAACGCCGAATAAGAAACATTTGCTCCTTACAGCCCGCCTTCAGCCCCGTCAACCGCCAAATAAGAAACATTTGCTCCTTACAGCCCGCCGCCAGCCCCGCCAACCGCTGAATAAGAAACATTTGCTCCTTACACACCGCCGCCAGCCCCGCCAACCGCCGAATAAGAACATTTGCTCCTTACAGCCCGCCGACGCCACCGCCAACGGCTCCTTAGCCGCAATTTTGCGGCTACATCCCACCCGCCGAAGCCCCCAGCGCTCGCAAAAACAACAAACAGCCGCGCGGACAAAACGCCCGCGCGGCTGCACCCAATTACCTCATATCGATAATTTCCTTAATCTTCTCGATCGGCACCTTCGGCACCCGGTCGTACGTCAGCAGCCCGTTAATCTCCTGCTCGACGTCCGTCAGCTGCGTGTAGCAGTATCCCTGCACGACGCCGGAGCGGCGAAGCGGCAGCACGACGGCGCGCAGCCGCGCCAAATAATCGTCGTCGTCGCTAGCGCCCGAGTAGCCCCAGCCTTCCCACTCGCTCTTCTTGTACGCGATGCCGCCGAACTCGGTCACGAGAATCGGCTGACCCTCGTAGGCGAAGCCGCCGACGGACAACCGCCGGTTCGCCGGCATGCTCGTCACGGCGCCTTCGACGGTGCTGTACCGTTCGGCCAGCACCTCCTCACGCCACTCGTAATCGTGAATGGTGAACAAATCCGTCTTCACGAGCTCCCAGCCGTCGTTCGAGACGACCGGACGCGTCGGATCGAGCGACTTCGTCAAATGGTACATCGCCAGCGCATGCTGCTGCTGCCGCGCGTCGATCTGGATATTCGGCACGCCCCAGCTTTCGTTGAGCGGCACCCACGCGACGATGCACGGATGATTATAGTCGCGCTCGACCGCTTCCTGCCATTCCGCGGTCATCCGCTGCGAATACGCCTCCGAGAAGTCGCATGCGTTCGCCATCTCGCCCCACACGAGCAGCCCGAGCTTGTCGCACCAGTACAAATACCGCGGATCCTCCACTTTCTGATGCTTGCGCGCGCCGTTAAAGCCCATCGCCTTCGTCAGCTCGACGTCCAGGCGAATCGCTTCGTCGCTCGGCGGCGTCAGGTTGCCGTCCGGGAAATAGCCCTGATCGAGCACCAGCTTCATGAAATACGGACGATTGTTCAGCGCGAACCGGCCGTTCTCGATCGATACCTTCCGCATGCCGAAATAGCCCGCCGCCCGGTCGACGACCGCGCCGTCCACCGTCAGCTCGTACTCGACGTCGTACAAGTTCGGCCGCTCCGGCGACCAAAACCGGTCCATCCCGTGATCGTTCAGCCCGTGCAGCCCGATCGTCCGGCGCTCCTCGGCGCGAAGCACGCGAATCGTCTCCTCCGCGACCGGCTCTCCTTGGAACGTAATCCGAATGCGCAGCGCCGCGTCCCGCCCTTCGACCGGTCCCTCGAAAAACGCGCGAATCCGAATTTCGTTCCGGTCGATGTCGGGCTCATACTTCACCTTCGCCAAATACGTCGGCGACACCGCCTCCGCCCACACCGTCTGCCAAATGCCCGTCGTACGCGTATACCAAATGCCCCGCGACTTCTCTTCCCAGAACTGCTTGCCGCGCGGCTGGAACACGTCCTTCCCGCGATCCTCGGCGCGCACGACGATCGCGTTCGGACCGTCCGGCGACAGCGCATCCGTGATGTCCGCGGAGAACGGAGTATGGCCGCCGATATGCGACGCCGCGAGCTCGCCGTTCACCCAGACGCGAGCCTCGTAATCGACCGCGCCGAAATGCAGCAGCACCCGCTTCCCCGCGAACGACGCCGGCGGGCTCCACAGCTTCCGGTACCAGACGACGTCGTGGAAGCCTGTTTCCCCGATGCCGCTCAGCCGGCTTTCGAACGCGAATGGCACCTGAATGCGCCGGTCGAGCGCCCGCTCGCCCCGATGCCACTTCTCCCGCAAACCGACATTCTCGTCGTCGAACGCAAATTCCCATTCCCCGTTCAAGCTTTCCCAGACGTCACGGACGAATTGCGGACGCGGGTAATCCGGTCTTGGCAATGTCATTGGTAATACAACTCCTTTGGTAAACTATTTGGTTAACCTATCAATGATGAAGTTATGATTTCTACACCGATTGTAATAAGGAACCCATCGATTCGTCAACATTAAAGTTGATTAATTAACTTACTGGTTATATAATCGTGAAAACAACACTTCTCGCCGCAGGAAAAACAGAAAGAAGGGAACGCAATGAAGCTGCGCGCCGAACGGGCGAACGTCGCCGTATTCGAATGCTTCTCGTCCGAGACGAGACTCCATATGATCGAGCTGCTCGACGAACGGCCGATGAACATCAAAGAGCTGGCCGAAGCGGTCGGACTCTCCTCCGCCATCGTGACGAAGCATGTCCAGAAGCTCGAAGAAGCCGGCATCGTCACGACCGAAACGATCGCGGGCAAACGCGGCATGCAGAAGCTGTGCCGGCTCGCCCTCGACGAATTGACGTTGCTTCTGAAACGGACGCCGAGCGTTCCGGCACCTGCTCCCGACCGTTACGAAATCGAGCTGCCGGTCGGACAATATTCCGCATGCCAAGTAAAGCCGACGTGCGGACTCGCGTCAGAGCACGGCATGATCGGCATCGTCGACGATCCGAGATATTTTTCCGACCCGGACCATGTCAAAGCGAGCCACCTTTGGTTCGGCAGCGGGTACGTAGAGTATCGAATCCCGAACTACCTATTAGCAAACCAAGTTCCTGTAAATATTGACATTTCCCTGGAAATTTGTTCCGAAGCGCCAGGATACAACGAAAATTGGCCGTCCGACATCAGCTTTTACATGAACGACCGCCTCGTCGGCACGTGGACGTGTCCGGGCGATTACGGTTCGACGAAGGGCGTGTACACGCCCGATTGGTGGACGAACCGTTCGCAGTACGGGCTGCTGAAGACGATTTCCGTGAGCCGAGCCGGCGCGTACATCGACGGGGTCCGCCTCTCCGACGTCACGATCGACGAACTGGGGATCGCCTACGGAGAGACGATCGGCTTTCGCGTCGCTTCGCTCGAATCGGCTCGCCATTGCGGCGGCGTCACGTTATTCGGCAGGGGCTTCGGCAACTACGACCAAGACATCCGCGTCGCCGTGACGTACGAAGCTCGCGCATGATTCGCGGATCAACGCAATGAAGGCAGCCCTTCCGCAAAGAAAGGCTGCCTTGTTCCCAATCTCCTCAATCGCCCCCGCCGCCTCCTCCGCCGTCGCCGTCGCCGCCTCCCCCGGAACTGCCTCCGGCGTCCCCCCGATGCGAATCACCGACGTTCGGGATTGGCATAAACCCGTCGCTGCCGCCGACCTCCCTTTTCTTCCGATCCCGGTCGGGCTGCCGAACGGAAAACCAAATCAATCCGCCCAACCCGACGAGCGACAGCATGCCGGCGAAAACCCAAGCCGTCATAGAATCCCTCCCGATGCTTGCAGGTTTCCTTCAATATAGCATCGGTTTGTTAAGGTTACGTTAATGCTCGCGTTAAATTATGTAAATATTCAGACATACAAACAAGAAACCACCGCCCGACAAATCGGACGGCGGCCGCGTTCACTTCACTTTCGCATCAGTTTCCTCGAAATACGTCTCCACGCGGATCGGCTTCCCCGTCCTGCTGCTCTCGATCGCCGCGCTGCACAGAGCCGCTAGTTTCAAATTTTCGTCAACACGCGTTTCCATCGGTTCGCCGCCTTCGAGCCAATCCAAAAACTGCTCGATCACCCGGCCATGTCCCCAGCGCTCCCGATCCGGAGGGGCGATTTCCGCTCCTTCTCCCTCCTGCGCAGGGCCGCTCCGCTCCGGCGAATGCGGGAACGCCTCGACCCGCTTCCGATGCAGCACGACCGTAGAGCGCTCGCACTCCGCCCGGATATACTCCTCGCCGAAGCCGTTCAATTCGACTGCGTTGGCGTAACCCCCCTCGAACAATGCGCGGACGCCGTTCGCGAACGTCATCGTGACCAGCGCTTGGCAATCCCCCGCGAATTCCGCCCACGGCGGCCTCCACGTTTGCGCGTATACCGTCTCGCAAGGCGCGCCGGCCAAATCGGCCAACAGGTCCAGCCGATGCGGCGCGGACTCCGTCAACAGCGGATCCGGCATCCGGTGGCGATAGGCGCCCCAGCTGCCGTACTTGCGCAGATCGCAAGTATGGCGAAGGATCAAATAATCGAGCGCGCCGTGGGCGCCCGACCGCAGCGCACCGCGCAGCGCCTCCTTGTCTCGCTCGTACCGGCGGCTCATCGCGACGCCCATCTTCTTCCCTGCGCTGCGCACGCTTCGGGCGATGCGGATCGAAGCCTCCAGCGTATCGGCGATCGGCTTCTCCGACAAAATGTGCATACCGTGAGCAAGCGCCAACCGGACGAGCTCTTCGCGGAACGCAGGCGGCACGACCAAGATGCAAAAATCCGCGGGATGCCGCTCGAAGGCGTCCTTCGCGCTCGTATAGCAGCGGGATGGCGGGACGCCGAGCCCCTCGCTCGCATGCTGAAGCGCGAGGGGATTCGCATCGACGGCGGCGACGACGTCGATGCGCCCCTCCCGGACGAAGGGCGGCAAAAACGCAGTGCACCATTGCGCTCCGAACCCGCCGGTGCCGACGACGATCGCCCGGAATGCCGCGGGCACCGCGTTTACAGGCCCGCCATCGCCGAGGCGAACTTGCTCATCCGCCGCAGCCTCGAGACGTATGCTTGGTAAACGCCGTCCGCATGCTCGCGAATCGTGCGCTGGGAGTTGCTGACCGTATGCAGGCTCGTCGCGTAATCGACCTGCCGCACGTACTCCTCCGGGAAGCCGGCCGAGCCGCTGAGCGCCCCCGCGATACCGGCGGACACGGCGGTGACGCAATCCGTATCCCGCCCCATGTTGACGGCCGAAATCATCGTCTCCTTCAGCTTCCCGTTCGTCATCCGGAACAGGCAGATCGCTTTCGTGACGACCTCGTTGGCGTAGCTCATGCAATAAGGAACGCCGCAGCCGGAATACACGTTGTCGAAATGGGACCGCAGCTCGCGGAAATCTTGGATCCCCGCGGTACGCTTCAATTCGCGGTCGATCTCCGACACGACCTCCTCGTGGCAATGATCGTAGATGGCCCCGATCACCTGGTCGACCGTCGCGTCCGGCTTCGTCGCCTCGGCGATCGCCGCGGCTGTGACCGACGCCCACCGAAGGCCGCGGCTGTTCGACGTCTGGTACAGCTGCCCGACCTCCAGGACGTCTTCGATCGCCCCGCGCACGTCGCCGGCGTTAATGAGCCCGATCGGATGGCAGGAGCGGGAGAAGCTGTTGAGCCCCGCGTAATCGCAGTACTTCCCCAGGTCGCGCGCGGGGATGCCGCTCTTCGCCATCGCGAGCAGCACTGCCTCGAACGGCTCCGAAATCATGCCGGCCGATTCCGGCTTAATATACTTGACCCAAGCTTTGCGGACGTCTTCGGCGTTGACGCGATCCTGCTTTTCGATGATCGCCGTGATCATCAGCTTTTGCCGTTCGACGCCGTCCTCCGTCGTCCCCGGCTCCCGCTGCCAGCCATTGTTGTAGTGCTCGTAGGAGACTAACTTGTCGAGGGTGCCGTACGTGTCTTCGATCTTTCGCCAGCTCCACCCTTCCACGGGGGCTCCCATCGCGGAGCCGACGTGCACGCCGATCAGGCAGCCGTAAAATTTATCTCGCAAAGTAACGGGTTGGCTCATGGATCCGTTCTCCCCTTCCGTATCGTAAAATGAATTAATACGCCATTTGCTCCGCGAAAGCTTTCATCCGGTGCATTCTCGCCATGTACGCTTGGAACAGTCCGTCGGCATGCTCGCGAATCGTCCGCTGCGAATTGCTGACCTTATGCAGGCTCGTCGCGTAGTCGACCTGCTTGATGTACGCTTCGGGCATCGTGGCGGAGCCGCTCAGCGCTCCCGCGATACCGGCGGATACGGCGGCGACGCAATCGGTATCCCGCCCCATGTTCACGGCCGCGATCAACGTGTCATGCAGATTGCCCTCGGTCATCTTGAACAGGCAGATCGCCTTCGTGACGACTTCGTTCGCATAGCTCATCGAATACTTGATGCCCTTAACGTTGTATACCGGATCGAACGCGCTCCGCAGCTCGCGGAAATCCGTGCAGTGCGCCGTCCGCTTCAGCTCGCGGTCGATTTCTTTCACGACCATGTCGGGATGACAGTGGTCGTAAATAACGCCGATGACGCTGTCGACCGTCGCGTTCGGCTTCGTCGCCTCGGCGATCGCCGCTCCCGTAACGGCCGCCCACTGGAGGCCGCGGCTGTTCGATGTTTGGTACAGCTGCCCGACCTCGAACACGTCGTTGATTGCGCCGGTCACGTCCCCGGCGTTGATCAACCCGATCGGATGGCACGAACGGGAGAAGCTGTTGAGCCCCGCGTAATCGCAGTACCGGCCCAGTTCGCGGGCGGGGATGCCGCTCTTCGCCATCGCCAGCAGCACCGCCTCGAACGGCTCCGAAATCATGCCCGCGGACTCGGGCTTAATATATTTGACCCACGCCGCGCGCACGTCCTCCGCATTGACCCGATCCTGCTTTTCCATAATGGCGGTAATCATCAGCTTCTGCCGCTCGACGCCGTCCTCCGTCGTGCCCGGCTCGCGGTCCCAGCCGTTATTGTAATGCTGGTAAGATACCAGCTTGTCGAGCGTGCCGTACGTCTCCTCGATTTTTTGCCAGCTCCAGCCTTCCACCTGCGCGCCCATCGCGGAACCGACGTGGACGCCGGCGATGCAGCCGTAAAATTTGTCCTGCAGCTCTGCCGGTTTACTCATGTTCGAACACATCCTTTTGATCAAATTTGGACTTCCGCGCAAACGCTTGCCGCTACCCTTTGACGCCGCCGAACGTGATGCCTTTGACGAACGCCTTTTGAATAAAGAAATAGAGCAAAATGATCGGCAGGGCGATGATGACGGATGCCGCCATCAGCTGTGACCACGCCGTATCATTGGTTTGCCGAAACATTTGCAGCCCGATCTGCAGCGTGTACTTCTTCTCGTCGCTGAGGTAAATCAGCGGCCCGATAAAATCGTTCCACGCCCACATGAACTGGAAGAGAGCGATCGTCAGCAAGCCGGGCTGACAGAGCGGGTACATAATCTTGGCGTACACCTTGAACTCGGAGCAGCCGTCGATGCGAGCTGCGTCCTCCAGGCTGGACGGAAGCTGCTTGAAAAACTGCCGCATCAGGAAAATAAAGAACGGGACCCCGACGAAGGACGGCAGCACGAGCGGCCAAATCGTATTCGTCAAATGCAGCTTCGAAAACACGATGAACAGCGGCACCATCGTGACCTGCGACGGAATCATCATGATGGCCAAGGTGACGAAAAACATCGTATCCCGCCCCCGCCACTGGAGCCTGGCGAAGCTATAAGCCGCAAGCGGCGAAGCGATCACGGTGCCGATCGTGGACACCGTCGCGATGACGAGTGTGTTCCGGAAATAGGTGAAGAAGTCGACGAAGGTCACCGCTTCGTAATAGTTCCTCCACCGCACGGGATCCGGAATCCACGGCGGAGGGAACACGAACAGTTGAGTCGTCGGTTTCAGCGACGTCGACACCATCCAGAGGAACGGAAGCAAAAATACGAAGCCTAGGACCAGCAGCAGAGCGTACAGCGCGGCCGCAGCCGCGAACCCGCGTCGTCTCAACGATATGCACCTCCCCGTCATTCCTCGTAATGAACCCATTTGTTGGAGAACTTAAACATCAACAGCGTGATACCCATGATGACGATGAATAAAATCCAAGCCATCGCGCTGGCGTATCCCATTTTCAAATACTTAAAAGCGTTGTCGTACAAATACATGTTGTAAAACAGCAGCGAGTTGGCCGGGCTGCCGCTGCCGAAGGTAAGGGTGTAAGGCAGCGTAAATTCCTGCAGCGTATGGATGATACCCATGACCGTATTGAAAAAGATGACGGGCGTCAGCAGCGGCAGCGTCACATGCCAAATCTTCCAAAACCAATTCGCCCCGTCCACCTCGGCGGCTTCGTAATATTCCTTCGAAATATCCTGCAGCCCCGCCAAGTAAATCAGCATCGCGTTGCCGATCGTCCACAGCGACATCAGCACCAGCGACGGCTTCGCCCAATCCGGATCGCCGAGCCAGCCCGGTCCCGAGATGCCGACGAATTCGAGCAAATAATTCACGAGACCGAATTGCGGGTTGAGCAGCCACTGCCAAATGATCGAGATGGCGACGACCGGCACAAGCACCGGCAGGAAAAAGATCGTCCGAAAGACGCCTTGGCCGAACACGTCGTTGTTGAGCAGCAGCGCGACGGAGATGCCGACGACGACGCTTAAGGGCACCGTCATGGCGGTAAATGCGAGCGTATTCCGAATCGCGATCCAGAACACGTCGTCCCGGAACAAGGTCGCGTAATTTTCCGCGCCGATCCATCGAACGCTCCCTACTACGCTGTAATTCGTGAAGCTGTAATAGATGGAGCTTAGAAGCGGATACGCGTAGAAGGCGAGCAGTCCGAGCGCCCAAGGCAGGACGAAGTAATAGCCGGCGCGGTTTCTATATTTGAAAGCGCGGCCGGGCGGCGCTTTGGCCAGGTTCGACGTTCTGCGCAGCTGCCGGAATACCTGCATGCGGACTCCTCCTTTCGGCGGTTTCGGGGGAAGGCGAGGCCGCATTCCCCCTCCCGAACGTTATTGCTGGGCTTTTTTCGTTTCGATCTCTTTGTTCACTTTGTCCGTAATTTGATCCAAAATTTGCTGCGCCGTATACTGTCCGTGCATGACGAGGTCCGGGGCTTTCGCGAGTTCATCCCACATCAGGTTGCCCGCCAGCGTTACGGGGCGATAGTTTCCGTGCGGCAGCAGCTCGAGGAACACCTTCTGCAGCGGATCGTCGCCGTACAGCTTGTCGTTCACGCTCGGCATCGCTGCGAATTCGCCCGTAATTTTCTTGAAGCTTTGGCCTTCCTCCGTCGCGCACATCCATTTGATGAATTCCCACGCCTCTTCTTGGTGTTTGGCGCCCTTCGGGATGAGCAGCACGCGGCCCCCCACGAAGGTGCTTAAGGTGTTGCCGTCCGGCGACGGGATGTAGGCCAATCCGTAGTTCAGATCCGGGTTGTACTGCGCCGCCTGTTGGATCATCCAGTTGCCGTTGATCATCATTGACAGCTGGCCGCTGAGGAACGGATCCGTCGCGTTGGAGCCCGCCGAGTTGACGAAGCTGTTGACGTCTTCGATCCCGTACGTCTTCCCGAAATTCGCCATCCAATCCAGCGCCTCGACGATTTTCGGATTGTTGGCGGTCACCTTGCCGGTGCTCTCGTCGATGAATTCGCCGCCGAACGCCCAGCCCCAGCTGTAAAGCCAGCCTTGGCCCCACCAAGGAATCAATCCGAAGCGCGTGTACCGGTTGCCTTCCTTCTTCGTGAGCTTCGCCGCGTACTCTTCCAGCTCTTTGATCGTGCGGGGCGGCTTCTCCGGGTCGAGGCCGGCTTCGATGAAGTGGTCCTTGTTATACCAAAGCGCGCGGGCGGTACCGTCGTACGGGAGTCCAAGCAGCTTGCCTTCGTACGTCGACTCTGCCCAAGCCCAAGGGTAAAACAGATCGGCCGTAATGCCGTCCCTCGCGGCCAGCTCCGTCAAATCGGTCTCGATCGCCATCGATTCCGCGACCCCGTTCCGGCTCGCCAGGAACACGTCCGGCGGGTTGCCCGCGGCGACGGCCGTCATCAGCTTGCTCGTTACGGAATCGTTGCTGCCGTCCGGCGCCGCGTATACGGCGTTCACCTTGATATGCGGATGCAGCTCGTTGAAGCGGGCGACGGATTGCTTGATCGATTCGCCGGACGGCCCCGTTTCCCAGTTGTGCCAGAACGTAATTTCGACCGGCTCTTTCGCCGCTTCTTGCGCTGGGGCATCCTTCTGGTTCGCCGCAGCGTCCGGCTTCTCGGCGGTCGGCTGCGAGGTCGGCTCGGAGCCGCCTCCGGAGCATGCGCCGAGCGCGAGACCGAAGGCGAGCAGCACGAGCGCGAAAGTTTTCAGCTTCGTGGATTTCATTTGCGTTCCCTCCCGTAACGGTTTAGTTGGCGGCGCCGGAGAACTCGCCCATGAGCGTTGCATGCTCCTTCATTCGCCGCAGCCTTGCTTGGAAAGCCCCGTACAGCCCGTCGGCGGACTCCTTCATCGTTCGTTTCGAATTGGTGAAGGCGATGAGATCCGTCGCGCGGTCGACCTGTTGGATCAGCTTCTCCGGCATGGACGCGATCCCGGACAACGCGCCGGCGATGCCCGCCGCCACGGCGGCGGTGCAGTCGGTGTCCCGCCCCATGTTCGCGCCCGCGATCATCGCGTCGTACAGGACGCCGCCGGTCATTCGGAAAATGCAAACCCCTTTGGTGACGACCTCGTTCGCGTAGCTCATGTAGTAAGGAACGCCGCAGCCGTTGTACACGCCGTCGAAGGCGGCGCGAAGCTCGCGGAAGTCGCTGCAGCCGCTCGCGATCCGCAGTCCGCGGTCCAGCTCGCGCACGACCTCGTCCGGGTCGCAATAGTCGTAGATCGCTCCGATCACGCTGTCCGCCGTCGCGTTCGGACGGGTCGCCGCGGCGATGGCCGCCGCCGTGACGCAGGCCCACTTGAGCCCTCGGCTGTTCGAGGTTTGGTACAGCTGCCCGACCTCGAGGACGTCCTCGACGGCGCCCGCCTCGTCCCCGGCGTTGATGAGGCCGATCGGGTGGCACGACCGGGAGAAGCTGTTCAGTCCAGCGTAGTCGCAATATTTTCCGAGATCCCGCGCCGGTATGCCGCTCCTTGCCATGGCGAGCAGCGCCGCTTCGAATTTCTCCGAAATCATGCCGGCGGCCTCCGGGCGAATGTCGCGAAGCCAAATGCGGCGCACGTCCTCCGCGGTCACCCGGTCCTGCTTTTCGATGACGGCCGTGATCATCAGCTTCTGTCTCTCTACGCCGTCCTCCGTCGTGCCCGGCTCACGGATCCACCCGTTTTCGTAATGCTCGTAACAGTACAGATCGTCCAACGTGCCGAATTCCCGCTCGATCCGGTTATAGTCCCAACCGTTGTACCCTTCGACGATGGCGCCCATGGACGAACCGATATGCACCCCTGCGATGCAGCCGTAAAATTTGTCTTGCAAGGTCGCTCGATCCAAGCATTCACCTTCTTCCTCGGATGTTTGGTAACGTTTACATGTATAGCTTACACCTCGCCTCCGTTGGCTCGGTATAAACATTCTGAGATGGGAAATGTGAATATCGTGATCGCTGACCGCACGAAAAAACCGGGACCGGCGGCAGACGATGCTGCCGCGATCCCGGTTTGCTGCGTTACATTTGGGCTTGCCTGAACTTCCCCGGCGTTTGGCCGTAGTACTTTTTGAACAACTGGACGAAATACGAAGAATCGTTGTAACCGACCGCGTTGGCGACGTCCGATATCGACAGCTGCGGGCACGTTTCCAACAGCTCTTTCGCCCGCTGCATGCGCACGGACAACAAATATTCGGAAAATTTGACGCCGGTTTCGTGCTTGAACAGCCTGCTCAGGTAAGACGGATCGACGTAATATTGTTTCCTCGCGATGTCGTCCAGCAGGATGTCCTCGTAGTAATGGCCGGCGATGAATCGCTTGATTTCCTCCACTACGCTTTCGTTCGCAGGATCGGGGGGAAACCGTTCGCGGATCGCGTCGATGCTTCGGTGAAGCGAGAGCGGCAGCTCGTCGAACGACGTAAAGCCGGATATATCGCACTGTTCGAAATATTCGCAGACGCACTCGGGGTGCTTCCCCCGGAGATATTCAATGGAAGAATTCAGGATCAGGACGAATCGGCAGTACGTGTCCTGCAAACTTTGCACCGTCAGCCGCTCCTTGTCCCGCTTCAGCCGTTCGAATACGTTCGCTACGATCTGCTTGGCCTCCTCGCACCGAAGGGCGGTCAGCTTATGGAAGAGCGCGCCTGCGATTTCCTCGGCCCCCTCGATGTTGTAGCGGCCGCGCTGCGCCTCTTTTTCGTAAGAGTTCGTTCGGTTTAAACCGCTGAGCAACCGGCAATTCAACGCAAGCTTCGCTTCCCCGTACGCTTCCTTGATGCTCCCGCCGATCCTCGTTCTGCTGACTCCCGCGGAGAACGACTCCGGCATCGTTCGAAACAGGGCTCGCAGCTGCGCCAGGCACAGCTCCATGTGCATGTTGAACAGCTCGAGATCCGTCGCCGGGTCTGCGGCATACAGCAGGACAATCCGCTCGTTATCGTGCAGCCGGCTGGCATACCCGTCGACTGCGACCGGAAGCTTCGCCTCCCGCAGCGCCCCGAGGAAGCCGTCGATATCCTCCGCCGTCGCCGCTCCCGCGCATTGGACGGCCATGACGGCGAACGGGCGGCCCTCGGGCAGCAGCGATGCGGGATCGCCCGCGCCCGCGTTCGCGTTCGCATCCTCCGCCGCCGAATACAACAACCGGTTCAGCAGCGCCGCCGAGTTCGACCGTTTGCGTCGGCCGATCTCCTCGTACAACCGCTCGAGCAGCGACATGAATTCGCCGCGATCGATCGGCTTAAGCAAATAGTCTTTCACGCCGAAGGCCAACGCTTGTTTGGCGTAAGCGAATTCGGCGAACCCGCTGATCATGACCGACGTGACGGCCGGATACTGCAAGCGAACCCGTTCCACTAACGTTAGGCCGTCCATCTCGGGCATGCGGATATCCGCCAGCAAAATGTCGGGCGGGTCGCGCTCGATGAGCCTCAAGGCGTCCGCCCCCGTCTCCGCCTCGCGAATGTCCGCTTGGCCGTCCCATTCTCGAATGCGTTTCGCGAGCCCCAAGCGGGTGTAATATTCATCGTCGGCGATTAACACCTTCATGGCGCCACCTCCATGGTTAATTCGCTCCGGGGAAGCGGAATCCGGATATATACGGACGTTCCCTGTCCGGGGCTGCTTCGGAGCTGGATCCCGTAGTCGTCTCCGTAATAGTCCTTAATGCGTTGATGAACGTTTTTCACGCCGAGGCTTTCGTGCCCTCGACCCGCCGACGGCGCGGACGGCGCCGACAGCGAATCGTTCAGCGCGCGCAGCCGCTCCTCCGGCATGCCGACGCCGTCGTCCTCTACGATAAAGAGCAAGAGCGAATCTTCGATTCGAGTCGTGAGGCGCAGCGTCCCTTTGCCGCCTTTCGGTTCGATGCCGTGGTACACCGCGTTCTCGATGAACGGCTGGAGCAAAAATTTCATCACCGTCGCCTGCAGCAGCGATTCTTCGATGTCGTACACGACTTGGATTTTCCCGAGGAAACGGACCTGCTGAATGCTGACGTAATGCCTCACTTGTTCAAGCTCCTCGCTGAGCCGCACGCTGTCCCTCGGCGTGATGCTGTACCGGAACATTTTGGCCAGATGATGCGTAATGTCTTGAATTTCGTTGACATTGTTCAGCTCCGCGATCGAACTGATGACGTTTAATGTGTTGTACAGGAAATGCGGGTTGATTTGGGCCTGCAGCATTTTGAATTCGATTTTCTTCTGGTTGATGTCGGCCAAGTACTCTTTTTGGATGCCCTCGTTGATTCGTTTGATCATGGCGTTATAGCTGTTGAACAGCTCGCCGACTTCATCATTGCGGTCCGCAAAGTCCATGATCGGAGTAAATTTGCCCGTCTTCGCCATCTTCATCGTCCGCACGAGACGCGTAATGGGCTTGCTGATGCGGAGCGAGAAGCCGTAAGCGCAAATCGCCGCCAGCGCCAGCGACGCGAGCAGGATCGAGACGAAGTAGCTGATTTTGCTTTTGAACTTGTCGACGATTACATCCAAGGGCATGTATTTGACGATAAGCCAACCGGTCGTTTCGTTGAAGGCCGCGGCGACGAGGTATCCGTTGTCTCCGGTTTTGTACTCGAATACGTTGTCCCGGCCGGCATTCAGGTTCTCTCGAATCGTGCCGACGATTTCTGCGTAATGATAGGCGCTCAACTCATTGAATCCCCGGTAAGAATCGTAAATAATAGACTCCTTATCGATCAGCAGCGTCTCGACGTCGGAATGCTTCTGATCCTTCTCGCCGATCATTGCAAGAATCGACTGGAAGTGGATGTCGACGTTAACGTAGCCGATTTTTTCGGTATTCCACCCCGTCAGCACGCGCACGATCGAAATGAGCTTCGTCCGGTTTTGGAAGAAGGTGCCGTCGTAGACCGGCGTAATGAATGCTCCGCCGGCCGACTGTTCCGCGAGCGTGTACCATGGGGAAACCTGCCTCATATATGTCTCGTCCACGTCCGTATTGCTGTAGACGTTGCCGTTTTTACCCACGAACGTGACGCCGGAAATATCGGGATTCAACCGAACGGCATGATCGATGGAAATTTTCACTTTCCGTAAATCCCCCACATATTCGGCGTCGGGCTGCGGATCGGGTTTGGCTAAAATGTCGGCTACCTCGTCGTCGATGATGTGCATCAAGGTAATCCGGTTGGCGTTGATAAAAAAGTTATCGAGGCCGGTATTCGTTTGGCTCGTCAACTGTCTCATAAAATCGGAGTAAGAAGATTTGGTCTCCTCCATCGATTGAAAACCGAAAACCGCGAGGGTGGAGACGAAGGGAATGAGCAGCACCATGACGTAACTGACCAGAAACTGCCTGCGGAAGCTGGAGCGTCCGGGCTTAGCGAGCGTAGGGACGTTATTTTTCATAAAAGATTTCATCGATCTCCCGGAGGAATCGGTCGACGTCTTTCGTCGCCACCAAGTTTTGCAGCGCAATCCGTTCGTCCTCCATCATGCCCGACTTCCATCTGGCGTTCGGCCAGGAGATGTTCTTCCCCGCGCGGATCATATCCATCATCAGCTCGATTTCCTCGGATTCCCCGCTTCTCACGTTCGTGAAGGCAGACGGAGCCCCCGCGTCCAAGTCCGAAAACAGCTGCGCGTTTTCCACCCTGGCCATAAATCGAAGGAACGTTAACGCTTCCTCCGGATGCCGGCTGCCGCTTGCGATCGCGATCGCGGAGTCGATGCCTGCGATGACGCGCGTATCTTCCGCCCGCTCGGCGGGAAGAGGGAACATCCCGAATCGCAGGCTGGGGTTTTCTTTCCGAATGAGCGGGATCGCCCAATTGCCGGTGATGTACATAGCCCCTTCGCCTTCCGCGAAGCCGCGCAGCGCCGCCTCGTACGAGGTTTGCAGCCGGTGCGGCTGACCGTAGGCGCGAATTTGGAGCAGCTTTTCCGCGATCTCGCGCATGTCCGGATGTTCCGAGAGCCGCCGGACGCCGTTCATGGCGTCGACGAACATGTCGTCTCGATTGGACGAATGGTTGATGAAAAAAATTTTGGCCTGATGGCCGATCGTGTTCTCGTCGTGATCGGAAAACAGCAGCGGCACGACGTTCGCCTCTTGCAGCGTTTGACAGATGTCCATAAAATCTTCGTACGTTCGGGGGATCGCCAAGCGGTGAGTTTCGAAGATGGCTTTGTTATAAAAAACGCCGGTCGTATTCAACGTCAAGGGCAGCAAATATTGTTTCCCCTCGATGGCGTAGTCGCTTAGGATATCGTCCGATACGTGCTCGAGCATCGGATCGTCCGTTAACTCCATCACGTATCCGCGCTGCGCAAGCAGCTTGAAGTTGGCGTTGGTAGGGAAATGCGTAAACAGATCCGGGGGGTTGTCGTTCGCGATTTTCGTCTGCAGCACCTGCTGCCCGTCGGGGACGCTGACCTGCTCGACGACGATATGCGGATACTCCGCTTGGAACTTCGCGATGAGGGCGTTGAACGCTTCGACCTGTTCCCGCTTTTGCTGCAGAAACTCGAGCCGAACGACTTCTGGGGGCGCCGCCGGATCGTCTCTCGAAGAACCGGACCCAAGCGTAACGTTCGCGGGTTGGGAACATCCTGCCAAGCTGCCGAGAACGAGTACGCCGAAGGAAAGGAATACGTTCAATAAGCCTTGCTTCACCGGAATCTCCCCTTGCATATGAAATTACAGAGTCGGTTGCGATAAGCGCTTACATTTTGGTTTAGAGTAAGTATACGGTGCTTGTCTTCCAAAAACAAGCATGCCGCGCCCGGTCCGACTCCGTGCTTTCGTTGCGCGGAAAGCCGCCGCTATTGCGCAGAGCGGCGGCTTTCGCAGAGATCAAGGGGTCGAGCTTCCAGGCGCAAGCTCCTTCGCCGACGCGATTTCCAGATCCCGCAGCTTGCCGACTCTTCTCCGGAAGTGCTCCTCCGTGCTGAACTCGGCGGCGAGGAACGCTTTAACCAAATCTTCGGCCAGCCACGGGCCGACGATTTGGGCGCCGATGCACATGACGTTGACGTCGTCGTGTTCGACGCATTGGTGGGCGGAATGGATGTCGTGGCATACCGAGGCGCGAATGCCCGGAATTTTGTTCCCCGCGATGGCCGCTCCGACGCCCGTGCCGCAAACCATAATCCCCCGCTCGAACGCGTTCCCGCGAACGGCGTCGCACACACTTCGGGCGATGTCCGGGAAGTCGACGGGGTCGGCGGAATGGCTGCCGAAATCGGTGACGGCGTGCCCCATCGCCTCCAGCAGCGGCAGCAGCTTCAATTTCAATTCGTATCCGCAATGATCGCTTCCGATCGCAATGTTCATGGTCATCAGCCTCCTAGGAAGGTCGGGTTAACGGGTTATCGGGTTTTGACGTAAACGGCTTTCGCGTTCGTGTAAAACTCTTGATTCGAATGGCCGATGGAATACGCGCCGAATCCGGAGCTCTTCACCCCTCCGAACGGCACATGGATTTGACTGGCCGTGCCGTGGTTGATGTGGATCATGCCCGCGTCCAGCGCCTCCTTCATCCGCTCCGCGCTGTCCAGCCGGTCCGTAAACACGGAAGCGGCGAGCCCGTACATCGTCCCGTTCGCAAGCTCTGCCGCCTCCTCCTCGCCGTCCGCCTCCATCACGCACAGCACGGGGCCGAACACCTCCTCACGGGCGATGCGCATCTCCTTCGTCACGTTCGCGAACAGCGTCGGCGCTACGTAACAGCCCTCCTCCGTCTCCGCTCCCGTGCCGCCGCACACCAATCTCGCCCCCTCGGCTTTCCCGCTTTCGATATATTCGAGGACGGACAAGTACTGCCTCCGGTCGATGAGCGGACCCATCGACGCGTCGTCCCGCCCGGGCGGTCCTAAGCGGATGCCGGCGATTCGGTCCGCCAAGCGGGCGATGAGCGCGGAAGCTTGACGCTTCAGCACGATGACGCGGCTGATGGAGGTGCAGCGCTGCCCGGAGCAGGCGAACGCGGCGCCGACGATTTGCGCGGCGGCGTCGTCCAAATCGCCGTAATCGAGCACGAGCGCCGCGTTCTTGCCGCCCAGCTCCAGCTGCGTCTTCGCGAGGCGGGCCGCCGCAGCGGCGTTGATGCGAAGGCCCAGCGCGGTCGAGCCCGTGAAGCTGATGCCCTTCACGAGCGGATGCGCCGCGAGCGGGTCGCCGACCTTGCCGCCCGTCCCGTTCACCAGGTTGACGACGCCGGGAGGAACGCCCGCTTCGGCGAGCAGCTCCATCAGCTTGACCGCGCTCCAAGGCGTCGCCGACGCCGGTTTGTAGACGACCGTGCACCCGTAGGCGAGCGCCGGGGCGATTTTGCGCACGGGCGTTACGACCGGGAAATTCCACGGCGCGATCGCCGCGACGACGCCGATCGGGGATCGCCGCACCTCGACGCGGGTCGATTCGGTCTCGCCCGGCAGCGTCTGGCCGTCTATGCGGTACGCTTCCCCGGCGGCAAACCGCGCTTCGTTCGCGGCCCTTCGCGTCTCCCCGAGCGACTCGGCCAGCGTCTTGCCCTGTTCCGCCGAGACGATGTACGACAGCTCGGTGCGGTCCCGCTCGATCAGCTCGGCGAACCGGTACAGCGCCGCGGCGCGCGCGGAAGCCGGCGCCGTCCGCCAGCGGAGGAACGCTTCATGCGCCGCCTTTACGGCCTCGTCCACGTCCGCGATGTCCGAATCGGGGAATTCGCCGAGCTTTCGCGACGGGCGGGCCGCTTCGAATAGCGGGTATGTCCCTCCGCCGCGGCTTCCCTTCCATTCCCCGCCGATGAAATTGGCATACGTTTTCCCCGCCTGCGACTCGATCCACTCCTGCATGGCGCGGCCGCTCATGCCTCCCTCTCCCTTCGCATGGCGCTCCGGCAAATCGCCTTCAAGTCGTCGGCCGACGGCTGCACCGGATTGACCGGGATGTTGCCCGACAGCAGCGCTTCCGCCGCGATCCCGTCCAAATCCGCCTCCGTCACGCCGAAGTCCGACAGCGTCTGGCGGATGCCGATATCTTCTTTCAGCTGCCGGACGGCGATCACGGCTTGCGCCGCCGCCTCCCGCGGCGACCGCCCCTCCGTCGGCATGCCGAACAATCGGGCGATTTCCGCGAACTTCTCGAGGCTGCCCGGAAGATTGAACTGCATGACCTCCGGCAGCAAAATCGCGTTGACGACGCCGTGCGGAATACCGAACCTCGCCCCGAGGGGGATCGCCAGCGCATGCGCGAGGCCTAGGCGCGTCGCATGGAACGCCATCGCGGCCAGCAGGCTCGCCATCAGCATGTCGTATCTCGCCTGCAGCCGATCCCCCTGCAGCACCGCCGTCCGCAAGCTTCTCGCGACAAGCTTCATCGCCTGCAGCGACATCCCTTCCGAAATGGGCTGCGTCGCTTTATTGACATAGGACTCCAAGGCATGCGTCAACGCGTCCATCCCCGTGGCGGCGGTCACCGGGCCGGGCAGCGTCAGCGTCAACTCCGGATCGCATAACGCCATGTCCGGACAATTGTAGGGGCTGCCGACGCTCAATTTGACGCGATGGCGCTTATCCGACAGCACCGACCAGATCGTCAGCTCGCTGCCGGTGCCCGCGGTCGTCGGCATCGCGATGACCGGAGCGCCCTTCCGCGGCACCTTCCCGATGCCGACGTAATCGCGAATATGTCCCTCGTTGTTCAGCATCAGCCCGATCGCCTTCGCCGTATCTAGCGCGCTGCCGCCGCCGACGCCGACAACGCAGTCGCAGCCGTTCTCCCGCGCGGCGTCGCGGCCGCGCATGACGCCTTCGATGTCCGGCTCCGGTTCGATGTCCGAATACACGATGTAAGGGATCGATGCGCTCTCCAATACGGCGGTCAGCCGCTCGGCGAGGCCGGCCTTCAGCACGCCCGGATCCGACACGAGCAGCACTTTGGAGCCTCGCAGCTGCCTGACATGATCCGCCAGGCCGCCCGCGGCGCCGTTGCCGAACACGATGGCCGTCGGCAGCTCATAGCGGAACGCGCGGTTCATCTCCACCTCGTCCTCCCCCTTCCGTAACATGAAAGCCCTTTCGACTAAGAAGAGTATAGTTCGCCCGGCGAACGGCCCCATATAAGAATCATGACCGGCTGGATATGAAAAATTTGATAAATCACGCGACGCGCGCGAAAAGCCCCCGACGCGAACCGTCGGGGGCTGAAGCAGCCTCATCCTCTCACCCATGTTCGTTCTTCGAACGATCGCTGGATGTTGTCGAGCCACAATTGATTGATGTACCCGTCCTCCAGCGTGGCCGAATCTGGGTCGGACGCGCCGAGCGCAATATCGCGGAAGCTCCGCATCTGGTGCGCCTTGAACGCGTCGGGGATCGGAATGCGCTGGAA
The DNA here is from genome assembly GCF_035645195.1 of Paenibacillus sp. Classification (NCBI taxonomy): domain Bacteria; kingdom Bacillati; phylum Bacillota; class Bacilli; order Caryophanales; family Paenibacillaceae; genus Paenibacillus; species Paenibacillus sp. The sequence continues at coordinate 255,903 of NZ_DASQNA010000030.1, read as the reverse complement.
CGTCCTCGCCTCTCCGTAAACGGGGCCTAAGCAAACGGACAGCGTATCCTCCGCTTCCAATTCGTAGATGAGCGCGCCTTCCTCGCCGTAAATTTCGAAGCGTTGGTAATTCCCGCGCCCGTGGGCGAAGCGGCTGATTTCGAACGAGCCGGAAATCTCCCCGTCGATCGCCGCGAGGAGGTGACAGTAGTCGTCCACGTCGACTTCGCCCCATTCGTCGCCGTCGAGCCGCTTGCGCCGCTTGCGGATCGTGCCGGCGGCCGCGGCGACTTCCGTGATGTCTCCGACCAAATACCGGGTCAAGTCCAGCAGGTGGGAGCCTAAGTCGCCTAACGCGCCGCTCCCCGATTGCGCCTTAGATAGACGCCAAACGAGCGGGTAATCCTTGAGGCCCCAGCTTTGAAGATATCGGCCGTACACATGGCGGATGTTCCCGAGCCGGCCTTCGGCGATCAAATGCTTCGCGTAGCGCACCGCCGATTTATACCGGTACGAAAAAGCGACCATATTCGGGACTTGGCGCGCCCGCTGAAGCTCCAGCAGCTCTTTCGCTTGTCCCGCGTTCAAAGCGACCGGTTTTTCCAGTAAGAACGGTTTCCGATGAAGGATGGCGGTTTTCGCCGCTTCGTAATGCAAGTGGTTCGGCAGCGCGATGACGACCGCATCGACCTCCGGGCATGCGATCAGCTGCCGGTAATCTTCGAACCGCAGGGACGTGGGGATGCCGTACTGCGCTCCCACTTCTTCCCGGTTGCCGGCAACCGCGTCGCAAACGGCGGCTAGCCGCATATACCGCCCTTCCAGAATCCCCCGAATATGGCTGCGGGCTATGCCCCCGAGCCCGATGACCCCGATCCGCAATTCGTTCATTGGCTTCCGTCCGCCTTTCCGCGAAGATAAGGAAAGTATAGCAGGGCAGAATTGAACGAACGTATAACGATTCTGACTGTCGGCATGTGGGGAACATGCCGCTTACTTAAACCAGCCCTTCTCCTTAAACCGCATGATCGCTTCGATCCGGTTGCCGACGCCGAGCTTATCGAGGATGACCGAGATGTAGTTGCGGACCGTCCCGGTCGTCAAATATAGCTGGCTGGCGATCTCCTTCGTGTTCTTGCCGTCGGCCATCAGCTCGAGCACTTCGGTTTCCCGCTCCGTGAGCGGATTTTCTTCCCCGGCGTCGTCCACAAGCTCCGGCGCGTAAATGCGCCGCCCCGCCATCACGCTTCGAATCGATTCGGCGAGCTCCTCGCTCGGGCTGTCCTTGAGCATATAGCCATGAACGCCCGCCTTCAGCGCCCGTTCAAAGTAACCGGAGCGCGCGAACGTCGTCAGCATCAGAATTTTGCAGCCGCTGCCTTTCAGCTCCTCAGCCGCTTCGAGCCCGCTCTTCGCCGGCATCTCGATATCCATCACGCATACGTCCGGGCGCAGCTCTTTCACGAGCCGAACGGCCTCTTCTCCGTTGTCCGCCCGGCCGACGACCTCCATGTCCGGCTCGAGATCGAGCAGCGACGAGAGCGCTCCGAGCAGCATGCGCTGATCTTCCGCGATGACGATTCGAATCATGAAGAGGTCACCTCCTGCGGTTGTTTGGCGGCGTTCGGCACGCGGATGACGACCGTCGTGCCTCCGTCCGAAGAAGAGAGCTCCATGCTCCCGTTCACGAATTCGAGCCGCTCGCGCATCCCAATCAGCCCGTGGCCTCGCACCGGCTTCGCCGGCAGACCGACGCCGTCGTCGGACACCCGCAGGACGAGGTCGGCGTCCGCCTTGTCGATGCGGATCGTGCACGCCGTCGCCCGGCTGTGCCGGACGACGTTCGTGACGGCTTCCTTCAAGCACATGCTGAGCACGTTCTCGCTCATCGGCGTCGTGTCCGAGAGCTGCGGGTCGCCCTCGAGGCGCAGCTCGATGCCGGCGGCTTTCAGCATTTGCCGTACCCGGAACATTTCGTCTTCGAGGCGCGTCCCCCGCATGCGCGTCACCATCTCCCGCACTTCCTTCAGCGCGCTGCGGGCCGTCCGCCGAATGTCGGCCAGCTCGACCTTCGCTTGCGCCGGATCGATCGCGAGCAGCTTGCCCGCGAGGTCGGTTTTCAGCCCGATCAAGCTGAGCTTCTGTCCGAGCGTATCGTGCAGGTCGCGGGCGATGCGCTGCCGCTCCTCGAGCTTCACCAGCTCGGAGATGCGCTTATTCGCGTCCTCGAGCTGCCCCTGCAGCTTATCTTGCCGGTTTTTGTTATACGTGCTCACCGGGAGCAGAACGACGCCGATCAAGCAGACGAGAATGAACGGCAGCTGCGACAGCATGACGGACCCCTGCATCGCGAAACCGACGTTCACCGTCACGATCGTGCTGATCAAATGGATCGTATACAGCGTGATGAATACTCCGCGATTTTGAATATGACCGATAAAAAACGCAAGAAACAGCGCGAAATACACATATCCGAACAGCACCGTCATCGCGATGGAGATCGCGATTTGCACGCTCGTCCAGAAAAATACGAGCCAGCCTTTCTTCGAAACATACGACAACACGTAGCAGGCGAAAAAAAGCAAAATCATCCCGATGCCCGAGACGATCTCGTACGTCGAAGACGATCTGAATATAAAATAGAAGGGCAGGATGTAGAAGACGACCCATACGTACGGGCTGAGCCCCGTGTTTTTATGGAAAAACTGGCTCCATTTCGTCATCCGTCCATCCTCCCTTCCGTTGGTTACAGCCGATTACTCTCCTTGGAAGCTCGGGCGGTTCCGCTGTGCGCGACGCTCGCGGCGAAGATCTCCGAAGCTGATGAACTTTTTCTGATCTTCGTCCCACAGCCGGAATTTCAGCGACTGGAGACTGCCGCGCAAATCGATCGTCGTCGCTTGCTGCAGCGGCGGAGTCGAGCGATGCGCTTCCTCGAGCAAATAGTTCGGCACCTTCGGCGCCAAATGATGCACATGGTGAAACCCGATGTTCCCTGTAATCCATTGTAACGGCTTCGGCAGCTTATAGTAAGAGCTTCCTTCGACCGCCGCCTTCACGTAGCTCCATTCGTGCTCCGGCTCGAAGTACGAGTCTTCGAATTGATGCTGCACGTAGAAGAGCCACACGCCGATCAGACCCGACACGAGGAAGATCGGCCCCTGCACGAGCAGGAACGCCTCCCATCCGATCGCCCAGCATAGAACGGCATACAGCGCGGCGATGCTCGCGTTCGTGAGGTACGTATTGAGCCGCTCCGGCCAACGCGCGCCGCGGCGGTTGAACCGATACTCGATCAAGAACGTGAATGTCGGGCCGATGCCGAACATGACGAGCGGGTTGCGGTAAAGCCGATATTGGAGCCGGCGCCAAGGCGACGCCTCCATATATTCTTTCACCGTCATGACCCAAATGTCGCCGACGCCGCGCTTATCCAAATTGCCGCTCGTCGCGTGGTGAACGGAATGCGAGTGCTTCCATTGCCGGTAGGGCACGACGGTCAAGATGCCCGTCAGCGTACCGACGATATCGTTCGCAAGACGATTCTTAAAGAACGAACCGTGGCAGCAATCGTGAAAAATGATGAACGTCCTGATCACGAATCCCGCCGCGACGAAGGCGAACGCGAGCGTTAGCCAATACGATACGGCCAGACTCGCATACGCGAGGTACCAGAAGACGAGCAACGGCACAATCGTGTTCACGAGTTGGATGACGCTTTTCCGGACATCGGTTCTTTCGTAAGGTGCCACTTCTTTCTTGAGCTGCGCCGCTTTGTTTTGCGACATGACCAACATCCCCTTTATTCCGTAATGCACGGACGCGCCCCATGTCGCGCCCTTCACACGTGCAGTTTTCCTAATTTCATTATAGAAAATGCACGACGGGCCGATTAGTCATAAACGTCAGTACGCGGGGATGACAAATATCATATAGACGCGAAAACCCCGCTCGGCTCGCAAGCCGGAACGGGGTTCGCGGTTACATCATCACTTTGCAAATGTCGTTCGTGAACGCCACCGGATCTTCCACCGGCAGGCCTTCGATTAGCAGCGCTTGGTTGTACAGCAAGTTCGTGTACAAGTTCAGCTTTTCTTTGTCGCTAGCGTGCGCGGCTTTCAGCGACTGAAACACGGGATGGTTCGTGTTGATTTCGAGCACTTTCTCCGCCTTCACGTTTTGCCCGCCGCCCGGCATCGCGTTCAGCACCTTCTCCATCTCGATCGTGATTTCGCCTTCCGTCGAGAGGCAGACCGGATGCGTGCGGAGCCGCTTGGACGCCTTCACCTTCTTGACCTTGTCGGTCAGGAGGCTCTGCATGTACTCGAACAGCTCCTTCGTTTCGCCGGTTTCCGCGTCGTCCGCTTCGTCCGTCTTTGCATCTTCCAGGCCGAGATCGCCGCTCGATACCGATTTGAACTCCTTATCTTTGTACTTCGACAGCATCTTGATCGCGAATTCGTCGATATCTTCGACGAAGTACAAAATTTCGTAGCCCTTCTCGGCGACGAGCTCGGTTTGCGGCAGCTTGTCGATCCGGTCGATCGAATCGCCGGTCGCGTAGTAGATATACTTCTGCCCTTCCGGCATGCGGGAGACGTACTCGTCGAGCGTTGCAAGCTTCTTCTCCTTGGAGGAGTAGAACAGGATCAAATCCTGAAGATCTTCTTTGTTGGCGCCGAAATCGCTGTACACCCCGAACTTCAGCTGGCGGCCGAACGATTTGTAGAACTCTTCGTACTTCTCGCGTTCGTCCTTCAGGAGGCTCAGCAGCGCGCTTTTGATTTTGTTTTTGATATTTTTCGCGATCAGCTTCAGCTGACGGTCGTGCTGCAGCATTTCGCGGGAAATGTTCAGCGACAAATCCTCCGAATCGACCATGCCCTTCACGAAGCTGAAGTAATCCGGGAGCAGGTCGGGGCACTTGTTCATGATCAGGACGCCGTTGGAGTACAGCTCCAGCCCCTTCTCGTATTCCTTCGTGTAATAATCGAACGGCGTTTGCCCCGGGATGAACAAAATGGCGTTGTACACCACGGCCCCGTCCGCGCTGATATGCAGATGCTTGATCGGCTTATCGAACCCGTACCGCTTCTCGAAATAGAAGTTCTCGTAATCTTCGTTCGTCAGCTCGTTTTTGTTTTTGCGCCAAATCGGCACCATGCTGTTGACGGTCTGCTCTTCGATGACGTCCTCGTACTCGTTCTCCGTGCCTTCCTTCTTCTTGCTCCGCTTGACGTCCATCTTGATCGGGTAGCGGATGAAGTCGGAATATTTTTTGACGATCGCCTGCAAACGGTACGTCTCGAGGTATTCGTCGTAGTTTTCGTCTTCCGTGTTTCCTTTGATTTTCAAAATGATGTCGGTGCCGACCGTCGCCTTCTCCGCCGGTTCGATCGTGTAGCCGTCCGCGCCGCGCGACTCCCACTTGTACGCCTCGTCGCTGCCGAGCGCACGGCTGATTACCGTCACGACATCCGCGACCATGAACGCCGAGTAGAAGCCTACGCCGAATTGGCCGATAATGTTGTGGCCGTCTTTGATTTCGTTTTCTTGCTTGAAGGCGAGCGAGCCGCTCTTCGCGATGACGCCGAGGTGCGTTTCAAGCTCCTCCTTCGTCATCCCGATGCCGGTGTCGGCAATCGTCAGCGTTCGGTTCGACTTGTCCGGCGTGATTTTGATGTAGTAGTCGTCTCGGTTGAACGTCAGGTTGTCGTCGGTCAGCGCTTTGTAATAAATTTTGTCGATGGCGTCGCTGGCGTTCGAGATAAGCTCCCGCAGGAAAATTTCTTTCTGCGTATAGATGGAGTTGATCATCATCTCCAGCAGCCGCTTCGACTCCGCCTTGAACTGCTTCTTGGCCATAGTTCGGTTTCCTCCCGCATGGTGTTGCGTCTACTCACTCATCTTAGCACTCAATCCTCCCGAGTGCTAAATCTATTTTCTATATAACACACCCTTTTTTTCGGTGTCAACTGCGCGAACGCCCAACCTCCGAGGCCGCCCAGCCGAACCGACCGCGCGAACGCAAAAAAACGACGGCGAAGACTGCTCGGAATCGAGCCGTTTCGCCGCCGTTGGCCGCTTATGCTATTCGATTATTCCGGCCATTCCCGGCGAGGCTTGTATCCGGCGCCTTCGAGGAAGCCTCGCTCGACGTCGCGGGCGATCGGACGAATGCCGATGCCCGACGCCTTCGACTCGACCAGCATGCGGCAAGCCATCTCCAGCGTCTGGAGCGCCATGCGCGCCTCGCGAATCGTCGTGTCGTACACGAGCACGCCGTGATTTTCGAGCAGCAGAATGTTCGCTTTCTTCGCCTTCTCCCGCACGCCTTCGCCGAGCGCCTCCGTGCCTGGGTGGTAATAAGGCACCCGTTCGACGCGTTCGAGGTAGTACATCGTCTCGACGAACCAGTTCGACGGCAGCTCGATATCCGAGCAGGCGACCAGCGTGCTGTAGAACGGCGAGGCGTGCAGGACGGCGCCGATTTCCGGACGATTGTCGTACACGGCTCTGTGCATCGGCGTCTCCTTCGACGGCTTCTTCCCTGCAGCCCCGTATACGCCGCCCGCCAAATCGCACTCGATCAAATCGTCGTCGGCCAGCTCGCCGAGGAAGGTGCCGCTCGCCGTAATCATGTAGCGGTCCCCTTCCGTCCGCGCGCTGATGTTGCCTGCGTTGCCCCAGGCAAGGCCGTACTGCATCATATATTTCCCGGTATGCTGCAGTTCCTTGCGCACCGCATCCGCTTTCGTCATTGCCTTCATCCCTCCCGATTATTTGGACAGCCAGTTCGGAATCGCCATCGTGATTTGCGGCACGAAGGTGATCAACATCAACACCGCGATCAACACGATATAGAACGGTATCATGCCTTTCGTAATGTCTTCCAGCCGAATCTTGGCGATTTGGGCGGAGATGAACAGGTTGATGCCGAGCGGCGGCGTACACATGCCGAGCGCCAAGTTGACGATCATGATGATGCCGAAATGAACCGGATCGACGCCGAGCTGTACCGCGACCGGCACGAGAAGCGGAGCCAAGATGATAATGGACGCGTTCGTCTCCATAAACATGCCCACGACGAGCAGGAACAAGTTGATGAGGAGCAAGAAGACGATCGGGTTATCCGAAATGTTGATAAAGAACTGAGCAACGAGCTGCGGAATGCCTTCCCGCATCAGGATCCAGCCGAACAAGCCCGCGCTCGCCAAAATGAACATGATGATGGCCGTCGTGATCGACGACAATCGCAAAATTTCGTAGATATGCTTCAGCTTGATTTCGCGGTAAGCGAACACCCCGACCAAGAAGGAGTACGCGACCGCGACGCCCGCCGCTTCCGTCGGCGTAAACACGCCGCCGTAGATGCCGCCGAGAATGATGATCGGCATGAGCAGCGCGAAGAACGCTTCTTTGAACGCCTTCCACAGCTCCGCGCCGGACTTTTTGTTTTCCTTGGCGTAGCTGCGCTTCTTCGCGATGACGAAGACGGTGGCGATGAGCGACAGGCCGATCAAGAGGCCCGGAATCAAGCCCGCCATGAACAAATCGCCGATCGACGTTTCCGTCGCGACGCCGTACAGGATGAGCGGAATGCTCGGAGGAATGATGACGCCGAGCTCCCCGGACACCGATTGGACGGAGCCCGCGAAGTTACGGTGGTAGCCGCGCGAGATCATCGCCGGGATCAAGATGCTGCCGAGCGCCGCCGTCGTCGCCGCACTCGAACCGGAGATGGCCGCGAAGAACATCGACGTGACGACCGTCACGATCGCGAGACCGCCGGAGAAATGGCCCGTCAGCGCGTTCGCGAAGGCGACCAGCCTTCTGCTGATGCCGCCGAATTCCATGATCGTCCCGGCGAGGACGAAGAACGGAATCGCCATGAGCGGGAACGAATCGAGCGACGTGAACGAACGCTGCGCGAGGACGATGAGCGGCGTGCCGCCGTCGTACCAGAGCGCGACCGCGGAAGCAAGCCCCATCGATACCGCGATCGGCACGCCGAGCGCAAAGAACAGCAGCAGAAGGACGAATAGTATGATACCCATTATATTCTCTCCTCCAGTTGCGTCGTCTCTTCCGTCGCCGGCGACGTGAGCGTGACGATGATGACGGTCACGGCGTTAATGAGCAGCAGCAGCGCGCCGATCGGAATCGCCGCGTACGGGATGGACATCGGAATGCCGAGACCCGCGGCCGTTTGCCGGCTGACGACGCTTTGAATATCGAGACCCTGCTTCATCAGGATCACGAAGAAGACGATCGACACGAGCAGCACGCCGATTTTCAACCATTTCCGTATGCTCGGTTTGACCGATTCGGCCAGCGCTTCGATGGCGATCAGCTTATTGTGCCGCAGCGCGAGCGCGGAGCCGAGGAAGACGACGTAAATCATTAAGAAACGGGATAACTCTTCCGTCCAATGGAGCGGATAATTAATGACGAACCGGCAAAAGACTTGCGTGATGATGAGGATCGCCATCAACGCCAGCATCGCCGAGACGACGACGGACACGACTTGATTCAGCCGATCCACCCATTTGACAATCAGTTGCATTTCGCGAACCTCCTCAAGAAAAAGACCGGCGCGTCAAGCTTTGGTAGAAGCGCCGGTCGATTGGTGCGTTACTGAACGTTAACGATGCTGTCGTACAGCTCTTGTCCGTATTTCTCTGCGAATTCGGCATGGACCGTCTTCGCCTTTTCCATGAACGGAGCCGTATCGACTTCGATGACTTGCGTGCCGTTGTCTTTGAACTTCTGTACGAGCTGCGTTTCTTGCTCGGCGACGAGGTTGTTTTCGAATTCCGTCGCTTCCTTCGCCGCTTCCTCGACCGCTTTGCGCTGCTCTTCGTTCAGCTTTTGGTACGTCAGATCGCTCATTGTAAGAAGAACGTAACCGTATACATGGTTCGTCAGCATGACATAATCTTGAACCTCAAGCAGTTTGTTGCTGTCGATGAATGCGAGCGGGTTTTCCTGCGCGTCGATGACGCCCGTTTGCAGCGAGGAGTACACTTCGCCGAAGGCCATCGGCGTCGGCGTCGCGCCCATCGCTTCCCATGCCGCGATCGATGCCGGAATTTCCGGAACGCGGATTTTCAGGCCCTTCAAGTCTTCGACGGAGTTGATCGGACGATTCGCCGTCAATTCGCGCGGACCGCGTACCCAGAATTCCAAGCCGCGGATTTGCGCGTTGTCGAGCAGATCCTGCTTCAGCTGCGTGCCTACGTCTCCGTAAAGCACTTTCTCGAGGTGCGCTTGGTCGCGGAACAAGTACGGGAGCTCCAGGATCGACATCGGCTGGTGGAAGTTGGACAATACGCCTGCGACGAGCGCGAAGTCGACCGAGCCGAGCTGCATGCCTTCGATCAAATCGCGGTCGTTGCCGAGCGTCGAGCTCGGGAACACTTCGACTTCGACCGTGCCGCCCGACTTCTCTTTCACCAATTCCGCGAACTTGAGCGCGCCCTTGTGCCAAGCGTCGCCTTCGCCGGCGATGTGGCCGAGACGAAGCTTCACCGTTTCCGCCGCCGCGGAACCGCCGTCCGCGCCGCCTTCCGTCGATGGCTGGGCGCCGCCGCAGCCTGCGATGACGATGAGCATTGCGCTAAGGATGACGAACAACATAATTTTTTTCGACATGATGTGTTTTTCCCCCAGAGTTTTTATATTTATGCGAACGTTACGAGCACCTTCATGGAACGATCTTCTTTCTTATCGACAAGGCGGAAGCCTTCCGCCGCGTCCTCGTAGGACAGCTTGTGCGAGATGAGCGCCTCGTGGTTGACCGCGCCCGCGGCGAGCATGTCGATCGCCGTCAGCGTGTCTGCGCGCGTGTACGTCATGCAGCCGACAATTTCTTTCTCTTGGTTTTGCAGATTGTGAATGTCGAACGTCTGCGTGCCGTGGAACATCGCGATCGTCACGACGCGGCCGCCTTTGCGGAGCAGCTGCAGCGACTGGTCGATGATGCCCGGCACGCCGGCCGCGATCAACACTTTGTCGAACTCGCCGCCGACGAGCTCCTTCGCTTGTTGCGTCCAGTTCTCGACGTTCATGATGTTCATCGTGTGCGTCGCGCCCATCGCCGAAGCGGTATCCAGCGCGTAATCCATCACGTCGGAGACGAACGTCGTCGTCGCCCCGGCCGCTTTCGCCGCCGCCATCGCGAGCAGTCCGATCGGTCCGGCGCCGAGCACGGCGACCTTGTCGCCCACTTCGATGCCCGCTTTGCGCACGGCGTGCACGCCGACCGCGAACGGCTCGACGAGGACGCCGACATCGTAGCTCATGCCGTCCGGCAGCTTAAACACCGTCGGCTCCGGCGCGGCGAAATATTCCGCCATCGTGCCGTACCAGCCGCCGATGCCCGGCGCGCCTCGGGTGCCGCAGTAATTCGTCTGGCCGCGCAAGCAGTATTCGCAGCTGCCGCAGCCCGTTTGCGGCTCTACCGTGACCCGGTCGCCGACTTGAAACTTCGTTACCGCAGCGCCGACGCTGACGATTTCCCCCGCCACTTCGTGACCGATAATGACCGGCGGCTTGCGGAACGGGTGAAGCCCTTTATACGTGTGGATGTCCGAACCGCAAATGCCCGCGGCCGCGACTTTGATCAATACTTCGTTCGGAGCGAGCTCCGGGATGTCAACCTCTTTCACTACAACCTTATAAGCGTCTTCCACATATACCGCTTTCACGCCGGTTTCCTCCGCTCCATGGCTTCTCTATTTCGTTGCTGCTTCTATTCGAACAGCTTTTTCTTGGAATTTTGCAAATGCGCCCGCATCCGCTCCACCGCTTCCGCCCGATCTGTCTTTAGACTCTCGAGAATGTCTCGATGGTCCTGCAGGAAGCGCACCATGCGCTGGGGCTCTTTGTTCAAGTGCTTCAACGTGATTCGCAGCAGATGGTCCTGGTAGTTTAACAGGACGCGATACACCTCTTGGTTGCCCGCGAACTCGCATAGCAGCAGATGGAACTCGTGGTCCGCCTTCGCGAACTCGCGGACGGACAGCCGTCCCACGATGTCCGCCGTTTCGTCGAGGTTCTTCTCCAGCCGCGCGATTCTCTCCGGCGTCAATTTGCCGGCGATGACTTCGCAGTTGTACACCTCAAGCACCGTGCGCAAATCGTAAATGTCGATGATTCGGCTGATGCTCAAATCGTTGATGATAATGCCCTGCTTCGACGATACGGTGACGAACCCCTCGGACTCGAGACGAGTCAGCGCGTTCTTGATCGGCGTCTTGCTCATGTTCAGAAGGGCGATCAGCTCGCGTTCCGACAAAAACCGTCCGGGCTCGAACTGTTCTTCTAGTATCAAGGTTTTGATCTTGTCGTATGCGATGTCCTTCAGCAGAGGCTGCGCGGACGACGCATTCGTCAAATTCGTTTCCTCCATAGGTCTCCTCCTTTCCATGACCGGCCTCGTTATTCGCTGGCGCTCGTCTTGACTTTCATAAAGTAGTCGGGGCTTCCGAACTGGCCGCCTTTCAGCGCTACTTCCAGACCGTCCGTTTCCCCGTCTTCCGAATACAGTTTGCATAAAGGCGCCCCCGGCGATACCGGAAGAAGCATCTCGAGCCCGTATCCGCCCATCTCTTTCATGACGAAGCCCGACGTGTCGCCGCCGGCGATGACGACTCGACGGAGCCCGGCTTCGCGTACGATGCGCCGCGTCCACCGTCCGAGCTGGCCGCCGATAAACTCGCCGGACTCGTTGCCCTGCAGCCCTGCGGCCGCGAGCTTCTCCCGCGTGGCGGCGATCGCCGGATCGTCCGGCCCGAGCGCGGTGTACAGCACGACGTCCTGCCCTTCTCGGAGGCGGCGCACCGTCTCCTCGATCAGCTCGGCCGGCGCGCTGCCGCCGTCCGCGATCTGCTCCGGAGCGATGCGGATGCCGTGGAACCCTTGAGCGAGCGCCGTCTCGATCTGCTGACGGCTGACCGGCGACGCGCTGCCGGATACGGCCAGGATTCGATCCGCGGCCGCAACGTTCGGCTGCTTCGCCGCGGAAGCCGTCGCTTCGAGGCCGATGCGCTTCCAATACGCGGTGAGCGCGTATTCGATCCCAGAGGAGCCGACGACGAATTGCGGCTCGGCGCCGGCCGTCTCCCACAGCAGTCCGCCGCTCGTCAGCAGGCGCTCGTCGTCCAGCACGTCGTGCAGCACGATCGAATCGGAGCCGGTCAGCTTCGCTTTGTACCGTCTCAGCACGTCGACGAACGCGCCTTCCAGCTCCAGAATGTTCATCAGACCGATCGATTCGTCGATCTGCTTGCCGAGGTGGAGGCGAAGGTCCGCTTCGTCCATCGGCGTGATCGGATGCCGCGACATGACCGGATGGCGGTCGAGGCGGTACGTCTCGTCTTTCATCCGGGCGAAATGGTTGCCGAATACGGTGTAGCGTCCTAACGCGGGCGCGCCGACCAGCAGCGGCACGACCTGCCCGCTCGGGAAATAGTCCCGAGACACGCGGATCGCATGTCCGATGCTGCCGACCTCCGGCGCGGAGTCGAAGGTGGAGCACGTCTTGTAGTGAACTAGCGGCGCGCCGGACACGGCGAGCTCCTTCATGATCGGACGAAGCTCTTCTTCCATATCCTTCGGCGCTTTCGCCCGGCTCGTGCCGGCGACGCCGACGCAGCGGATGCCTTCGAAGCGCCTCAGCAGCTCCGCCGTCGGCGGCGCAAGGAACAGCACCGTGCGGTACCCGCTCTTCGCGAGCGCCTCCATCGCGTCGGTCGACCCCGTAAAGTCATCGCCGTAAAAGGCTAATAGTAATGTGTTGTCTGCCATGCCGAACCCTCCTGCTTTGCTCCTGCTGCGACTATCCCTTCTTGCCGAACGTCTCGATCGCTTGCCGCAGCTCCGGATGAATCGCGGCGTACTGTTCGAGCGTCTGTCCGCGAACGGCCGCTTCCCAGCCTTGCTGCATGCTGCGCACGCCGGCCGCCGCGCCTCCCGGATGCGCCAGAATCCCGCCGCCCGCCACTTGAATGACGTCGAGCGATTGAGCCGCTTCGTACGACGGAATCGCGGTGCCCGCCCATTGCGCGGAAGAGAGCACCGGCATTACCTCGTACCCCCCGAGGAACGGCGTCAGGCAATCCCGGATCGACCGGGCGACCTGCTCGTTCGGCTCCGCGAATTTGCTGTTCAATCCGTTCGTGTGCAGATGATCGACGCCCGCCAGCCGGCACAGCTTCTGGTAAGCCGTGAAGCTCATGCCGAGCTGCGGACAGCGCGTCATGGCGCCCCATTGATTGCGGTGACCATGGATCGGCAGTTCCGTATAGCTTCGTAAATGGGCGACGGCCGCGAAGCCGACGTTGTTGATGCCGACCATGACGCAGGTGCCGCCCGACTTCGCGACGAGATCGTGGTTGCGCCGCATCTCGTCGATATCGCCTGTGATATTGAAGGCGTACATCATCTTCTTGCCCGTCTTGTCGGCTGCGCGTTCGATCTCTTCCATCACGACCCGCACCCGCTCCGCGAACGGAGCGTACGGCGGATCGGCGCACAGCTCGTCGTCTTTGACGAAGTCGAGGCCCGCTTCCGCGAGTTCCCGGACGAGCGTCCGATACTCCGTCAGCGGCAGCCCGATGCTGGGCTTGACGATCGTGCCGATGATCGGCCTCTCGTACACGCCGGCCAGCTTCCGCGTGCCGGCGATGCCGAACCGCGGTCCGGGATACTTCGCGGCGAACGAGGCAGGCAGCTCCAGATCGGTCAGACGCAGCCCCGAAAATTCCCGCAGCTCGTACAAATTGCCGGCGATCGTCGCCAGCAAATTCGGCAGCGACGGACCGAAGTTGTGCAGCGGGAACGACAGCGTCACGTTCGCGCGGCGGTACTTCGGCGATCCGGCGGGCGCCAGCGCGTGCGGGAGCGACGGACGATCCGTCTCGTCGAGCGGTTCGATCCGCACGACGCGAGCGGCGTGCCGCTCCTTCAATTCTTCCGTCTCTCCGGGTACGGAGACGAACGTGCCGGTCGATTGCTCGCCCGCCATGACCTCCGCCGCCTGCTCGAGAGGGTAAGGGGTTTCAATATAGTACGAAGCTAGTACGCGCTCTTCCACGTGTGCCCCTCCTCGTCCATGCTTCCTGTTTCGTCGATTCGAGATAGACCGTATGGGAGCCTTCTTTGAATCTATTTGGGATTTCTTTTAGATTCATCTTAGATCTATCTGAGATCTATGGTAAATGAATCGCTTACAACCGTCAATGGTAAAACCAACCAGTTGGAGAAAAAGAAAAAACCGCCCCGTGAACGGGACGGTCGAACTTGCAGATGAAACGCAACAGAGATACGTCATGCGTAAATAATGGCGCGCCGGCAGTCATGTCCGGCCGCACCGGACGCTCCCCCTTATTCGTGCGGCGGCTCGCCGAGCCGGACGACGATGCGGCCGCGGACGCCGCCCCGCAAAATGTCGCTCAAGCGCTCCTGCAGCGCGTCCGCCTCGACCTCCGTCGCGACGTCCGCCAGCAGCCCCTCCGGCTTCCACGGTCCCGCCATGCTCCGCCACAGCGCCGCGCGCCGCTCCATCGGGCATTGCACCGAATCGATGCCGAGCAAGCTGACGCCGCGCAAAATAAACGGGAACACCGACGCCTCGAACTCGCTGCCCCCGGCCATGCCGCTCACCGCGACGGAGCCGCCGTACCGGATGTGCGCGAGCACGCCGCGCAGCCCCTTCCCGCCGACCGGATCGACGGCGGCGGCGAACCGCTGCTTGCGCAGCGGCGCCTGTTTCTCGTCCGCCAGCTCGCCGCGGCCGACGATCTCCGCGGCGCCCAGCCGGCGCAGGTACTCATGCTCCGCCGCCTTGCCGGTGCTCGCCGTCACGCGGAAGCCGGCGCGCGACAGCATCGCCACGGCGAGGCTGCCGACGCCGCCGGTCGCGCCGAGCACGAGCACCGGGCCGTCCTCGGGGCGCACGCCGTTCTCGATCAGCCGCTGCAGCGACAGCGCCGCCGTGAAGCCGGCCGTGCCGAGCGCCATCGCTTCCTTCAGCGTCAGCCCGTCCGGCAGCGGCACGAGCCAGTCGGCCGGCAGCCGGACGTATTCGGCGAACCCGCCGTCATGCGACACGCCGAGTCCGTAGCCGGTCGCGAGGACGAGGTCGCCTTCGCGGAACCGCGCGTCGTTCGATGCCGCGACGACGCCGGCGGCGTCGATGCCCGGCACGATCGGGTACGCGGCGACGACCTTCCCGTGCTCGGCCGCGGCCAAACCATCCTTGTAATTGACGCTCGAATAGATCGTCCGAATCGTCACGTCGCCTTCCGGCAGCTCCTCGAACCGGCGGCGTTCCCAGCCGGCGGAAAATCGGCCGTCCTCCTTCCGCACGACGAATGCGCGATACGACTCCATAAGCCTGATGCCTCCTTCGAACGCGCCGCTTCCGGGCGGCGCCTATACGGGAATGTTTTTGAATTGGTTGGAAAACATACGAGAATACGTACCCTTCGCTTCCATCAACTCAGCATGACTGCCGCGCTCCGCCACCTCGCCGCGATCGACGACGAGAATCGCGTCCGCGTCGCGGATCGTGTTGAGCCGATGCGCGATGAGGAACGTCGTCCGATGTTTCATGACGTTGAGCAGCGCCTCTTGGATATGCAGCTCCGTCCGCGTATCGATGCTGCTCGTCGCTTCGTCCAAGATGAGGATGGACGGCTCCGCCAGCACGACGCGCGCGATGGCGAGCAGCTGCCGCTGCCCTTGGCTCAAGTTGCCGCCGTTCTCGGTGAGCATCGTCTCGTAGCCGTTCGGCAGGCGGCGGATGAACGCGTCGGCGTTCGCCATGCGGGCCGCCTCGACGACCTCCTCGTCCGTCGCGCCGGGGCGGCCGTACTTAATGTTGTCCTTGACCGATGCGGCGAACAAGTACGTATCCTGCAGCACGATGCCGAAGCAGCGGCGCAGGCTGTCCCGGGTATATTCCCGGATGTCCCGGCCGTCGAGCAGAATACGCCCCCCGGTGACGTCGTAAAACCGGGTCAGCAGGTTGACGATCGTCGTCTTGCCGGCGCCGGTCGGCCCGACGAGCGCCGTGCTGCTCTCCGCCGGCGCCTCGAAGCTGACGCCGCGCAGAATCGGCTCGTCGGGACGGTAGCCGAAGCTGACGTTCTCGAATACGACGCGGCCCCGCGGCGAACGAAGCTCCGCCGCGCCCGGCGGATCCTCGGGCTCCTCCCGCTCGTCCAGCACCTCGAACGCGCGCTCCGCGCCGGCGACGCCCGCCTGCAGCATGTTGTACACTTGCGCCAATTCGTTGAGCGGCCGGACGAACTGCCGCGAATAGCCGACGAAGCTCGCGATGGCGCCGACGGTCACGTCGCCGCGGACGGCGAGCCAGCCGCCGACGAGCGCGATCGCCGCGAAGCCGATATTGTTGATGACGCTGAGCAGCGGCATCATGAAGCCGGACCACACCTGCGCTTTGACCGAGGCGTCGTACAGCTTCTTATTGACTTCCTCGAATTGCTCGATCGTCGTCTGCTCCCGATTGAACGCTTTGACGATAAATTGCCCGGTAATCGATTCTTCGATGTGCCCGTTCAGCGTGCCCAGCTGCGCTTGCTGCTCGCGGAACATCGTGCGCGTCCGCTTCGTGATCGTGCGCGCGAGCAGAAACACGAGCGGCACGGTGACGAGCGCGGTCAGCGTCAGCAGCGGGCTCAGCGCGAGCATCATGGCGAGCGAGCCGACAATCGCGAAGGCGCCGGACATGAGCTGCACCGTCGACTGCGATATCGTGCTGCTGACGTTGTCGATGTCGTTCGTCAGCCGGCTCATCACTTCGCCGTGCGGGCGGGCGTCGAAGAAGGAGAGCGGCAGCTTCTGCAGCTTCGCGAACAGCGAGGCGCGCAGCTTCTTCACGACCCGCTGCGACAAGCCGGCCATCAACCAGCCCTGCAGCAGCGAAAGCGCCCCTTCGCCGACGTACGCGGCGGCGAGGACGATCGCGATGATGCGCAGCAATGACATATCGCCGCCTTGAATCGCGTCGATGCCGACGCCGATCAAATACGGACCGGCGACCGAGAGGCCCGCGCCGAGCATAACGAACGCGGCGACGACCGCAAGGCCCCGGCGTTCCCCGCCGAAGAAGCTCCACAGCCGCTTCATCGTCGCGCGGAAGTCCTTCGGCTTCACGACCGGCCGACCCGGCGGCCCTCCCGGCGGTCCGAATCCGCCCGGCCGGCCCGGCAGCGGCATCGGCAGCGGAGCGAGCCGTTCTTTGCGTTCATCGGCTGCGGACATGGTACGCCGCCTCCTTCCCGAATTGCGATTCGTAAATTTCGCGGTACACGCGGCATTCGGCGAGCAGCGAATCGTGCGTGCCGACGCCGACGATTTCGCCGAGATCCATGACGACGATGCGATCCGCGTCCATCACCGACGAGATGCGCTGGGCGATGATGAGGCAGGTCAGGCCTTGCGCGTAGCGCTTCAGCGACGCTTTGATGTTCGCTTCCGTCTCCGTATCGACGGCGCTCGTGCAGTCGTCCAAAATCAAGATGCGAGGCTTCCGCACGAGCGCCCGCGCGATCGACAGCCGCTGCTTCTGCCCGCCGGACAAATTGACGCCGCGCTGCCCGAGCCGCGACCGGTAGCCTTCCGGCAGCCGCTCGATGAATTCGTGCGCCTCGGCCATCCGGGCGGCCAGCGCGACGTCCTCGTCCGTCGCCTCCTCGCTGCCCCAGCGGATATTGTCTTCGATCGTGCCGGTGAACAGCACGCTCTTCTGCGGCACGATCGCGATGCGCTTCCGCAGCTCCGCCGGATCGACGTCCCGCACGTCGATGCCGTCGATGCGGACGACGCCCTCCGTCGCGTCGTAAAAGCGAGGGATCAAATGGACGAGCGTCGATTTGCCCGAGCCGGTGGAGCCGATAATGCCGACCGTCTCCCCCGGTTCGCACGCGAACGACACCCGCTTCAGCGCCGGAGGCGCGGACGGATCGCCGTAGGAGAAGGTGACGTTCTCGAACGCGACGCGCCCCTCCACCGCCTCCGGCAAAGCCCCCTCCGGCTTCCACGTCAAGTCGTCCCGCTGCGCGAACACTTCGCCGATGCGCTTCGCGGACGCCCGCGCCCGAATGAACATGTTGAAGACCATCGACACCATCATGAGCGAGAACAAAATCTGCGTCATGTAGTTAATGAACGCGACCAGCTCGCCGACCTGCGTGCCGCCGGCGCCGCCGGCGCCTCCCGGCTGCGCCCAAAGTCCGCCGATCCACAATATGGCGACGACGCCCAAATTAACGACCAGCATGATCGCGGGCTGGAACACCGCCATCGCGCGCATCGCGCGCACCGAGCTGTCGAACTGCTCCTCGTTGCTTCGGCCGAATTTGTCGACCTCGAAGTCGAACCGGTTGAACGCCTTCACGACGCGAACGCCCGCCAAATATTCCCGGACGGCGCCGTTCACCTTGTCCAGCGTTTCCTGCACCTTCAGAAACCGGACGAAGCCGATTTTCATATTGAGCGCCACGAGCGCGGCGACGATCGGCACGACGACGGCGAAGATGAGCGACAGCTCCGGGTTCAGCCGAATCGCCAGCACGAGCGCGCCGAGGCCGAGCAGCGGCGCTTTGACGAAAATGCGCATAAGGCCGCCGACGAAGTTTTGCACGAGCGTAATGTCGTTCGTCATCCGCGTAATGAGGGAAGCCCTTTCAAATTTATCGATATGTTCGAACGAGAGCGATTGAATTTTTCGAAATAAATCGGAACGAAGCTCCGCGCCGAACCGCTGCGAGACGTGGACGGCGATAATATTGCGGAAGCTCGCGGCCACGGCGCCGCCGAGCGTAATGAGCAGCATCAGAGCGCCGGTGCGAAGCACGTAGTCCATATCGCCGTTCGCGACGCCCCGGTCGATCATATCCGCCAGCATCGTCGGCATGAACAAATCGGCCGCGGATTCGAGCGACAAGAACACGATGGCGAGCAGAAAACCTCTCCAATACTTTCTTACGTATTTGGCGGCGGGCATCGGTCCCACTCCCCTTTCCCCGGCAGATGCTCGGCGAGCCGCTTCATCAACTTCACTAAGGCCGCTTTCTCCTCCTCGCTCAGATGCGCGAACGGCTCCGCCAGCGAATCCCTCCAGGCGCCTTCCCCCTGCTCGATAACGCCTTCCCCGGCGGGCGTCAGCGTGATCAGCTTGACGCGCGCGTCGGATTCATCCTGCTTCCGCGCCACGAGCCCCGCTTTCTCCAGCCGGTCCAGCATTTGCGACATCGTGCTGGCGCGGACGGCCAAATGCTCCGCCAATTGGCCGATCGTCATCCGCTTCCGCCGGTGGAGCGCCCGCAGCAGCAGCCACTGCACCTTCGTTACGGGCAGCCGGTTCGAATCGAACGCGGTCGAGCGCAAATGCCGGTTAACCGTTTGCAGCGCAGCGACGAATTGTTCTACATGGGAATCCAACGGACCGCCTCCTTTCCATTATTTTATATTATATAGCTAACCTAACTATTCTGCCATATTAGAAAAAAGACGACGCGCCCGATGGGCCGTCGCCTTCCCTCGCGTACGGTTCGATATTACCCGTCTTGGTGCGGCGCGCACGAAGGCAGCCGCTCATCGTACCGGCGGCCGGGCGCTGCCGCGTGCGCCGGGACGAACGGCGCTCCCCCGAATCCGCCGCGAACGTCCGGCCCCAGAACGACCGCGCTCGTCCCTGCGCGCTCTTCGAACCCTTCATAAAAGCGTTCCATGTAACCGTCCAATCGAAAATGAAGCTGGCGCTCGAAGCCGGACAACTGCTGCGAGGACATCGCCGCTTCCGCCCCGTACTGCTGAAGGGCGTCCACGGCCACCTTCCGCATCCAGCGGAACCACGCCAAGCTTTCGCGAATCGTAACGCCGGCCGCCGACCGCTCGCGGCCATGTTCGCGGGCGACGGACGCGGCCAAGCTTTGCTCTTCCCCGGCCAGTGCGCGCAACGCGCGCAGCGCCGCGCGGATCGAGGCGTCCCGATCGCCGCGCACGCCTTCGGCGGCGAACAGCCTCTCGGCCCGCTCTCGTATGTCGCTCTCCTGCGCAGCGACGAATTCGGCGAAGCTTCGGCCGGCGCGATGCGCCTGCGGCGGCGCGTCCGCCGCGGCTTCGCTCCCCCGCTGCAGCGGCAGCCGCACCGTGAACGTCGTCCCCCGGCCGACCTCGCTGTCCACCTGAACCGAACCCCCATGCTCGTAAATCGCCGCATACACTTGGGTGAGACCAAGCCCGGTCCCGGACCCCTTCGACGTAAAGAACGGGGTGCCCAGCATGCGCAGCTTGTCCTTCGGAATGCCCACGCCCGAATCCGCGATCGAGACGGCCGCGTGCTCGCCTTCGACCCACTGCCTCACGGTAATCGTCCCGGAGCCGGGAATCGATTCGAAGGCGTTCTTCAGCAAATTAAACAACGCCCGTCGAAGCTGGCCCTTCTTGCCGAGCACGCAAGCGTCTTTGTCGAGAAACTGTTTTTCCAAGGAGACGCGATACATCTGGTCCTGAAATAAAAACAGCAGCGACTCCAATTCCTGAGCGATGCGGACGGTCGTCGAAGGCTCGTCCGCGGCGTCCGGTTTGGAGACGTTGAGAAGATTTTGCATCGTGTTCAGCGCGACCTCCAGTTCGTCGAACGCGATGTCTAAGTAAGGATGCGGCCGCTCCCTCTTGAGCAATTGGAGAAATCCCTTCACGGCGGTCAGCGGATTGCGCACCTCGTGAGCGATGCCCGCGGCGATGCGCCCAACGGCCGCTAATCGATCGGAAGCATACTCGTCCCGTTCCGGAACGCTTTTATGAATATTCCCCCGTTGTACATGAAAGATGGCTGGTCCCTCCTCTGTTCATCGAAATCCGTTCCCTGCCGGGCAATGGAGGCAACCATATTTTGTCACAACTTTGTACAAAGTTCAATCGCAACCGCGAATGTTTTTCTTCGCCGCCTGCCCGAAAAAAAAAGAGAGAGTGCGGTCACTCCCCCTGCGCTTTGCGCTCGTCTGCGTTCGCGTTATCCTTCTTTTTTTCGTTCAGCACGTATTCGAGCAGCACCCGCATCGTGCGCAGCTCTTCGTCGCTCAGGGGCTGACCGTCCCAGTGAAGGCCCTTTCTCATCAAAATTTCCTTCGCGTTCATCGTCAGCGGTTTCGGCTCTCGGTCCTCCGTCAAACCGAGAATATAGTCCGCGCTCGTCCCGTACAGCGCCGTCAGCTGCTTCATCATTTCGATGTTCGGGCGCCGATGCCCCTGCTCCCAGCCCGACAAAGCGGGAATGCTGACGCCCAGCTTGCCCGCCGCCTCTTCCAGCGTCATGCCGAGTTCTTTTCTTAATTCTTTCAAACGAACGCCAAAATTCATTCCATCTACCACCTTAAAAATCTACAATCGCCGGGTTCCTCTTCTTCAATTGTTCGGAGATAAACCGGATTTCATCGGAGTAATGCTTTACGCGCGTGTCGAGCAGATCGATCTCCGCCTGCGTCGGTACCCGCTGCGATTGCGGCGACATGACGGCGAACGTGCCGACGATGCTGCCGGTCACGCTGTCGCGGAACGGATACGACCATACGCTGCGGTAGCCGAGGAGCGTGACGACGGCAAATTCCCGGACCCCTTCCCAGCAGTCGGACGTCTCGAAGCTCGTCACCGCGAGCTTGCCGGTGTTGCAGGCGACGCCGCAGCTAGAGAAAGTCTCGTCGAATTTCCCTTTGTAAAGCGAGAAAATGCTATAGAATTCAATCGGCACGGAAGGTCCCGCCCCGTGGTAGAACGTGTTTTCTTCCTTGCTCCAGAACATGATGGCGACGTGCGCGTCTTCCATTTCCGCTTCCAGGTCGCGGCAAAACTTCCCCAGCTCCCGCTTAACCTCTAGCGTTTTCAAATGGCCGTCGCTAATTTCCTTATTTAATTTCAAAGCTTCCATCAGCAAAGTGACGTTGTCTGTCTTCTTCGCCTCGACCGGGGATAATTCCGATAGTTTTTCGACGACTTCTTTGTTCAGCTTGTAGCTTCTAAGGAAGTGCAAAATCGCGTTGTTCGTGTGACCCATTCAAGGTTCCACCCCAGTCGTGTGTAAGCGGCATCCAGAACTAGTATACTATTTTTTCCCTTTTCATAGATACTATTTTCTGTGCAAACGACGATAAGCCCGCGCAAAGCGCAGGCTTATCGAAGCGGTCTACCATAACGGCACTGCAGGCTTCCAAATCATCAACAGCAGCAGCGCGACGGTCAGCGCGTGCACGAGCCAAAAAAGATACCTCAGCTTTCCGACGGCCGCCTCGACGCCCGCCGGCACTGCGGGCTCCAGCTGCGACAGCGCTTCTTCGCGCCAATCGTACAGCACTTTCGAGGGCGCCCTCGCCGCTCCGATGACGATGATCTGAATCGCGGCGAACAGCGCGAGCGATCCGGTCAGCCATAGCTGCCGAAATCCGCCGTAATCGTAAAACGCGGCCAGCGCGATGCCGCTCAGCACGGCCGCCGGCCCGGCGACCTTCGGGAACGCGTCCAACGTTTTCATAAGCTCGAGCGAATCCAGCAGCTGCCTTCCCTCTTGGCCTTTGTGCAATAACAGATGATACGCGAACGTCGGCCCGATGCCGACGACGGCCGCCAGCACGTGAACGGCGACCAACGCATCCCACCACAGCATGACGGCGCACCTCCTTCCGAACCGACGAGTCGAGTTATTGAATCTTCTGCTGTTCCTCGTCCGAGACGAAATACAAATGCACGTCGTAATGCGGCACTTCTAGTCCCGGATGGCCGACGGGCTGATATTCGACATCGACCTGCACAACCTCCGGGGACGGAACGCCCTTCATGCCCTTCAGGTTGACCCAATTGTCCCCTTGCCTCAGATCTTCCAGGTCGAACATGTACTCCAAAAACACTAATCGGCCTTCGTGCACGCCGTAGTACGGCCCGACGGGCAGCTCGCCCGACTGCGGGTCCCCCCAATGCTCGCCCATCGCCGGCACCGTGCCCGAAACTTGGATCGCCCCCGCCGGGAGCGCCAGCACGTAAATCTCGTTCCGGGCCGCGTCGTGCGTCACCTGCTGAGCGCCGACGGCCGCCGCCAAATCGCGGATCCATGCGGTCGCCGCGCCTTGATTTTTCCGAATGCCGGAAATCGTCTTGCCGCCCAACGTCGCCTGCTTCCCGTCCGCCGACAACGTGTACGGCATGTCGAACAACGCCGCGAACGCGTCCAGAGACACGTACATTTTGCCGTTCGCCATATGGTTCGCCTCGGATCGCACCTCCACGCCGTTCACCAGTACCGTAAGTTCGGCGTACTTCGCCGCCGCGGCCGGCGCCGGAACGCCGTGCGCGGATGCGCTGCCGCTCCAAAGCGCCGTCAACACCGCCGCCGCCATCATCGTTTTCCTCATGTCCTTCTCTCCCGCTTTCTCTTCGTTTTTCGATTAAAATACGATGCCGTACTTGGCCGCCGCTTCGATTAAGCCGCGAACCTGCTCTGCCGAAGGCGGTCCCTCCGGCGCCGGCGGAATAAAGTCCGGCGCGACCGGCTCTCCCGCCTGACGGAAAAATTGCTCGAACCCGGCCGGATATACGCCGACGAGCAGCCTCGCGCGATCCGACCGCACATGGTACGCATGCTTCACTCCGCGCGGCAGAAATACGTACGTCCCGGGCGTCGCTTCGATCGTCTCGCCGCCGACTTGGACGGAGATGTCCCCCTCCAAGACGTAGTAGTGCTCATCCTCGTTCCCGTGCGTGTGCGGCGGCGTATCCGCGCCCCTCACCAGCAGGAACTCGATCAACGAAAACCGGCCGCCGGTATCCTTCCCTTCCAGCAAGAACGTCGCTCTCGTCCCTAATGCGAAGAACGTATTCGTCTCGTCTCTTCTCGCGAATGGTTTCAACGCAGTCATCCTCCTCCGTTTTGGCTTGTTAGCATTGCTTGCTATCAGCCTCTTGAAGATAACACCCTGTCGGAGGTGGATAAATTATCCTATAATATACACTGACCCTATACTTTTGTATAAAAGCGTCGCAAGGTGGGAAGAGCGGTGGAACGATCGAAACACGCGAACGAATTCGACATCCAAAGTTACGAACGCAAGTTCATGGTCGGCAGGCGGCGAGAAACGGCGCTGTTTCGGCGCATGCTCGAAGGGGAGGTCCCCGACAAACGGATCATCCATCTGTACGGCATCGGCGGCATGGGCAAGAGCTTCCTGCTCGACGAGTTCCGCCGCATCGCGGCGGAAAGCGGCGCTTTATTTCTCCTGCTCGACAGCCGCGACTTCCTGCATACGCCTCAGGCGCTGTCCGCGAGAGCGCTGCAGCTGCTGCAGGACCGAGATCCGTTCGAAGCGGCGGAGCCCTCCCCCGCGGAAGCCGCGCGGGCGATCAACGCCGCCGCCGCGAAGCGCCGCGTATGCGTCGCGTTCGACACGTACGAGGAAATGGGCGCGCTCGATCGCTGGATCCGGGAACAGTGGATTCCGCAGCTCCATCCGAACGTGCTGTTCGCGTTCGCGGGCCGATTTCCGCTGGACGGCGCCTGGAAGCAATCCCCGGCGTGGAGAAACTTGATCGCATGGGTTCCGCTCGCCGAACTGACGTACGAGGACGTCGAAACGTATTTGCGCCTGCACGACGTCCGCAGCGAGGAATGGACGCGGCTCATCTGGAACAAAACGAAGGGGCATCCGCTCTCGCTGTCGCTCGCGTCGTACGCGGCGGCGACGCACGAGGCGGGACCGCTCCCTTCGCTGGACGCCCTGCCGCTCGACGCCAGCGATTGGATGAAAGAAGTGGATCCCGAGCTGCGCCCGCTCGTCGAAGCCGCCTCCGTCCTGCGCCACTTCAATCAAGATTTGCTCGCGCATATTTTGGACCGGCCGGTGACGAACGAACAATTTCGAGCGCTGACCGAAGTGTCGTTCGTTCGCAGGCTGGAACGCGGATGGATGCTGCACGACCTCGTCCGCTCCGTCGTCGCCGAAGATTTGCGCGCGCGTACGCCGGAGCTGTACGCCTCGTTATGGAGACGATGCGTGACGCTATTTTACCGCCGCGCCGCGCGCCGCGCGGGCACGACGCACGACGCGAGCTGGGAAGCGTGCGAGGCGTTCTATTACTTCGGCGACCAATTGATTCGCGATTTCTTCTACCAGACGTCTTCCCCGCATTATTGGGAAACGGTCGACGAAGCGAACGCGGAGGAAGCGGAGGCGTACTTGGCGCGCCGCAAGGCGCATGCGCGGGAGGCGCGCATTCCGTACCCCGATCCGGAGACGGGGCTGACGAAGGAATTCGTCATTACGGCGGAGCAAAGCTTGTTTCCGGTCAAGCATCTTCATTTCGAGGAGCTGCGAAGGCTGCCCGGCGCGCAGATTCGCCTGCTGCGGCGGCCGTCCGGCGAGGCGGCGGGCCTTTCCGTCATCATCCCGATCAACGGGAGAACGCTGGATTTTTTGCTGAACAAACCGTTGTCCTCGGCGTTCTTTCGCGGCCTCGACCCGCAGCAGCTGGAAGATATGCGAGCGGCCGACGAGATCGACTACGGCTTGTTCGTGTACGGCATCGACGTGCTCGACTTCGGGGATTGGACGCTGCGCGCCGACGCCGGCCTGTTTTTCATCACGCAGATGCTGACCGGCGGGTTCGTCGCGGGCTCGCCCCCGCCGCATCCCTTCTTCCACGAGGTGCACCGGCGGCTCGGCTGCGACGTCTCCGAAGTGG
The DNA here is from genome assembly GCF_035645195.1 of Paenibacillus sp. NCBI lineage: Bacteria > Bacillati > Bacillota > Bacilli > Caryophanales > Paenibacillaceae > Paenibacillus > Paenibacillus sp. The sequence goes on along the minus strand of NZ_DASQNA010000030.1, from coordinate 230,166 downwards.
TCCACTACGACTATGACGGCCGGACGCCGGCGCATACGTACTACCTCGATACGCGCGGACAGCGGCTGCATCGCTATTTGCGCAAGATGGCCCAGCAGCTCGGGCTGACGGAGCTCGCGGGCGGCGAGGAAGCCTCCCCGGACGCGCCTCCTCTGCCCGAGCTCACCGAGCGGGAAGCGGAAATCGTCGCGCTGGTCGGCCGCGGGCTGACGAACGCGGAGGTGGCGAAGCGGCTGTTCGTCAGCGAAATTACTGTGAAGAAGCATCTCACCGCCGTCTTCCAAAAGCTCGGCGTCAAAAATCGGACCGAGCTCGTCCGCAGAACGGTCGGCCGGCCCTGAACGAACGAAAGAGAGCAGACGGGATCCGTCTGCTCTCTTTCGTTCATCGGCGCTGCGGGCGCGCTTACTTCGCTTCCCGGTTCGATCGATGCATACTTCCCCATTGCTGGAGCGAATTGACGATCGGAACGGCGCTCCGCCCGTATTCCGTCAGCGCGTATTCCACGCGCGGCGGGACCTCCGGGTACACCCGGCGCGTCACGAGACCGTGCTCCTCCAGCTCCCGCAAATTTTCGGTCAATATTTTCTGCGTCACGTTCGGAATCGAGCGCAGCAGCTCGTTGAACCGAATCGTCCCCCGCTGCGACAACAAAAACAAGATCGGCGGCTTCCATTTGCCGCCGATCATTTCAAGGGCGGATTTGGCGCCCGCGCACTGCTCCGTTCGTTCCATCGCTCCCGCTCTCCTTCCGATAGTTACCTGCAGGTGACTATCCCACGTTAAAGTGCGTACTATTCACCCGCTGCGTCTCCCCTCATAATACCTCATGTGCACTACAATTCCTATGCCGAGGTGACAGTTCATGTCGAACGTCAATGTTGCAGTTATTTATTACAGCTCCACCGGAACGAATTACCGCATGGCCCGTTGGGCCGCCGAAGCCGCGAAGGCCGCAGGGGCCGAAGCGAAAGTGCTGAAGGTGCCCGAGCTCGCGCCGCCCTCCGTCATCGAAGCGAATCACGCTTGGAAGGCGCATCTTGAAGAAACCGCGTCGGTGCCCGAAGTCGCTTTGGCCGATATCGAATGGGCGGACGCAATCCTATTCAGCGTGCCGACGCGCTTCGGCAACATGCCCGCGCAGATGAAGCAGTTTTTGGACACGACGGGCGGCTTATGGTTCCGCGGGAAAACCGTCAACAAAGTCGTCAGCGCGATGACGTCCGCGCAAAACGCGCACGGCGGCCAAGAAGCCACGATCTTATCGCTGTATACGTCGATGTACCACTGGGGAGCGATCGTCGCCGCTCCGGGCTATACGGACGGCTCGATGTTCGCCGCCGGCGGCAACCCGTACGGCGTCAGCGCCACGGTCGACCAGAACGGAAATATGACGAGCGACGTGCAGGAGGCGGTCCGCCACCAAGCTCGCCGTACTGTCGAAATCGCCCGGTGGGTGAAGGAAGGCGCGCGGCTGCGCGCCTGAATAACGACCATTACGGAACGGCGGAGGCGCCGCGCTTCGCGGCCTTCGCCGTTTCGCGTTTCGTCCGGTTCATGAGCGCATATACGCTGACGAAACCGATCGCAACGAATACGAGCGCAAGGAAGAAGGACGCGCGAATGCCTTCGACGTAAGCGAGCGCCGGCTCGGCCTGCGCCGCGAGCCGTTCGACGCGCAGCTCGACCGCCAGCGACGACGCGGCCATGCCGATCGAGGAGCCGACGGGGATCGCCGTATTCCACAAGCCGGACGCGAGCCCCTGCTCCTGTTGTCCGACGTCCGACGTCGCCGCGATGACGCCGGCCACGACGACGGTCGCGACGCCCAGCCCGACGAGCAGCGTCCCCGGCAGCACCGCGGTCCAGTACCCCCGTTCCGGCGTAATGAACGTCAGCCACGCGAACCCCATGCCGAACGCCGTCATGCCGCACAGCAATACGCGCCGCGCGCCGTGCCGCGCCACCGCCTTCGACGCGATGCCGGTCGCGATCCAAACGAGCAGGCTATGGGGCAGGAACGCAAGCCCCGTCGACAGCGAGTCGAAGCCGAGCACGTTCTGCAAATAGAAGGTGAGAAAGAAAAACATGGGGGCGATCACCGCGCCGAACACGACGGTAGCCGCGTTCGCCCCGACGAGTCCCCGGTTGCCGAACAGCCGCAGCGGTACCATCGGGTAATCCGCCCGCCGCTCGATGCGAACGAACAAGGCCAGCAGCCCCGCCGCGCCCGCCAACAGCAGCCCGACGGGGGCGGACAAGAGCCCATGCGCATCCGCGAGCGAGAACGCGAGGACGAACATCGTCAGGCCGGCCGTCGCCGCCGCCGCCCCCTGGACGTCCAGTGGCTGCCGCCGAACGGGGTTGTCCGGCAGGAGACGGGGCGCCAAGGCGAGGAACGCGATGCCGAACGGCACGTTGACGAAGAAGACGGACGGCCAGCCGAACGCCTCCGTCAGCGAGCCGCCAAGCAGGAGTCCGAGCGAAAATCCGACGGCGTTGACGGCGCCGATCGCGCCGAGCGCCCGATAGCGTTCCGGGCCTTCGGGAAACAAAACCGAAGCGAGCGACACGACGGACGGCGCCAGCAGCGCGGCCCCGAGTCCCTGCAGCGCGCGAGCCGCGATCAGCGTCGCCTCCGACTGCGCCCACCCGCCGAGCATGGACGCGAGCGTGAATACCGTCATCCCGGCCATCAGCATGCGCCTCATGCCGAGCAAATCCCCCGCCCGTCCGCCGATCAGCATGCACCCTCCGAAAAGCAGCGTGTACGCGGTAACGACCCACTGCAGCTCCGCGGCCGACGCGCCCAGCGCGTCCCCGATCGACGGCAGCGCGACGTGCACGATGGACGTATCCGTTAAAATCATCATTTGAGCCGTGCACAGCAGCGTCAGCGCGGCCTTGGCGTTCGTTCTTCCGATATGGTTCACTTGCGAAACCCCTCTCCGTTTTGTCGAATCGTACGTACGGTTCGATTATGCGGCAGTCCGGGACCCCGCGGAAGTACGCTCTTTTTTCGTACCGAGTACGAAAAAACGTACTTTTCGGCCGTATCCGGCTTCCGGGAAGTTTGTCATAATAGAAGCACGCTAGGATCGATCGGCGAAATTTGAGGACTGCGGGAGGAACGAGCATGCCTTCGACGGGCGGAAATACGTTGGACACGAACGGGATCGCGGCGACCCTCCGCGCGATCGGCGGCAAATGGAAGCCGCTGATCCTTCACTTCTTGCTGCGCGAAGGGACGATGCGGTTCGGCGAGCTGAGGCGGCGAATGCCGGAAGTGACGCACGGCATGCTGGCGAGCCAGCTGCGGGAATTGGAGGACGACGGCCTGATCGAAAGGCGCTCGTACCCGGAGGTCCCTCCGAAAGTGGAATATTCGATCAGCGCGTACGGGCGGTCGCTCGACCCGGTCTTGTCCGCCATGTGCGCTTGGGGGATCGAGCACCGCCGCCAACGGGGCGACGCGGAAGGCGAATCGTAAAAAAAAAGCATACCGCGGCGAATGCCTACGGTATGCTCGAGGGGCCGAAGCCCGACAACGTCCTTGCGTACCGAAGCGGAGCCGCCATGATCTTCGCGAACAGCTCCGGCTCGTTCGCGTCGAGCGCGATCGTCGGATCCGGGTACACATTGTTGATTTCCAAGAGCCACAGCGAGCCGAACCGGTCGAGCGCGATGTCCATCCCGAAATTGCCGTAATGGAACCCGCTGCGCCGTTCCGTCTCCGCGGCGGCGGCCAGCGCCAGCTCCGCGAAGTCTTCGCAGGCGCGCCGGGCCGCGTGGCGGTCGCCGATGTACGTCTCCAGCGCCGTCAACGCGGGCTGCGCCGCCCCGCCGCGGGATACGTTGCTCACGCGGCTCCCGGCCGGCCCGGACCTGGCGATAAGCGCCTGGGCCCGCCATTCGCCGGCTTCGTCCTTCTGCGCGACGACGCGAAAATCCATGACCCGGTCGTTCAGCTTCGCCAGCGGAACGGCCTGCTGCGCGAGATACGCGTTCGCGTCGACCTCCGCGAGCAGCGTTCGGTACGTCTCGCCCCAATCCGGCAGCGTCCGCGTCGTCCACTCCTCGCCGGAGCCGGTCGAGAGCGCGACGCCGTCCCCTCGCCGCTCCGCCGTATAGATGCCGACGCCCCGGAAACCGGTCGTGTGCTTTAGGAACAGTTTGCCGTACTTCTCGAACAGCGCCTCCGCCTGTCGTTCGTCGCCGAGCGGCGCCGTCTCCGGCAGGAAGCGGCCGACGGAAGAATCGCGCAGCCAGCAGTACATCTCCCATTTCGAGAAGGCGTACGCGTTGAAAAACCGCCTGCCGAACAGCTTGTAAAGCCGGCGATGCGCGTACATGCCGATTTTGGCTCGGCGCAAGTACAAAGCGGCAGGCAGCGGGTACACGCCCCGCACCCAGCCGCCCGAGACCGGGTCGTACGCGCAGCCGATCGCCTTCCGCTCATCGTCTATCATGCCCTCCAAACTGAACGCGACGATCAAGCCGCCGATCTTCGCGTATTCCCCGACGTACGGGAGCCAGCGCTCCAGCGCCGCGTCGGTCATGTCCCGGTCCCGGAACGAAGCGAGCAGCCCGACGACGGGGCCGATGTCCAGCCGGTCCGCGCCGCGGCGCGCTTCGAGCCGCAGCCCTTCGGGGAGGCGGACGCCGCCGAGAACGGCCTTGGGCAGCCACAGTTCATCCGCGTCGTCCGCCCCGCCGCCCGCGCGCACCCGGCATGCGGTCTCCCAGGCGCCGAACTTGACGAATATCGTCCGGTGCTCCGCCCATCCGCTCTCCCGAAGCCATGAAGCGGGTACCCGCACTTCTAAATCCGACGTATCGTTCCACCGAATGCGAATCGTCCTCTCCCCCTCTCGCTCAATCCTGATCCGGCGATGTCACGGCAAACCCCTGCACCGCGGCCGCATACCGAAGCGGCTGCGCCGAGATGCGGCGGAACGCCGCTTCGTCGAACGTGCGAAAGCCCTGGTAGCCTGGGCGGAAATTCGCTTCGATAAACCACAGCTTGCCGTTTCGGTCCACCGCGAGGTCGATGCCGTATTCCACGAACCGATGGCCTTCCAGTTGATCCATCCAGAAGCAGAATTGCCGGCAAAAATACGCGATCTCCTCCTGAAGCTTCGCAACGTCGCCGACCGGCGCATCCATGCGGCGAAACGCATCCTCGATCGCCGCCGCCCGGCCTCCTGCGGCCAGGTTCGAAATCTCCTTATTCGTCGCCGCCACCCGGCATTCGATGCCGGAGCTCGCCCATTCGCCCCGGACGTTGCGCTGCATGACGACGCGAATGTCGAATACGGCGCCGCCGACGGTGGCGATCGGAATGAGCTTTTGCGCGATCGGCTTTCGCCTCGCCCTTCCGTACGCGGCCTCCAGCCATTCGCCCAGCTTCTCCGGCTCGACGAGCCGCCCGACGCGCCGCTCGACCGAATATTCGATGATCCGAATGCCATCATCCAGCCGTCGAAGCGTCGCGATGCCCTTCCCTCTCGAGCTGAACACGGGCTTGATGATGACGGAGCCGTGCTGCTTCAGGAATTGATACAGCCGGTCGGCGTTTTTCACACGGATCGTAGGAGGAATGTATTGCCGGAGGATGGGGTTGTCGCCGACGATGCGGTGCATTTCCCATTTCGAAAACCGGGCAGTGTTGAACATGATGCCGCCGGAGCGGACCACCGCCTCGCGGAACGCTTTGATGTTCGGCTGCCCGATATGCCGCCTGTACGTCACCTTGGGCAGCGTCGTCCGGCAGGCAACCCATCGCTTCTTAACCGGGTGATAATACAACCCTGTGACGGTCTGCGTCGTCCAATCGACGGCATTGATCGAATACGCCACCACCAAGCCGCCGAACTCGGGATACGCCAGCATCCGATCGGCGTAGTGCTTTTCCATGAATTCTGAAGTATAGTTTCCGGCATTCCGGCCGAACAACAAGCCGATCGTCGGGCCGATCGTCAGCGTTTTGCCGTCCCAACGGTATGGATACGAAAGGTCTAACGGTATTTTTAAATACGCTTGCACGTCGGCGGGCAACCGGCAAACGATGTCGCCGCCGTCGAACAGGTTTGCGTCCGTCCAGCGTACGCGGCACGACATTGTTTTCACTCCGAAGCTGACGACGATCCATTCCGGGTGCGGCCCGCCGATCGCGGGGCTGATCGTCAACCGATTCACATCGCCGTCGTCTACGACAATCTTCAGATTGGCGGGCATGGCGCAGCATCAACTCCTTCGCTCCTTCATTAGATGACGGCGGAGGGGCGGCGGAATGGATGAATACCCGCGGACAAACGCACAAAAAAAACCCGTTCCGCCTCGGAAACGGGGGAGTATCGTTTATTCGGAAATGACGCGCGCAATTCGGAGCAGCTTATTTTCTGGCCGAGCAGCGCTTGCTTGTCGTCATCCCGTTCGAAATGTTGGCAGCACCCGGAAATCCGCTCCAGCGCCGCGTCGTTCGTCCAAGCAGAGCGACGGCTCGGCTCTTACTATATTTATGAAGTTGACTATGAATCTATGGGGGGTGCCGGCTTTGGGTGCCGATGCGCAAACCGTCACGCTCGGGGATTGGACGTTCCGGCGGCTCGAGCTGGAGGAACGCGGCATGTACGATGCATACGCGGCCGCCTCCGACTATCCGATCACCGTGTTCTCCTCGAATTTCGCTTATATCTGGGGCAATCCGGGGCCGGGCTCCGTCGTGCTGTGGAAGGAAATCGACGGCATGCTTGCGCTGTTCAAATATCATCGCCGGTACGATACGCTGCATCTGCCGATCCTGCCGCTCGGGCCGGGCTCTCCGGACCATGTGGCCGGCGTCCTGTTGAAGGCGATGTCGTTCTGCCGCGAGTGGAATCGCTCTAAGAACACCCGCACAAGGGTACGCGTCATCGATGACTTGCAATACGCCTTCTTGTCGCGGTCCCGCGTATTTCGGAACTATTTCCGGTGCGTCGTGCTGGACGGCATGGAACGGCATGCCTCCGTGCGCGAGCTGCTGACGCTGCCGGGCAGCGAATTCCGCCCCGTTCGCTACGCTCTCCGCCGATTCGAACACGAATTCCCGGAGGCGCGCGTCCGGCGCGCGGAGGAACGGGACCGAGACGCGCTGCTGGAGCTGAAACGGGAGTGGAACGAGTCGGCCGGAGCTAAATATACAAAGGTATGGGACGACGTCTTTTTCAATAATTTGCTGAATCATGCCGCGCCTCTCGGGCAATCGGTGCTCGTGCTCGACGTCGGCGGAACGATCGCCGCCGCGGGCATCTGCGGCATTTCGCCCAACGGGCAGGGCTGGTTCACCTGGCTGAAATATCGCAAGCGGTTCCCCGGTGCGTCGTCCGTCATGTATATCGAAATCGCTAAAGAGGTGCACCGGCTTCATCCGGACGCGGAGCTGATCAATCTCGGCCACGACGCCGGCGTCTCGGGCGGATTGCGCGCCTTCAAAAACAAATTCCAGCCGGTTTTGGACACGAAGCGGCTGCGGGTCTTCTTCAGGGGGAGGTACGAGTGAAAGCGATTTTGTTTCTCGGGATGGAAATCCAGGGCGGGAGCCGCGACGCGCTTGCCGCGGCTGCGAGCATGGGGTATGCCGTCCACGTGCTGACGACCAACCCTGCGCTCCCCCGCAGCGCCGCCGCCATCCCCGAAGCCGCATCCGTCCGGTACGTCAAGCCGCTGAGGTTCCGGGACGGAGCGGCCGAAATCGAGCGGCTCCGCGCGGCGGGCATCGACGTGGCTGCCGTCGTCAGCTTCTCGGAGCGGCATGTCTATACCGCCTGCCTGCTGAACGATGCGCTGGGGGTCGGCGCGTTCACGACGGCGGCGTACCGGCGCATGCGCGATAAAGCCGCGGTTCGAAAGCGGCTCGAAGGCATGCCTAATAATCCTTATTATGCGATTCTCACGGACAATCATCCGTCCGCGCTCGGCGAGCTCGAAGCTCGCTTGCCGCTCATCCTGAAGCGCCCGAACTCGGGAGGCTCCAAGGACGTATACTTCGCGACCGACTCCGCCGAATTGGCGCAGGCGGCGAACCGGCTGTCCCCCTCGAAGGCGGCGCCGGCGCTCGTGGAAGAGTATTTGGACGGACCGCAATATTTGACCGAGGTTCTCGTGTACGAAGGGGCGGCTCATCTCGTCGCCGTCATTCGGCAGGATGTGGAGTACGAGGGCGGCAAATTTATCGTCAAAGGCTACAGCATCGTGCGAGACCGCGCCTCGCCGTCGTTCCGGTCGCTCGAAGAAGCGGCGGCCGCGATCGTGGAACGGATCGGCCTGAGGACCGGTTCCTGCCATCTCGAGCTGCGCTTCGTTCGCGGAACGTGGAAGCTCGTCGAAATCAATTCGCGCCTCTCGGGAGGCTTCATGAACCGGTTCATCCACATTGCGACCGGCGTCGATACGGCCGCAGCGACGCTTCGCATGTGGCTCGGCGAAGAGCCGGACGTGCAGCCGACGCGGGACCGCTTCGCCTACGCCCGCTACGTGACGGCGGACCGCGCGGGACGATGCCGCGCGGTTCAAGGCGTGGAGGAGGCGCGGCAGGCGCCGGGCGTCGAGGAAGCGTTCATGCGCGACGTCGCCGGACGGCCGCTCCATCCGCCGCGCTCGATGGCCGATCGATACGGCTGCGTTATCGCCGTCGGAGACAGCGCCGAGGAGGCGGAGGCCCGCGCGAAAGCGGCTGCCGCGATGATTCAATTCGAGTGGGAGCAGCCTTAAGGGCTGCTCTCTCCCTATTACATACTGCGCATCGAGCCCCCGTCGACGGAAATTTGCTGCCCTGTCACGTATCCCGCTTCTTCGGAAGCGAGGAAAGCGATGACCGCCGCCGCTTCTTCCGGGGTGCCGACTCGGCCGGCCGGAACGCCCGCGGCCGCTCCCTGCGCCACGGTCTCGACCGTTACCCCTCTCCGTTCGGCCGCATCCGCCCATACGCTGCGAAGCCGATCCGTCAAGATGCTTCCGGGGTGGACGCCGTTGACCGTGATGCCGTACGGGGCCAACTCGAAGGCCGCCGCCTTGGAGGCGTTGACGATCGCCGCGTTGACGATGCCGAAGTTATACCGAAGCGGGTCCGGCTCCTTCCACATGTTGCCCACGACATTGACGATGCGGCCCCACCGTCTCGTCCTCATCCGGTCGGACGCCAGCTTCATGGCGTCCAAGTAAGGAAGCAGCTTCTTGCGGATGCCTTCTTCGATATGGTGAATGCCGTGCTCGAGGAACGAAGCCGGCTCCGCTCCGGGAACGCTGTTCACCAAGATGTCGAGCCGGCCCAGCTCCGCGTCGACGCGTTCGAACAAGATCCGGCGGTCGTCCGCGTCCGCGACGTCCGCGGCGAACGCTAAGCCTTCCGGCTGCGCGTCCCGCAATACGGACGCCGCGCGCTCGAGCCGTTCGCCCGCCCTCGCGGCGATCGCGACGCGAACGCCTCGGCCGGCCAATTCAAGCGCCGCCGCCAAGCCGATCCCTCCGCTGGCTCCTATAATCAATGCCGTCCTACGTTGCTCCATGTGTTTCGCAGCTCCTTCCGCGGCGCTACGCGCGCGATTACGTTTCCTCACACCTTCGTCGCCGCTTGCCCGAATTCCTGCCTCCGCCCGCTGCCTCCGCCCGCCTTGCGGCGCCGGAACCGGACCAGCGCAAAAAACCGCGCTTCCTATCGCGCGGTTTCGTGCGGCCTTCGTTATCGCTGCTCCCACCATTTGAGATACGGGTACGGATTGAACGCCTTCCAGCCGCCGTTCGACGTATCGTACATGCCGAAGTGCAGATGCGCAGCGAATTTGCCGGTCGTGCCGACTTCCCCGTACCCGGTGGCGCCGTTGTAGCCGATCAATTGCCCTTTCTTCACCTTGGCTCCCTTGTAAATCCCCGGCGCGTAACCCGCCATATGCGCGTAATACATCGCCGTCGATCCGTCCGACGCCCGGATGCTGAGACGCCAGCCGCCGTACTGCAGCCAGCCGTAGCTGACAATGGTGCCGTCCGTGACGCTAAATAGCGGCACCCCTTCGTCCGCCATAATGTCTACGCCTTCGTGCGCGCGCTCGCCGCCGAAGCTTCGCGATTCTCCCCACGTGTCGCCGAACTGCTGGTACGAGCCGTTAATGAACGGAAACACGCCTTCCTTATACGCCGGCGGCTCCGGCACGACGTCTCTCGGCTGCGCCCGCATCGCGTCGGGCACCGGAATTTTCAGCGACTGCCCCGGATAAATCGTATACGACTGCAGCCCGTTTCGGGCAACGATCGCCGCCACGGTCGTCGTGTACGCTTGAGAAATTTTCCACAGCGTATCGCCGGAGGCGACGGTATGCGGGAGATAAGGCTCCTCGACGTAAATGCGTTCGCCGACGAGCAGCAGATCGCTCTTCAAATGGTTCCAATGCCGGATTTGGTCGACCGTCACTCCGTATTTGCGCGAGATCGCCCACAAGCTTTCGCCCGAGGCGATCGTGTGCGTCGTCCCCGACACGTTCAATCGGTCGTTGGCGTCCTGCAGCCCCCGCCAGTTTTGGGCGACGGGATAAATGTCGACGGTCGAAATGACCGCGGCCCCGCCGGCGAGTCGGATCGGCTCGCTCAGCGTCATGTTCGTGCCGTTCTTCGATGCGATATTCGAGCCGACGCGGAACACGATGACATCAGCCCCGCGCGTCACCCGAATGACGGGATCGTTCCACGTTACCTGCGCATGCAGCGATTGGAACACTTGACGAATGGAGACGCTCGGCGTTTGCGCCTGCGCCGGCGCCGGAGCCGCGACGGCCAGCATCGCGGCCATCAGCGCCCATGCGATCACCTTTTTCAAAAGTACGATAACCTCCCTTCGTTTCTTTGGAAAAGGGTGCGCGAACGTTCCCCCGTTTATGCGCTTTACGATCCCTGCACGAAAAGAGGAATTTATGGTATGTTTGAAAAAAACGAATTCGCCGGAGGTGAACGGCATCGAACTGACCGCTAGGCAATTGGAAATCGTCGATATCGTAACCAAACACGCGCCGATCACCGGCGACCAAATCGCGGAGAAGCTCGGCGTCAGCAAGCCGACGATCCGTTCCGACTTGGCGATCCTGGCCATGCTCGGGTACGTGGACGCGAAGCCGAAGGTCGGCTACTTCGCCGGCAGCGCGTTCAAGGACGGCGGCCGGCCGGTTTCGCCTTCCCTGCATCTCAAGGTGCGGGACATTCAAGGCGTTCCGGTCGTCGTGCAGGGCGCCGCCTCGGTGTACGACGCGGTCGTCACGATGTTTCTCGAGAACGTCGGCACCTTGATCGTCGCGGACGCCGAGGGGCATCTCGAGGGCATCGTCTCCCGCAAAGATTTGCTGAAGGTGACGATCACCGGCGCTTCGGCCCAAACGATGCCGATCCATCTCGTCATGACGCGCCACCCGAACATCGTGACGGCTTCTCCGGACGATACGGTATTAGAAGCCGCCCGCAAAATGATTCACCATCAAGTGGACAGCCTGCCGGTCGTCGAGCCGGTCGAAGGCGGAAAGCAGCGCGTGCTGGGCCGCATTACGAAAACGCATATGACGAGGGTGTTGGCGGAAAGCGCCGCCGAAGGAGGATTGACGATATGAACGTACGCAAAACTCCGATCATCTACATTTGCTCCGACGGCATCGGCGAAACGGCGGAAACCGTCGCGCAAGCGGCGGCTCGCCAATTCGGCGCCGAGGCGATCCGCACGAAACGGTACGGCCATCTCAGGCGGGAAGAAGATATCTTCGAGATTTTGCAGGAGGCTGCTGCGGAGGGCGGCATCGTCGCGTATACGATCGTTCTGCCGGATTTGAAGGCGTTCTTGAAAGAGGAGGCGATTCGGCTCGGCGTCATCACCGTCGACATTTTGGGGCCGGTAATGCAGGCGATCGTGGACGCGTACGGCAGCACGCCGCGCGAAACGCCCGGCCTTCGGTACGAAATGGACGAGACGTATTTCCGCCGCATCGAAGCGATCGAATTCGCGGTGAAATACGACGACGGGAAAGATTTCCGCGGCCTGTCGCTGGCGCAGATCGTCCTGATCGGCGTCTCCCGCACGTCGAAGACGCCGCTCAGCGTGTTCCTCGCGCACAAAGGCTACAAAGTCGCCAACCTGCCGATCGTGCTCGAGACGAAGATCCCGCCGGAGCTGTACCGTTTGAAGCAGCCGTTCATCGTAGGGCTGACAATGAACCCCGAGAAGCTGTTCAACATCCGGATGGAGCGGCTGAAGACGCTCGGCCTGCCGCCCGGCGCGCGATACGCGTCGATGGAGTACATCCAGGAAGAGCTGGCCTTCGCCCGTTCGGTCATGCAGGACATCGGCTGCGCCGTCATGGACGTCACCGATCAGTCGATCGAGGAGACGGCGGCGTACATTATCGAACGGCTGCACGCGCGGGACGAACGCGCCTCATACCTCGGCCGCGAATCCGTCTAAACGAACAAGAGCCTGTTCCTTCCGGAAAACCCGGAACCGAACAGGCTTTTTCTTCGCCTCGTTAGGATTCGATCATGCGCGCGGTAATGACCGCCTGCGCCGCTTTGGCGCCGTCTTTGAAGACGTCTACCCCGATTTTGCAAAAGCGTCGGCTCGACTCGATAACGTTCGGCACGAACGTGACCGTGCTGTCGATTTCGAGCGGCTGAAAATAGTACACCGACGTGCTGTCTGTGCGCAGATCGCCGCGGCGCTGCGCCTTCATCGTCCGTTTGGCGACCTGCAGCACGAGGCTCGACAGAATGCCGTCGGACAACAGGCCGACCGAGTCGATCATTTGGGCGGATATCGTCCCTTGGAAATACGAGCGTCCCTCGCTGTCGCGAAATTCCTGGAAGGCCGACCACATCTGGTCCTCGAGCGTCTCGCCGTAATGCGGCTGCAGCTGCACGTTTTGCAGCGCGCGCAGCACGTCCTTGCGGCTGATGACGCCCGAGAGCCGTCCTTCCTCGTCGACGACCGGCAGCAGCTCGAGCGATTCCCAGACCATCATATGGCCGGCCGACGCCACGGACGTCTTCGCCGTCACGGTGAACGGGTCCCGCGTCATGTAATTCGAGAGCGGGTGCGAGCCGGAAGCGCCGATGATGTCCTTCGCGGTAATCATCCCGATCGGCCGCATCGCGCCGTCGACGACGGGGAACCGATTATGGTTCGTCTCCCCGATCAAACGCAGCATGTCGTCGACTTTGTCGGTTTCCCGCAAATAGGCGGCTCCGGCGTCCTTGCGCACGATATCCCCGACGAACGTAATCTGCTTCTTGATCAGCTTCTCGGAGATGGCGCGGTTGATCAGCGTCGCGACGGTGAACGTGTCGTAGCTGCTCTTGATAATCGGAAGGCCCGTTTCGTCCGCGAGCGCCTTCGCTTCGTCCGTCGTGTCGAACCCGCCGGTGACGAGCACGCCCGCGCCGAGCGTCAGCGCGCTGTAATGCGCCTTCGTCCGGTTGCCGACGATCAGCAGATTCCCGGGCTCGATGTAGCGAATCATCGCTTCGAGCTGCATCGCGCCGATGACGAATTTGTTCAGCGGCTTGTGCAATCCGCCTTTCCCGCCGAGCACTTCCCCGTCGACGATGCGCACGATGTCCTCGAACGTCAGCTTGTCGATCTCGAGAAGCTCCTTCTTCTCGATGCGGACGGTGCCCGCCCGCTCCTTCGTGCTGACGATGCCGCGGTTTTCCGCGTCTTTGATGGCGCGGTAGGCCGTGCCTTCGCTGACCTCGAGCTCCTGCGCGATTTTGCGCACGGAAATGCGCGAGCCGACCTCGAGGTCCTCGATATATTGGATGATCTGTTCGTGCTTCGTCGAAGCATCTGCGCCGCCCATAAGATCCGACCCTTCGTCCGTACAGCATTCATTCTTGCTTTCTATTATATAACACCTCCCCCGGATTGAAAATGGAAGCGCCCTGTTAATCCGCAATACAGCGGTAATACTGCATCAAATAGTAGTGCGAGAGCGGCAGATCCGCGGTTTCCTCGCAATTCGGGCATACCGCGGACGCCTCCTCCGCGCCGCCGCACAAGAAGCACCCTCCGGCCGCGGGTGCGGCCGGGCGTCGTTCCTCGATTGTTCTCGCTCTATCGATGGCAGGCATCGTTCTCGCTTCCTTTCTTCATAAGGTGCCTTATCCCTTAATGCGCGAACTGTTCCGCTTCCGTCGAGCCCGACAGCGCCGTCGTCGACGCGTTGCCGCCGGAGATGACCTGCGTCACCTCATCGAAATAACCGGTGCCGACCTCGCGCTGGTGGCGCGTTGCTTCGTACCCGTCCTGCTCGGCCGCGAACTCCGCCTGCTGCAGCTCTGAGTACGCCGCCATCCCGCGATCCCGATACCCCCGAGCCAGCGTAAACATGCTGTAGTTCAGCGCATGGAAGCCGGCGAGCGTCACGAATTGGAATTTGTAGCCCATCTCCCCGATTCGCTGCTGGAACGCGGCGATTTCATCGACGCTCAGCTTCTTTCGCCAGTTGAAGGATGGCGAGCAGTTGTAAGCGAGCATCTTGTTCGGGTACTGGGAATGAATCGCTTCGGCGAACCGGCGCGCTTCCTCGATGTTCGGCTCGGACGTCTCGCACCAGATGAGGTCGGCGTACGGCGCGTACGCCAGCCCGCGGGAGATCGCCTGATCCAGCCCTTCTTTGACGTAGTAGAACCCTTCCGGCGATCGCTCCCCGGTGAGGAACGGGCGGTCGTTGTCGTCGATGTCGCTCGTGAGCAGCCGCGCCGCGTTCGCGTCCGTTCTCGCGATGATGATCGTATCGACGCCCATCACGTCGGCCGCGAGGCGGGCGGCGATCAAGTTGCGCACAGCCTGCTGCGTCGGGAGGAGGACCTTGCCGCCGAGATGGCCGCATTTTTTCTCGGACGACAGCTGGTCCTCGAAGTGAACGGCGGCGGCGCCCGCTTCGATCATCGCCTTCATCAACTCGAACACGTTCAGCGGCCCCCCGAAGCCCGCCTCCGCGTCGGCGACGATCGGCAGGAAGAAATCGATATCCCCTTTCCCTTCCGCATGCTGAATTTGATCCGCGCGCTGCAGCGCCTGGTTGATCCGCTTCACGACATGCGGCACGCTGTTGGCCGGGTACAAGCTCTGATCGGGATACATATGTCCCGACAAGTTCGCGTCCGCGGCGACCTGCCAGCCGCTCAGGTAAATCGCCTTCAGCCCCGCCTTCGCCTGCTGCACCGCTTGATTGCCCGTCAGCGCCCCGAGCGCGTGCACGTAAGGCTCGCTCTGCAGCAGCGACCACAGTTTGTCGGCGCCCCGCTTCGCGAGCGTGTGCTCGACGACGACGGATCCGCGCAGCCTCACGACGTCCTCCGCAGAGTAAGGCCGCGCGACGCCCTCGAAGCGCGGCGTGCGCCATTTCCGTTCCAGCTCTTTCGCTTGCAGTTTCCGATCGATCATGATTTCCCTCTCCCTTCTTTTGTTTACCCGTTCTCGTCTATTTGCTCCAAATACCCGCTGCCCCCGCAGCGAAAGCACAACGCCGTGGGAACGCCGCGGCGGTCGTCGCCGGCCGGCTCCGCGGCGCCGGCGAACAGGCGAAGTCCGAAGCCGCCGTCTTCGCCTTCGAGCTCCCCCGTCCCCATGCAGATCGGACAATCCATGTTGATTCGCCCCCTTTCATGTTATATAACAGTTGTTCCTTATGTCTGACATTATATAACTGTCTTACCACTGTTGCAATACTGTTTTTAAAAATATTTTTTGTTATATAACTGTTTTTTTGGACAAAAAAAACCCCGGGCTATGCCCGGAGTGTTTCCGATCCATCCCCCGCGGCGGCGGGAATGTCTTCGAACGCGGCATACACCGGCTTCCCCATGCCGCGCGCGATGCGCACCATTTCGTCCGCGCCCTCGGACGCGCCGCCGATGCGCAGCACCGCGTCGCAGTGCGCCAGCAGCCGGATCGAGGACGGGTGGAACAAGCTTTGGAACACTTCGTCCCCGATTTCCTTCGAGCCTGCTTCCTTAAGCAGCGGCAGCGCATACCATTCGCCGAGGACGGGGAGATGGCCCGATCGATACACCTGCCAAGCGGCCGCGTTCATCCGCTCCATGTTGCGTTCGATGAGGCGCGGATCGTCGCCGGTGCCGGATCGGTACGGGCCGGCGATCAGAATATGCAGCGGCCGCCGCGGCGCGAAATAGCGTTCGACCTCGGGGTGGCGCAGCAGCATGATCGTTTTCGCGTCCTTGATGCCGCCTCGGTCGATCATGTTCAGCGCCTCGAGATACTCGAGCTCGAGCACCTCGATCTGTTCCTGCTCCTCCCGCAGCCCGCCGCCGTCGCCGATGCGCATCGACTCGTCGTACTCCGCCATGTAGAAATGCAATATCTCCGTGACCGAGCCCGGCGACATGTACGCTTCCCCGATTTTGCGCGCCTGCGATAGCCGGTAGCCTGTCTCCTCCTCGGTTTCCTTGACGATCGCGGCGTCCGGCTCTTTCCCGTCCAGCAGTCCGGCGCACGCTTCGATCAAATAGCCGGATTCGTTGCCGTTCACATACGTCGGCATCCGGAACTGCCGCGTCAGCACGACCGTCCCTTTCTCCTTGTTGACGAGCAGGATGACGGCTCCGTTGCCGCGGTCGTACACCTCCCGCGCCTGCGTCTCCCACTCCCCTTGGCGATTGCGCAGCTGGAACGTCACCTTCCGCAGGACGTACCAGTTGTCGGACAACAGTTGATCGTTCAAAATGTTCACTTCGGCGCTCATCGGCGGCTCCTCCTCGACTCTTTTCGCGATACAAGAAAAGAATAACGGGTGACGTTACGTCACCCGCAAGCGGGAATTGCATAAAACTTTGCCGCCTGCGTCGGAACGATCCAATTCCCAGAATCGTATATGTTTACACCAAAGAACGCCTGAGTCGTTAGGAGGTTAGCAAGTCATGAAAAAGCGGAGCGTACGCGTTAGGATCTTGGCTGTCTTGGCTGTCTTGGCTGTCGCTTTGATTCTGGTCATCGTCGGCATTTGGCTTCATCTGCTGAATCGTTTCCCCCTTGAGGAGACGGCCCTGGAAAGCCACGTAAAGGAACAATTCATAAATGCCGGAACGATGACAAAAGCTGATCTTGAGATCGAAGAAATCAATGAGATCGGGAACTACAAAACCATTTTATTTTCGGTGCATGACGCGGAGACGCCAAGCCCTGCCCCTAGGTTAGGATTCGCCTTTTACGAGAGGAGCCGGTTGGGCAATACATATCGTTTCGATGGTATGGGTTGGGGTACGAACACATTCGATAGTTATTTGTTCGAAGCGTTTACGGGGAAGCGGAAGGAGACGTTTTTCGTCGTATACGGCAGGAATCCGTCGGATTCGAAGGAGTTTGAACGGTTCAAAATAACATTCCACGGCGAGGTCTTCGTCGGGAATATTGCGAAAGAAGAATACTTCGTAGAAATATTCCCTGTCGCCAACCCATCATTTCAAGAGAGCGGCGTGGCCGCCATCGCTTTCGAGACGAAGGACCTCCGCACGGAATCTTTCCCACTGCCGATCACCTCAAAAATCAAGTAATGAACTTCGTCGCCCGGAAAAAACCCAAATCTTTCGTGATCGTCAGCCTGCCCCGTTCCTGAAACAAGCGGTCCAAATAGGCGCGAAATCGCTCCAGCGTCCGGCCCGTCAGCACGTCCTTCGCGTTCATCGGCGTCGAGGTCATGTACTCGAGCAGCGGACCAGGGTCGTCGACCTCCAGCCGATCGTCGTACCGCTCCGTCTCGACGCTAGCAAAATACCGCGAAAGCAGCTCCGCGCCGTTATCCAAGCTGAACCGTTCCATGACCGGGTCGAGCACGCGGAGGCCTGGGTCGAAATCCGCGGCGAATCGTTCGATCTCGGCGAGGTGCCGCTTGCTCATCGTCGACGCGAACAGCGACGCCCCCGGCTTCATGACCCGCGCCGCTTCGGACAGCGCGGCCGGAATGTCGGGGACGTGGTACAGCATATGGTTCGCGATGACGACGTCGAACTGCTCGTCGTGGAACGGCAGCGACTGCGCGTCGGCGACGAGGCATTTAATTTGCGGAATGCCTCGCAGCGCGGCCTTCGCTTCTTCGATCATGCCGACGGACGCATCGGTCAGCGTGATCCGCCACGACGCGGGAATGCGCTCGCGGTTGCGGGTCCACAGCGCGCCGTCGCCGCAGCCGACCTCGAGCACGCGCAGATCGGACGCGCCGCCGAGCCGCTCGAAAAACCAGCGGTGCCAGCCGATCGGGTTGACGCTGTATTTGTCGTACAGGGTGATTCGTTTCCGCAGCCGGCCGGGCGTCTGGTACTGTTCGAGCCAATCCCGCTCCAATTCGACCTGCTCGATGACGCCGGCGAGCGCGTCCCAGTCGGAACCGCGCCGGCTGTCTTCCAGCAGGGCGACCGCTTCCCGCAGCGCCTTCACGGCGAACGCCAAATGCGCCGACCGCTTCGCGAGCAGCTCCTTCTGCAGCTGCAGCGATTGGAACAAGCCTCCGTCCGGCGAGGCGCCCCCGCGCAGCGTCCGCTTGATCTCCTCGAGCGAGAGGCCGACATACTTCAACGTCTGAATGTGCGACAGCGCCGCCACGTCCGCTTCGCTGTACAGCCTCCCCTTCGCGGGGTCGACGGCGCTCGGCGCGAGCAAGCCGATCGCATCGTAAAACCGCAGCGTTCTCACCGTAATGCCCGTTCTCCGCGACACCTGTCCGGTCGTATACCGCGCCTCCCCCTGTTCCATTCGCAGCCTTGCCTCCGTTCGCTTTCGTTTCCTTCATCGTACCCGATCGCACGGCCCCGGTACAGCGGGATTGTCAGGAACGCGCGGCGAGGGCGAGCCCCGTCACGGCTCGCCCTCGAATTTCATCATTCTCTTGTAAAACGTGCTTCTCGGCATGCCGAGAAGCTTGGCGGCTTTCGTCACGTTGCCGTTCGTTCGCTGCAGCGCGTCCAGCATCTGCTGCTTCTGGATTTGCTCGCGCAGCTTGAGCGGCTGCCCGCGCCGCGGCTCCGTCCGTTCGGCGCCGGCGGGCTCGGCCTGCGGCCGCGGCCCGGCTTCGCCGTACGTCCGCAGCAAGCCGCGCAGCAGCGTCTCGATGTCCTCCTGCCCGTCCGCCGCCAGAATGCGCAGCTTCTCCAGCACGTTCATCAGCTCGCGGACGTTGCCCGGCCAATCGTGCCTCATCAGCGCATCGAAGCAGGCGGGCGTGAAAGCGGCGTCCCAGCCGTGCGCATCGCAATAGTAGCGGACCAGATGCGGGATGTCCTCCGCGCGGCGGCGGAGCGCCGGCACCTCGACGGGGAACACGTACAGCCGGTAAAACAAGTCCTCGCGGAACGTCCCCTCCGCGACGAGCCGCCGAATGTCGCGATGCGTCGCTGCGATGACGCGAATATCGAGCGGAATTTCTTTGCTTCCGCCGAGCGGCGTGACGCGCTTCTCCTGCAGCACCCGCAGCAGAGCGACTTGCATGCCGTGCGGAATTTCGCCGATTTCGTCAAGGAAGATGGTCCCTTGATGCGCCTGCTCGAATTTCCCCTTCTGCCCGTGCCGCTTGGCCCCGGTGAATGCGCCTTCGACGTAGCCGAACAGCTCGCTCTCCAGCAAATCCTTCGGAATCGCCCCGCAGTTGACGGCGACGAACGGACCGTTCCGCCGGCCGCTGTTCTCGTGGATCGAGCGCGCGACGATCTCCTTGCCCGTCCCCGTTTCGCCGAACAGAAAGACGTTGGCGTCCGTCGCGGACACGCGCCGCAGCTCCTCGAGCGTTCGCCGGAACGCAAGACTCGTGCCGGCCTCCCCGAGGAATCGGAACGGCTTCTGCGCCGCGGCGTCCCGGAACCCGGCGGAGACGACGGTCTGCTTCTCCTGCTCCAGCAAATAGACGCACTTCCCGATGTATCCGCCGTGCGCCGCGGAGCAAATCGGAACCTCCATGCGGTACGCGTAGCCGCGCTCGCGGATCGCCTCCTCGCGCATGCCCGCCCACTGCGGCACGTGCCGCCGCACCGGCTTGCTCGCCGCCACGACGATCCCGCGGGGATTGCATACGACGAGCGGCTGCTCCCGCTCGAGCGCCTCGATCGACCGTTGGACGAGCTCCATCTCGTCCCGGTGCGCCCGAATGCTCGCCTCCCGCTCCATCGCGTACGCCGCTTGGGTCACCATGCCGAGCATGTACGGATGCGCCCGGTCGACCGGGCACGACACGTCGAGAATGCCGATGATATGGCCGTCGTCGTTGCGGATCGGCGCGGAGGCGCAGCTCCAGCCGTGCGAGGCGATCGAATAATGTTCTGGGCCCGTCACCATGATCGGCTCGCCGATCGACAGCGCCGTGCCGATGGCGTTCGTGCCGACCTCGGCCTCGGTCCAGCGGACGCCCTCCACGAAATTGATCCGCTTCGCCCGCTCGAGCACGTCCTCGCTGCCCCGCATCGACAGCACGATCCCTTCCGGGTCGATGAGCAGTGAAACCATGCCCATCTCGGCGGCGATCGCGTCGATCCGCCCGATATGCGGCGCGGCGACGTCGCGCAGCAGCTCGTTCTTCCGCTGCTGCAGCGCGAACGACTCGCCCTTCAGCACGTGGCGGCCGCGGTCCAAATGCGGATTGACGCGCGCCTCCTTCGAGCGATGCCACGATTCCGCGATTCTGCGATGCATGCGGGACTCGTCGAGCACCCCCTCCTGCACGAAGCGCTGCCACGCGTACAAACTTAATGCCGACTCGAACACGATACATTCCTCCCGGTACGAATTCGTTGCAGGATGTACGCCAGATGTCGACAGACCGAATATATTGCTCTCCCCTCTATTCTAATACAGGTTGACAGCGTTTACAATTTGATGCGCAAAAAACCGCCCCCTCCGAAGAGAAAGCGATTTTCGCGCGTGGAAAGTATGCAATTCCCGCAGATTTACGCATGTACGGCGCCGCCGATGGCCGCCAGCAGCGCCTCGTGCACCGCTTCGGACAGCGTCGGATGCGCGGCCGTGAACGACTCCATCGCGTCCGCCGTCAGCTCGCCGTGGAGCATGACCGCGCCTTGGCCGATCAGCTCCGTGGCGCGCGGCCCGACGATCGATACGCCGACGATCTCGTGATACTGCGGCTCGACGATGACCTTCACTTTGCCGATCGGCTCGGCGAGAATCATCGCTTTGCCGTTCGCGGCGAACGGGAACTCGCCGACGCGCACGTCGCCGTAGAGCTCCCGCGCCTTCTTCTCGGTGAGGCCGACGCCGGCGATTTCCGGCGACGTGTAAATGCACCGCGGCACGGCGCGGTAGTTCGCCTTCGCGTCCCCGCCGCAGGCGTTCAGGGCGGCGACGGCGCCTTCGTGGAAGGCGACGTGCGCGAGCTGGATGCCGCCGATGACGTCCCCGCAGGCGTAAATATGCGGCACGTTCGTCTGCATGCGCTCGCTTACGGCAATCCCCTGCTTGCCGTATTCGACGCCGGCGTTCTCGAGCCGCAGCTCCGACGTGCGCGGCCGGCGGCCGACGGAGACGAGCACGACGTCCGCTTCGACGTCGCGCAGCTCGCCGTCAGCCGTACGGCAGCGGGCCGTCTTCGCGGCTCGATCGACCGACTGCAGCGAGGCGGACGTCCAAATGGACGCGCCTCCCTTCTCCAGCTCCTTGCGCAGCACGGCCGCGATGTCCGCGTCTTCGCCGGGCAGCAGCTGGTCGGCCGCCTCGACGATCGTCACCTGCGTTCCCAGGCGGCTGTACACGCTCGCGAACTCGCAGCCGATGACGCCGCCGCCGACGATGAGCATCGACTTCGGCACGGCGGGCAGCGCCATCGCTTGGCCGCTGTGCACGATCCATTCCCCGTCGAACGGCGCGAACGGCAGCTCGATCGGCTCCGATCCGGCGGCGATGATGATGCGCTCCGATTCGATCTGTTCCTCCCCCTGCTCCTTCTCCACCCGAATGCGGCGATCGCTCTCGAAGCTCGCCTTCCCCGCGATCACTTTGATTTGGTTTTTCCGCATCAGGTAGCCGACCCCCGCGACGAGCTGCCTTACGATGCCGTCTTTATGCCGCTGCACGCCGGGCCAGTCGACTTCGACCTGCTCCGCCGGCACCCGAATACCGAACCGCCCGGCATGCTTCACCTTGTCGAACGTCTCGGCGCTCTCCAGCAGCGACTTCGTCGGCATGCAGCCTTCGTTGAGGCATGTGCCGCCGAGCTCCCGGCGCTCGATCAGCGTCACCCGCTTGCCCTGCCGGGCGGCGACGATCGCCGCCACGTATCCCGCGGGTCCTCCCCCGACAATCGCGATTTCGCTCATTCGTCTCCCGCCCTTCTCATAAAAACATGCGATGCGGTTCTTCGAGGTATCGCTTCAGCGTGCGCAAAAATTCGGCGGCGGGCGCGCCGTCCAGCACGCGGTGGTCGAACGTCAGGCTGAGCGGCAGCATGCTCCGCTTCTTCACCTCGTCGCCGACGAACACGGGCGTGTCCTGCACGGCGCCGACGCCGAGAATGCCCGATTCCGGCGGGTTGAGCACGGGCGTGAAGAAGTCGACGCCGTACGCCCCGAGGTTCGTGATCGAGAAGGTGGAACCGTGCATCTCGTCCGCCTCGAGCTTCCCTTCCCGCGCCCGCGCGGCGAGCGACTTGATTTGGCGCGACAGGTCGAGCAGCGTGCGCGTCTCGGCGTGACGGATGACCGGGACGACGAGCCCTCGGTCCAGCGCGACGGCGATGCCGAGGTGGACGTGACCGTACTGGTGGATCTGGTCGCCCTGGTACGCGCTGTTCAGCTCCTTGTGCTGCTGCAGCGCCAGCACCGTCGCCTTCGCGATCAAGTCGGTCACCGTCAACTTGATGTCGTGCTCGCGCTGCGTCACCTCGTTCATCTGCTTTTGCAGCGCGATGAGCGGCGTGATGTCCGCGCGCATCGTCAGCGTCAGCTGCGCGCTGTCGCGCAGGCTGGCCGTCATGCGGGAGGCGATCGTCCTGCGGATGCCCGTCACCGGCACGCGCTCCACGGACTCCGCGGACGCGGGTGCGGCCGCCGGCGCGGACGCAGAGGCCGGCCCGGGCGCAGGCGTCGGCGCAGGCGCGGGCTCAGGCGCGGTCGTCCGCGCATCGCGCTCGGCGATTGCCTTCTCGACGTCCTCCTTCGTGATGCGGCCCTGCGGACCGGTGCCGACGAGCGCGTCGAGCGCAAGGCCCGCCGCCTCGGCGATTTTGCGCGCGACCGGGGAAATTTTCAGCTCCCCGGACCTCGCCCCCGCCGGAGCCGAAACCGCGGCCGCGGCTGGCGCCTCCGACGGCTCCGCCGGCTTCGCGGGCGCCTCGGCTGCAGCCGACGCCGTCTCCAGCTCGGCCAGCTCGCTCGGCTGCCCGATGTAGCCGATGACGGTGCCGGGCGGCACGCCCTGCCATTCCGGCACCGCGATTTTCAGCAGCACGCCGTCCGCCGGCGCTTCCAAATCCATCTCGATTTTTTCCGAGTTGACGCTGGCGATCGTCTCGCCTTTCGTCACCGCGTCCCCTTCCTTCTTATGCCAGGAGGAGACCGTCCCTTCCTTCATCGCCATTCCCATCTTCGGCATTACGACTTCGACTGCCATTCTTCTCCGCTCCCTCCGGAATGCCGCCTGATCTTACACGCTCAGCAGCGATTTATCTCCTAACATTTCGGATACGACTTCGATCACCTTCTGCGCATTCGGCAAATACAAATCCTCCAGCACCGGCGAGAACGGCACCGGCGTGTGCGGCGCGGTGATACGCTTGATCGGCGCGTCCAAGCTGTCGAACGCTTTGTCCGCGACGAGCGCCGCGATGTCGGTCGCGATCGAGCAGCGCGGGTTCGCCTCGTCGATGACGATGAGACGGTTCGTCCTCGCGACGGACCCGAGAATCGTATCCTCGTCGAGCGGCGACAAGCTGCGCGGATCGACGACCTCGACCTCGATGCCCTTCTTCGCCAGCTGCGCCGCCGCCTCCAGCGCCGTATGCACCTGCTTGCCGATCGCGACGATCGTCAGGTCCGACCCGGCGCGCTTGATGTCCGCCTTGCCGAGCGGAATCGTGTAGTAGCCGTCCGGCACTTCGCCCGTCAAATTGTAGAGCGTCTTATCTTCGAAGAAGACGACGGGATCGTTGTCCTCGATCGAAGCGAGCAGCAGCCCTTTCGCATCGGCCGGGGTGGACGGGACGACGACCTTGATGCCCGGGATGGCGGTGAACAGCGCGTACAAGCTTTGCGAATGCTGCGCCGCCGCGCGGAAGCCCGCGCCGTGCGTCGTCCGGATCGTCACCGGCACCTGCGCCTTCCCGCCGAACATGTAGCGGAACTTCGCGCCTTGGTTCAGCACCTGGTCGAGGCAGCTGCCGATGAAGTCGTTGAACATGAGCTCCGCGATCGGGCGGAGGCCGGTCGCCGCCGCGGCCATCGCCGCCCCGACATAGCCCGCTTCCGTAATCGGCGTGTCGAGCACGCGCTCGCGGCCGAATTCCTGCACGAGGCCTTTCGTGACCCCGAGCACGCCGCCCCACGCCTCGTCGTCCTGCAGATGGTCGACCTGCGCGCCGCCGGCGACGTCCTCGCCCATCAGAATGACGTTCTCGTCTCTCCGCATCGCCAGCTTCATCGCCTCGTTGATCGCTTGCGACATGCTCATCTTTTTCGCCATGATCGGTTCCTCCTTTAAAATTCAAATCAGTACGAGACGTACACGTCGGTCAGTAGCTCGGACGGCTCCGGGAATGGGCTCTCTTCCGCGAAAGCGATCGCTTTCTCCACCGCCTCGTCCACGGACGCTTCCATCCGGTCGAGCTCCTCGGCCGTCAGCAGCTGCTCCCCGATCAAATAAGCGCGGAACTTGCCGATCGCGTCCTTCTCCGACAGATGCGCTTTCTTGTCCTCTTCTTTCTTGTATTTCTGCGCGTCGCCCTCGAAATGCCCGTAGTTCCGATACGTCACGCACTCGATCAGCGTCGGCCCCTCGCCGCGGCGGGCGCGCTCGACCGCTTCCTGCGCCGCTTGGTACACCGCCAGCACGTCTTTGCCGTCGACGCGGACGCCCGGAATATTGTAAGCGATTGCACGATCGGCGATCGTTTTGCAGCTGGAAGCGTACGTGAACGGCGTCGCTTCCGCGTACCCGTTGTTCTCGGCGACGAAGACGACCGGCAGCTTCCAAATGGCCGCGAGGTTGATCCCTTCGTGGAACGTGCCTTGGTTGTTCGCGCCGTCGCCGAAGAAGCAGACGCTGACCGCGTTCGTTTTTTTGTATTTCGCCGTCAACGCGGCGCCGCACGCCAGCGGGTACCCGCCGCCGACGATCCCGTTCGCCCCGAGCATCCCTTTATCGAGGTCCGCGATGTGCATGGAGCCGCCTTTCCCTTTGCACAGTCCCGTCGCCCGTCCGTAAATTTCCGCCATCATCCCGTCCAAGTCGCAGCCCTTGGCGATGCAGTGACCGTGCCCGCGATGCGTGCTCGTGATCGTATCGTTGTCGTCCAAGTGCGCGCACAGCCCGACGGCCACCGCCTCTTCCCCTGCGTACAAGTGCACGAAGCCCGGAATTTTCCCTTGGCCGAACAGGTCATGCACTCGGTCTTCGAACTTGCGAATTTCCAACATTTTTTGGTACATCCATTGCGCCTTCTCGCGAGTCAACTGAACCCCTTGAACTTCTTGTTCCGTTTTCGCCATGTGCTTTACTCCTCCTTCGATCGGATAATAATCGTTCCGTGCGTCTGCGTCTGCTTCGCCGCAGCTTCACGCATAGAGTAAGCTAGCAAATTTCGTGCCAATCGGCTCCCCCGATTTCGATCGCGTTTTCGGAGCATTTGCCGAACAAAAGTAGACAAAAGTGGACACCTGTCTCAATTTGTCTCGTTTTGTGCACTCGTCCAAGCATCCGGAACGGGAACGACGGACGCCGCCTGCTCCCGCGCATGGTACGAGCTGCGGACGAGCGGTCCCGCCTCGACATGGGCGAAGCCGCGCTTCAGCCCCTCCTCCTTCAGCCGCTGGAACTCCTCGGGCGCGTAATATTTTTCGATGCGCAAATGCCGCTTCGTCGGCTGCAAATATTGGCCGATCGTAAGCATGTCGCAGCCGGCCTCGCGCAAGTCGTCCATCGCTTCAATCACCTCCTCCGTCGTTTCGCCGAGGCCGACCATTAGGCTCGACTTCGTCGGAATCGCGGGCGCGTACGTTTTGGACCGGCGCAGCAGCTCGAGCGACCGCGCGTATTTCGCCTTCGACCGGACGCGGTCGGACAGCCTCGCCACCGTCTCGAGGTTGTGGTTCAGCACGTCGGGGCGCGCGTCCAGCACCGTGTACAGCGGCTGCTCCTCGCCTTGGAAGTCGGGAATCAGCACCTCGACTTGGCACAGCGGAAGCCTCGCGCGGACGGCGCGAATCGTCGAGGCGAACACCGCCGCGCCGCCGTCTTTCAAATCGTCCCTCGCGACCGACGTCACGACGACATGCCGCAGGTTCATGTCCGCCGCCGCCTCCGCTACGCGCTCGGGCTCCGCGAGATCGAGCTCCGTCGGCCGGCCGGTCTGCACCGCGCAGAAGCGGCACGCTCTCGTGCACACGCTGCCGAGAATCATGAACGTCGCGGTTCGGTTCGCCCAGCATTCGTAAATATTCGGGCATTTCGCCTCTTCGCAGACGGTATGCAGCGTTTTCTGCCGCATCAACGCCTTCAAGCTGCGGTAATTTTCGGTCGTCACCAAATTCGCCTTCAACCAGCTCGGTTTCCGTTCCCGCATCGCCGGCACGCTCCTTTTTTCGTGTGTGGTCCGATTCATCGAATGACACACAAAAATCGTGCCAAACCTGTTTCCCCCGTTGGCACGCCGCCGAGACTGTTCTATAATGGCATTACAGATGGATGACAGCGCTTTCAAGGAAAGTGAGGTAGATTCCATGCATGCAGGGTATGCGTTGACCCAAACGCTGGCGGCCAAGCTGCGCATGACGCCGCTGATGCAGCAATCGATTCACGTGCTGCAGCTGTCCGCCGCCGATTTGGCGGACTACTTGCAGGAGCAGGCGACGGACAATCCGCTGCTCGAGCTGGAATGGCCGGAGCCCCCGGCTAGATCCGCTTCGAGCGCGTTCGCGGGCGAGGACGACTGGATCGGGCGCGTCCGCATGCCCGGCGAATCGCTGGAGCAATCGCTGCTCTCCCAATTGCGGGTGAAGGGGGTCGCCGGTGAGCTGTATCGCATCGCGCGTTTCCTGGTCGGGAGCCTGAACGAATACGGCTATTTGACCGTGAGCGTCGCGGACGCCGCCGCGACGTGCCGGGCGACGGCGGCGGAGGTCGAGGCGGCGCTTCGGGAGGTGCAGTCGCTCGAGCCGGCGGGGGTCGGCGCGCGCGATTTGCGGGAGTGCTTGCTGCTCCAAATCGCGCGCGATCCGGACGCCGACAGACACGCCGCCGCGGTCGCCGCCGAATATTTGGAAGCGATCGCGCACGGCCGGCGCGCGTTCGTCGCTCGCCGGCTCGGCATCGCCGAGGAGCGGCTCGAGCGGACGCTTGCGTACATCCGCTCGCTGCGGCCGCGCCCCGTCCTCCCCGGCGACGGCGACTCGCCGCGGTACGTCGAGCCGGACGCGGCGATGTGGCTCGAGCGCGGCGAGGTGCGGTTCGCCATCGCCGACGGCGGGCTGCCGCGGCTCGGCCTGAACGCCGAGTACGTCCGGATGCTCCGCGGCGGGACGGACCGGGAGGCGGCCGCTTACCTGCGCGCCTGCCTGCAGCGCGCCAATCAGCTGCGGCAGTCGGTGGAGCGGCGCCAGTCCACGCTGCTGAAAGTCGTCGCCGCGATCGCCGAGCGGCAGGCCGATTTCGTCCGCCGCGGCGCGCTCGGCTTGAAGCCGCTGACGCTGCGGGACGTCGCCGAAGCCGCCGGCATGCACGAATCGACCGTGTCGCGGGCGACGCGGGGCAAATATGCGCAGACGCCGTACGGCCTGTACGAGCTGAAATACTTCTTCACGACCGGGCTTCGCGCCGACGACGGCTCGGAAGCTTCGGCGGCGAGCGTCAAAGCGAAAATTCGGGCGTTCATCGAAGAGGAACCCCGGGATCGGCCGCTGTCGGACCAATGGATCGCGAACGCGCTGAACGCGGAGGGCATCCGCATCTCGCGCCGAACGGTCATGAAATACCGCGAGGAGATGGGCATCCTGTCGTCGAGGATGCGGGGATAACGCGGAGGGCGGGGCGGGAGGCTGCTGTCGCGCCGAGCGGGAGGCAGCCTGCTGTGCCCCTGCCCCCGTTATGCCCGCATACGCCGACCCCCCGGGCAATTATGGGTAGCATGTATGCTTATTATCGCACCACCCTACTCTTCTTTAGCTACCTCCCTACCCATAATGCATCAATCCCCGCCGCATACGCCGAACCCCGGGGCGATTATGGGTAGCATGTATGCTTGTTATCGCACCACCCTACTCTTCTTTAGCTACCTTCCTACCCATAATGCACGAGCGCCGCCGCAGACGTCCCGACTCCTGGGGCGATTATGGGGGAGCATGTGCCGCCGCGCCGCGAATCGCCGGCACTGCTTCGGCCCGGTCGCATAAGACCGGGCCGCACTCCGAAAGCGGCTATATCCGCCCCGATCCGACTACGTCGACGTGACGAACCCGTAGCTCCACTCCGCTCCGCGCTCATGCAGCGGATTGCCGTCCCGCCGCACCTGCTGCCGAATGCACCAATCGAGATACGCTTCCACATTCTCTTTATTGCTCTTCGCCCGCCCCGGGCTCTCCGGCGCCAAATGATGAAAGACGTTCGTCAGCTCCTCCAGATCGCATTCGGACAAATCTTTGCCGTAGTCCGCCTCCATCTCCTTCGCCTTGTCGAACAGCCGCTCGAATTCCGGGACGCGGTCCGGCTCGAGCGTATCCAGGAAGCGGCGTTTCAACGCTTCGTTGTACATGATCGATCCCCCCTTTCTCCCTCACAGTATTACCCAACAACGAAAAAATCCCCCGGAATTGTTCCGGGGGATGCATGCGGCGCTCGTTTAGTTCGCCGGTACGATGGAGCCTTTGTACGTGTCGTTGATGAACGTCTTCACGTCTTCCGACTGCAGCGCTTCGATCAGCTTCTTGATCGCGTCCGAATTTTGATTGTCCGGACGAGCGGCGACGATGTTCACGTACGGGGAGTCGCTGCCTTCGATGAAGAGCGCGTCTTCCGTCGGCACGAAGCCGGCTTCCAATGCGTAGTTCGTGTTGATCAGCGCAAGATGGACGTCGGGCAGCACGCGCGGCAGCGTCGCCGCTTCGAGTTCTTTGATCTCGAGCTTCTTCGGGTTGTCGACGATGTCGGCGACCGTCGCTGCGACGCCGACGCCATCCTTCAGCGTCAGCAAGCCGTTCGCCGCCAGCAGCGCCAACGCGCGGCCGCCGTTCGTGGCGTCGTTCGGGATCGCGACGATCGCTCCTTCCGGCAGCTCGTCGACGCTCTTCACCTTCTCGGAGTAAGCGCCGAACGGCTCGATGTGCACACCGCCGACGTTGACGAGATCCATATTGTTATCCGCGTTGAACTGGTCGAGATACGGCACGTGCTGGAAGAAGTTCGCGTCCAGCTGCTTCTCGAACACTTGCACGTTCGGCTGCACGTAGTCGGTGAACTCGACGACTTCCAACGCTACGCCCTGCTCTTCGAGCTTCGGCTTCACGAAGTTTAAAATTTCGGCATGCGGGACCGGCGTAGCGGCGACCTTCAGCGTGACCGGCTCCGCCGGCTGTTCCGCTGCTTGACTTGGCGCTTCTTCCGCAGCAGGCTGCTGCGCGTTGCCGCCGCCGCAAGCCGTCAGCGCGACGGCGAGAACGAAAGCGGCGGAAGTGATAAACCATTTTTTCATTTTGTTTCTCTCCCTTTTTCTTTTTTATATATGGAATCTACTTTCGGCTGTAGCGAGCGACGAGGCGATCGCCGACCGTTTGCAGAATAACCACCAAAATTAAGAGCAAAATAATGGTAACGATCATGACGCCGGGGTTGAATCTCTGGTACCCGTACCGAATCGCGAGGTCGCCGAGGCCGCCTCCGCCGATCATGCCCGACATGGCGGTGTACGCGACCAGCACGATCGAGGTGATCGTGACGCCTCCGATCAAGCCGGGGCGCGCTTCGGGCAGCAGCACCTTCGTGACGATTTGCCACGGCGACGCGCCCATCGCTTGCGCCGCTTCGACGACGCCGCGGTCCACCTCGCGCAGCGTCTGTTCCACGATTCGCGCGAAGAACGGCGCCGCGCCGATGACGAGCGGCGGAATCGTCCCTTCGACGCCGATGGACGTCCCCATGACGAACCGCGTGAACGGAATGAGCGCGATCATCAAAATGACGAACGGCACGGAGCGAAGCACGTTAATGATTCCCGACAGCGCCGCGTACAGCGGGCGGTTGTCGAGCAGCTGCCCCTTCGAACACAGGAACACCAGCACGCCTAACGGCAAACCCAAAGCTACCGTAAATACGGTCGAAATGCCGAGCATCGTCAGCGTGTCCAGCGTCGCCTGCAGCACGTCTTCCCAAGGGATCGGCTTCCCTCTCATAGCAGCACCTCCACTTCCAACCCGCGCTCCCGAAGGGCGTCGACGGTGCGCCGCGCGGCGGGCTCGTCGCCGTGCAGCTCGACGATGAGCTGGCCGTACGGGATTCGTTTCATGCGGGATATCGAGCCTTGCAAAATGCTGAAGGACATGCCCGTCTCCTTCACCGTCTCGAACAGCACCGGCGCGTAAGTCTGTTCGCCTTGGAACGTTACGCGCAGCAGCATGCCTCGGGCGGCGCCTTCGGCTTTGCCGAACGTCGCCTGCTCGATCTCGGCCGCCTGCGAGACGAACTGCTTCGTCGTCGGATGCTGCGGACGCAGGAAGACGTCGACGACGGCCCCGCTTTCGACGATCCGTCCGCCGTCGATGACGGCGACGCGGTCGCAAATCGAGCGGATCACCTGCATTTCGTGCGTGATGAGCACGATCGTCAGCCCGAGCTTCTCGTTAATGTCCAGCAGCAGCGAGAGGATCGACTCCGTCGTCTGCGGGTCGAGCGCGGACGTCGCCTCGTCGCACAGCAGGACGTACGGATCGTTGGCGAGCGCCCTCGCGATGCCGACGCGCTGCTTCTGACCGCCGGACAATTGAGACGGGTAATGTCCCAAATGCGCCTGCAGCCCGACGAGCTCCGCCAGCTCCCGCACCCGCTCCCCGATGCGCTCCTTCGGCGTCTTCGCGAGCCTCAAAGGAAAGGCAATATTGTCAAACACGGTGGCCGAGGACAGCAGATGAAAATGCTGAAAGATCATGCCGATTTTCTGGCGCTGCGCCTGCAGCTCCTTCGGCGTGCAGGAGGACAGCTCGACGCCGTTCACGGTGACCGTACCGGACGTCGGCGTTTCCAATCCGTTGATGCATCGGAGCAGCGTGCTCTTCCCCGCCCCCGAATGGCCGATGATGCCGAAAATTTCGCCCGGCTTCACGGACAAATCGATCTCGCTCAGCGCTTCGAACGACTGGTCGCCGATGCGGAACGTTTTGCTTACGTTACTGATCTCTATCAATTCGGTTCCCGATTCTCCCTTCCGATGAAAAGTAAAAGCCCCGTCTCTACAAAACGAGACAGGGCGAATAGGCGAGTTCCCCATCTCATCTCTCGGAACGACTACGTTCGCTCCGAAGGAATTGGCACCGGACGTCCGCTTGCGCGAACCGGTTGCCGGGCTTCATAGGGCCTGTCCCTCCGCCACTCTCGATAAGACTGATAATGATATTCAATTAAAAAGACAAATAGTAATATAAAACATATTACACGGGACGTCAATAGCGTTCGTACTAATGCCGCGCCCTAAGACCGCTCCAAATGATTCCACTTGACGCTCCATTCGAAACAAAGCCCGCCGACGCGAAAGGCATGCATCGGCGGGTTCTGCAAAATAACGGATTAATATTTGTCCTTCTTATATACGGGGTACGGATACGTCTCGTCGTCGAACGCTCTTCCTTCCCAAGCGAAGAAGTTTTCGAACAGCGGCTTCGCCGTCGGCCCCAGCTTCTCGGCCAAATTCAGCTCTTCGTACCAGTTCTTAAACTGCTCCAGCCGTCTTCTCCCCACCGGGAAATCCGTCCGCGCCAGAATATAATGGAACGCGCGCCGTTTGGAGCCGCCGTTCGCTTCCCCTTTCGCTTTGCCCCGATGCAGTACGGCTTGATGCATGAACAGCACCTCGCCCGGCTCCAAGACGCAAATTTCTTCGTTCGAAACTTCCTCCACCGTGCCGTACTTGGCGTTCTCCTCGTCCGTGAGCGGCCTGCGGTGCGAGCCTTTGACGACCTTGAAGCTCTCTTCCCGGTACAGCGCCGTATTGAACTGAAGCCAGCCCGGCGGGATGCCGCCGTCGGTGGAATACACCTCTTGTCTTCCGTCCCGGTGCCAAGCGAGGTCGTAGTCCACGTGGACGGGGGACCATAACGCCTTCAGCCCGTAGATTCCGATATCCGGTCCGAGCAAGCTGCGGAGCGAGTTGATCAGCTTATCGTTATTCAAATAATCGGTGAAAGCCGGCTCGTATAAATCCGGATGCAGCAGCCAATCCGCCCCCCAATATTCCGTGACTTCGCTCTGCGTCGCGCCCGGCTTCGTTTCGATCTTGTTGCCCGATTTGGCCCCGATGACCCGCGAGTTGTATTTCTCGGGGCCGGGGTAAGCGCGCACCTTCTCCACCATGCGCTCGTACGCTTCGCGATAGGCTTCCAGTTCCTCGGGCGAAATCAATCCCTTCAGAACTAAAACACCGTCTCGGTAATACGTTTCCTTCTGCTCTTCGGTCAACATGTGGCATTCTCCCTTCGCGTATATCAATATGGATTGTGAACTCAGCGGTTGCGGGACAGATCGCAGGCGTCACTTCACAGCGGCGAGATAAGCGCCGAGCTGCGTTTTCACTTCGGCGAACACCTTCTCTTGGCCGGCTTGCTTCGCCGCGGTCCGGTACTCCTCCAGCCACTTGTCGACATCGTCGACGAGGCCCAGCTCGAGCAGAGGCAAATATTTCGTCTTGGCGCTGTTGACGGCCGCCATTTCGTTCGCGATCGGTCTTTCGTCGATGCGAAGGCCCAAGGAAACCGGCTGCACGGTTCTGCCCTCCCGCGATGCGGCGATCACTTTGACGATCGGGGGCTGCGTGGTGGCGGTGCGTTCGTGCTCGCCCTTGACGCCCCAAGAACCGCCGGTGCCGAACCGGTATTTTTCCTGGTTGGGGCCGGGCTCCCATTGATCCTCGCCGACCGGACTCCAGTGTTTCCCCTTAATGCCGAGCCTCATCAGGTTGTTGTATTCCTCGTCGAACTTCATTTTGTCGAGCAGCATGAACGCTCGTTCTTTATGCTTGGAGCCGGCGGCGACCGCCATGCCGTCGGAGGTGTAGCTGCCGATCATCAGCTTTCTGCCTTCCGTCAGATCGTATATTTCGGGCTTCCATTCCGGATGCGTCTTCTCGACCGACTGCTGCGTGACCGCGAGCGTGCCGATATTCCACAGCAGCGAGGCGGACGTGCCGTTCTCGAAGGCGTCCCGCGGAGCGGTATTGTTGGCGACGGCGTTTTTGGACCAGAACCCGCGGTCGGCCCAATCCTTCATTTTGCGAACGAACGCTTCGTACGCTTCCGATTCGTGCAGCCACTGCAAATCTTCCGCGCGAATGTCCTTATCGCCGGTATACGGATGGAAATAGTCGGACGTCCCGTTCTTGAGCACCACCAGCTCGTTCATCGTCTTCACGAACAAATCTCTCATCGTGTCGTTATTTTTCGAGGCGGCGAACGGGAAAATCCCCTTTTCGTTTTTCGCGACGGCGTCGTAGTAAGCTTCCAAATCGTCGATCGTTTTGATCTCGGGCAGTCCGTACTTCTCTCTCAAGTCTCCCCGGATGAGCACGCCGCTCGCCCCGGCCATCGGCGTCAAACTGATCGGCACGAAGTACGCCTTGCCGCCGATTTTGGCCTGCTCGAAGGACAACGGATTTTGGTGCTCCCACGTTTGCGGCATGTAGGTTTGTAAAATCTCTTCCGTCACTTCCGCGAACGCTCCTTTGACCGCCTCTTGGTCGTAGAACGCCCAATCGGACGTGTAAATCAAATCCACCCGCTCCCCGGTGGCGAACAACAACGGGTACCGCTGCTGGTAATCGCTGAAGGAGAGAAATTCCACTTCGACGGTGGCGTTCAAATCTCGCTTGATGAGCTTGTTTAACTCCTCGTACACCAGCTTCGTGTCAGGATCGGCATCGCCAAGCAAAATCATTTTCAATGTCACATGCTCGGAAGTGTCGACCGCCTGCGGCTCGCTCGTTTGTCCTGCGGCCGAATCGTTCCCGGCGTTCGCCGCCGGCGCGGCCGCGTCGCTCCCAGCGGCGTCGCCGCCGCTCGTCGTTTCCCCGCCGCTGCTCCCGCCGTTCCCGTTGCATGCTGTCAGGAGGACCGCCAAAAGAACGACCAGAGTCAATGCCGTACGCTTGGTGAGACGGAATGCCTTCATAGAAAAACCTCCTTTTGTGAGCTGCTTGTATCTCTACCGGCAACCTGAACCGGGGTTACCCTTTGACCGACCCGATCGTCAACCCCTTCAAGAAAAAGCGCTGAACGAACGGATATAGGAAGATGATCGGACCCGTGACGACGATCGTCAGCGCCATTTTCATCGATTCCACGGGGAACGATTCGATGTACAGCCCCGCCTCCTCCATCACCCTTCGCATTTCCTGAATGTCGCCGAGCAGTTTATACAGGAAGTACTGCAGCGGATAGAGCGATTTGTCGGTGATGAACAGCATCGCGTGGTACCAATCGTTCCAATACATCAAGGCGGTGAAGAGACCGATGGTGGCGATGACCGGTTTGGATAAAGGCAGAATGAGCAGCCAGAAAATTTTAAAGTCGCCGCAGCCGTCGATTTTGGCCGACTCCGTAATGGCGTACGGGATGCCCCGAATGAAGCCTTTGGCGAGCAAAATGTTCCATACGGATACGCACGACGGAATAATGAGCGCCCATAACGTGTCCTTCAGGTGGAGGTACTGGGTGATCAGAATGTACCAGGGGACCAGCCCGCCGTTGAAGAGCGTCGTGAAGAACAGATAGAAGGAGAAGGAATTTCTCCAGGAGAAGTCCGGCCGCTGCAGCACATATCCGGTCATCGTGCTGATCAGAATGCCGAGCGCGGTTCCCACGGCGGTCACGAGCATCGTGACTCCGTACGCCTGGAAAATCGTCATCGGCGTTTTGAATATCAATCGATAGCCTTCTAGGTTGAACTCCCGGGGAAAAAGCGTGTAGCCATGCTGCAAAATGAATTCTTCCCGCGTGAAGGAGGAGGAGATGATCATCAAAAACGGAACGAGACAGAGCAAAGCGAAAAAAGCTACGAACGGATAGCCTAAAGCCAGAAAGACAATCTCGTCCAGGGGTTTCTTTTTCATGCCGGTAACCCTCCCGCATGGTTCGTTAAAACAAGGCGTAATCCGGTTTCACTTTCCTGATGAAGGAGTTGATCAGCACGATCGTAATGAAACATGTAATCGACTGATAAAAGCCCGCGGCCGCCGCCATGCCGATATCCGAAGACGTGAGCAGCGCCCGGAACACGAACGTGTCGATAATATCCGTCTGATCGTAGAGAATCCCGTTGTTGCCGATCAACTGGTAGAACAACCCGAATTCGCCGCGGAAAATTTGCCCGACCGAGAGCAGGAACAACAGGACGACGACCGGGAATATGCTCGGGACCGTCACATAGCGAAGCCTTTGGAACACGTTGGCCCCGTCGATTTTGGCGGCATCGTACATTTGCTGATCGATGCTGACGATGGCGGCCAAGTAGATGACCATCCCGTAGCCGAGCTCCTTCCAGAGCTTGAAGGCGAACAAAATGTATTTCCAGACGCCAACCTCGCTGTATATATTGACCGGCTCGATCCCGAAGCTTTTCAACACGTTGTTCAACAGCCCGACCTCGAAGTTGAACAAGTTATAAGCGATCGATCCGACGATGACCCAGGAGATGAAAAACGGCAAAAACATGGCGGACTGCGCGAGCTTCTTGAACCATTTCGATCCGATCTCGCTTAAGAAGACGGCGAGCAAAATTTGCACCAGAGGAATGAGGAGGATGAAAGCCGCGTTGTAGAGCAGCGTGTTCCGGGTCACGATCCAGGCGTCGCCCGACATGAAGAAAAATCGAAAGTTTTCGAGTCCGACCCAGGGGCTGCCGAAGAGGCCGAGCTGATATTGGAATCGTTTGAAGGCGAGCAGGACGCCGACCATCGGCACGTAGGCGAATATCAACACGTGAAGCACGGCGGGCGCCAGCATCAAAAGCAGCATTTTGTTTTTGCGGAGCGTCTGCAAAGCCGTAATGCGGACGTTCTTCTTCGGTACCGTTCCGGAATAGACAATCTCATCGCTTCGCAATCCCATACGAACTGCCCTCCCTTCGGACCCGGGCGAACCCGAGTCCGGACATCTCAAGCCTTAACGGAAAGCGCTTGCAACAAGCCGATTGAACTAGGGGACGGCGCCGTCCAACGCTCGCTTCAGCCAGGCAAAGCTGTTGGCGGCGCTTTGCAGCGGGTCTCTCTGACAGCGGTCCTGCTCGACGATCAGCCATTCCGTCCGCGCCTCGAGCGCCGCCTGCAATATCGCCGGCAAATCCAACTCTCCCTCGCCCAGCTCCACCGTATCCTTGCCGCCGCCTTCGATCGCTCCGTAATCCTTGAAGTGAAGAAGCGGCGCCCGGCCGGCGTATCGCCGAATATATTCCACCGGATCCCGTCCGCCCGTCTGCACCCAGCAGGCGTCCATTTCCGCGATGACGTTCTCCGGGGATGTCGCGCCGAACAAGGCGTCGAAGACGGGCCGCCCGTCGATGGCGATCTCGAATTCGAACGCGTGGTTATGGTAGCCGAAGCTCAATCCCGCTTCCCGCGCCAGTGCGCCGAACTGCTCCAATTCGCCGAACAGCGACGGCCACGGCGCTCCCGCATGGCGCTGGTCCATCGGCACGGACGGGCAGATGAGATAATCGCCGCCCAGCTCCTTCACTGCGGCGATCTCCTCGGCGAGACGCCCGCGCAAGGCGGGAAAGCCGACATGGCTGCCGATCGCTCGCAGTCCCAGTTCGTCCAGCAGCCGCTTGACGTCTCCGGCGGCCCTTCCCCCGTAGCCGGCGAATTCCAGCCCTTCGTAGCCGATCTCCGCCAGCGCGCGCAGCGTTCCTTCGAAATCTTGCTGCAGTTCGTTTCTGAGCGTATACAGCTGTATCCCGATTCCCGGACGTTCGTTTCCCATGGCCGGCCTCCCTTTCCTCACTTAGCCTTTCACCGCCAGCGGTTCTTCGTAGGGAACAGGCAATTCGACGCCCTGCACGGCGGAGCGCTCTGTCGTCTCAATGATGGAGATGATGCGGCGGGCTTCTTCGGGTTTTACGATCAGCTCCGCGCCGTTCATCAGATGGTCGGCGATATTCCGGTAATACAGATCCTGTTTGCTTTCCTGGCATTTCAGCTTGCTTTCCACCCGAACGCCGTTGATATCGGTGTACAGCGTCATTTCCCCGTCCCGGATGTTTTCGTCCACGACGGCCCCTTTCGTACCGAGGAAACGGAATTGCGGCTTGCCGGCGTAGGCGATGTTCGATACTTGAATGTACGCCGTCGCCCCGTTTTCGAACGTAATGATGCTGTCCATATGGTCTTCGTTCGTGAACTCATGCCACAGCCGGTTCTGAATGAATCCTTTCACGCTCGTCACTTTGCCGGGCACGACGCCCAGGAGGTAATCGACGTAATGGGCGCCCCAGTCGTAAAAAATGCCTCCCGACACCGCTTTGTCCGACCGCCACCAATCCTTAGGTCTCCAGCAGCCTCCAATAAACATTTCGATGTGGAACAATTCCCCGAGAATGTCTCTCGCAAGCAGATCCTGAAGCGTTAAATACCAGCCGTCCCAGCGGCGGTTGTGGTACACGGAAAGCATTTTCCCGACGCTTTGCGACAGCTGGACTAACCGGTCGGCCTCTTCGGCCCGGATGCACATCGGCTTCTCGAGGACGCAGTGCCGGCCGCTTAGCAAGATCTGTTCCGCGAGAGGATAGTGCGTATGATGCGGAGTGATGACCGTCACCAAATCGATTCCGTCCTGCGCAAGCAGCTCTTCCACCGTGGAGAACGTGCGGATGTGCGGAAAATCGCGCTTCGCCTGTTCGCGTCTGGCCGCGTCCAGATCGCAGGCCGCCGCGAATTCGATGCCGTGCCGCATCATCTGCTCCGCGTGCGCCTTGCCCATATTGAAGGAACCGCCGTACCCGATTACCGCACCTCTGATGGTCTTCGTCATCCCGAGCATTCTCCTTTTTCGCGAAGGATTCGACCGCGCATGGATGGGAGCTTGCGATCGCCGTAATGTAAGCGTTGTCTTTGTATCCCATTAAACCATGCGGGCTTATCCGCTGACCATGAAGGATCCCGCTGCGGGTTGCACATTTCTGCTATAACTTTCTAGATTAACCCTATTGACTCCTGTTATAATTTTTACAAGACCATCTTCGGGATGCGGGGATCGACATGCCAGACGAAACCAAAACTCCGGGCGTCATACACGCGGCCGGGTACTCCGTTCACTTCAAACCGGTTCTTGCCGATGCGCGAGCCGGCCTGCTGTACTACCTGATCCGACTGCAGATGCAAGGCGAATCCGAAATTCTCATCGACGGGAGAATGGAGAAGATCCGCGAGGGAGAGCTCATTATGATGAAGCCAGGCACTCCCTATCTGATGAAGGTCGACCCTCGCGACGACCGGGCCGAACAGGGCTGCTTAAGCGCGGACTATTTTCTCATTGCCAGCGGCACGATCTTGGACGAATGGTGGCGCTGCCGGTCCTACCCGCAGCGAAGCTACGTTGCGATCGACGAAGCGCTGCTCAATATCTGGAAACAGATTCTTTACGAGATGCGGAGAGTCAAAGAAGTCGACGCCACGGTGTTGGAATATTTGCTGCGCATCTTTCTGCGCTACATCGACAGACTGCTGGCAGAATCGAAAGGCGGCAGCGAGAAACATCACTTCGTCACGCACCGGGTGAAGCAGTTCATCGAGCGGAACGCTACGAAACCGATCACGCTGTCCGACATCGCCGAACACGCCAACCTGAGCGAGTCCCGTACGACCCACCTGTTCAAGGAAGCCTTCGGCAAGACGATCATCGGCTATTTGAACGACGTCCGCATCCATATCGCCTGCGAACGAATCCGCTACAGCTCCATGACGTTGGAGAAGGCGGCCGAGTCCGCAGGGTTCAACAGCTATTCTTATTTTCATCGCATTTTTCGGAAAAAGATGGGGATGTCCCCGAGGCAGTATCAGGAGAGCGTGCTGCAGCATCAGGAAAGAGCGTTGAAATAGACGAAGCCGCCTCGCGTGCGGGACGGCTCACATTGCAGACAATTCTTGCTTATGCTTTGTAAAAGTTGCGGACCCAACGGTGCGTTTTTAACTTTTCAACCTGTTCCTTCGGCAATCCGCGTCCGTCGCCGACCTGGCAGTTGCGTTCCACGTTGCGAATCGAACGCATGCCCGGAATTACGGTAGATACGGCAGAATGACTCAATATGTAGCGCAGGGCGGTTTCTGCCATTTGGTCAACGGAAATATGGAGATCGGAAGTAATCCTCTGTACACGTTCGTACACTTCCTGTTTGCGGTCCCCCCGGAAATAGCCGTTGCGGAAATCGCCTTCATTAAAGGTTGTATCCGGAGTAATTTGCCCCGTCAACCCGCCTTCATCCAGTGGAACCCGAACAATTACGCCGACATGATGCTCCTCGCATACGGGAAGCAATTGATCTTCCGGACTTTGGTCGAATATGTTGTAAATGACTTGAACGGTGTCCACGATGCCGGTTTTGATGAGCTTGATCGCGTTTTCGGGCTGATGGTCGTTAATGGAGACGCCAAAATACCGGATTTTCCCCTGTTCTTTGAGCTTCTGAACCGCTTCGAGCCAATCGCCTTGGTCAACCCATTCGTCCGACCAAACGTGGAACTGCTGGACGTCGATCGTGTCCATCCCCAAATTTGTAAGACTTTGTTCCGTGCACGCGATCACATGATCCGCCGGGAACGTCTCTTCCACCGGAACCCCGGCTTGCGCCGGCCATTGTCTGTTTTTCGGCGGAATTTTCGTTGCGACATAAATCGTTTCAGAGCGTTCCTTCACAACCTGACCAACCAATCTCTCGCTGTGACC
Source organism: Paenibacillus sp. (assembly GCF_035645195.1). Lineage (NCBI taxonomy): Bacteria > Bacillati > Bacillota > Bacilli > Caryophanales > Paenibacillaceae > Paenibacillus > Paenibacillus sp. The sequence goes on along the minus strand of NZ_DASQNA010000030.1, from coordinate 189,816 downwards.
TTCCCCGTAACCGAGCGCAGTATCAATGAAATTTAAGCCGAGATCAATGGATGTATGAAGCGCTTTGGTCGATTCATCGTCGGAAGCCCCGATCCAGGACGATTTTCCGATGCCCCATGCGCCATAACCGACTTCCGAAACGTTCAACCCCGTTTTACCGAGCGTTCTGTAGTTCATCTCCGGTTCCTCCTACTATAAGATAGTTGGTCATTAAATTATAGATTTAAGGCGATGGGCTGAGAAGTACGCACATTATCTTCACTTGGTTACCTGAAGGATACTAAATTACTCTCTTCCGCATCGTCCGTCCCGGAACAAAACAAACTCCTCCGTTCCGCACGGAACGAAGGAGTTTGTCTGCAATCTGTGAGATTTTTGTTTGTTACTCTTCGAATCGATAAATCCAAAAGCGCTCCGTGCCGAACCGTTCGACGATTTCGTCCATCGTCTTGTTGCCGACGAGCTCCGCCGCTTGAAACTGCGTGCGGTGCGCGTAGATGGACGCCAGCTTCTGCTCCATGAACGGACCGACGAATTCCGCGATATCGGGTTCGCCGAGGTCCTCCCTCGTGTTTTTGGCGAATGCCATGCAGTGCACGGGCGGGCGCTCTGCGGGAGGCAGCTGGCCGACGGCGCGGACGACCGCGGCTCCGGTTGCGTCGTGGTCCGGGTGAACGCTGTACCCCGGATAGAAGGTGAACACCAGCGTCGGACGAATTTCCTTCAGCAGCTCGGCGATCGCCCCGTCCAGCAGCGCGCGGTCTTCGAATTCGAGCATTTTGTCGTGGAAGCCGAGCATCCTTACGTCGTGAATGCCGATGGCGCGGCACGATTCCTCCAGCTCCTGCCGGCGAATGTCCGGCAGCGTGACGCGGCTCGCGAACGGCGGAATGCCCATGTTTCTTCCCATTTGCCCCAAGGTGAGGCATGCGTACGTCACCCGGGCTCCCTCCCGGATCAGCTTCGCCAGCGTGCCGGACAGTCCGAAAGCTTCGTCGTCCGGATGCGGCAGAACGACCAATATGCGACGCTCCTCCATTGCGTTCATCTCCTCTTCCCTTAGAACGGCTGCAGGCTGAGCTGCAGCGCGACGACCAATTTGCCCTGCCCGTCGTGCCCCGCCAAAATGAGCCGCTCCGGATCCGTCTCGTCGTAATGCGTCAGCCCCTCCGAATATACCCAGCCCGATGCCGTTTTGAGCCCCACCCGATACGGACCGTGGCCGGAAATCGAACCGTGAGCGTACCGAATGACGGCGTTGCTGACGAAGGTGGCGGCCGGATGTTTCTGGCTGTCGAAATGCGCGGCGTAGGCGCCCGTCGTCATCTCCAAATGCATATATACATCTTGGTCCCTCAACGCGTCGAGCCGACGCTGGACCTCCGATGCTGCGATCAATTGCATGAGCGCACCTCCCCAATAGAATGAAAAGTCGCGATAAAAAAGGGTGCCCCACCATTTTACCACGTTTCGCGCGGAAACCGGAAAACCTGCCGCGGAAACGCGAAAAAACGCCCCCGTTCGGGAGCGCTGATTCGCTGCCTATAATACGATTTCCCGCCCGCTCTCCGCCGACGCGTAGATGGCCGTTAATATTTTAATCATGTCGACGCCTTGCTCCGGCGTGAAGATCGGCTCTTCGCGGCCGAGCACGCACTCGACGAAATGCCGAATGTTCGCCGTATGCTGCGGCACGCGCGGCGCCTCGAACGACGGCGACGCGTCGATCAGCGCGCCGTCCTGCTCCGTGAACAGCTTGAGCCGGTCGTTGACCAGGCTGAAGCCGCCTTCCGTTCCGCGCCACTCGAGAAACTTCTGCTCCGCTTCGACGTTCGACGCCCAGCTGAACTCGATCTGCAGCGACGCGCCGTTGTCGAACCGCAGGAAGCCCGCCGCCAAATCCTCCACGTCGAACGTGCCTTCCGGCATGCGGCCGGAGCGGTCCGGCCGGTCGGCGAACTTCCGGTACGTGGAGCCGGAGACGGTCACCGGCTTCGCGTTGCCGTTCAGCCACATGGCGAGATCGATCATATGGACGCCGAGATCGATGAGCGGCCCGCCGCCCGACAGCGCCTTCGTCGTAAACCAGCCGCCCCGCCCGGGGATGCCGCGGCGGCGAATCCAGCCGCAGCGGCCCATGTACAGCTCGCCCAGCTGGCCGCGCTCGATCGCGCGCTTAAGGAACTGCGCCTCTTCGCTGAACCGGTTGTTGCGCATCGTCATGAGCACTTTGCCCGCCGCCTTCGCCGCGTCCGCCATCCGCTGCGCCTCCTCGGCGTTCACCGCGTCCGGCTTTTCGCAGAACACGTGCTTGCCCTTATGGAGCGCCGCGACGGCGATTTCCGAATGGTACGCGTTCGGCGTGCTGATGCCGACGACGTCGATCGACGGATCGGCGAGCAGCTCGCGGTAATCGTCGTACACCTTCGCGCCGGGGAACTCGTTCGCCGCAGCGATCGCGGACGGCCGGTACGCGTCGCAGAAGGCGACGAGCTCGACGTCCGGATGCGCCAGCCAGCCGGGCAGATGAGCCGCCTTGAAGATGCCGCCCGTGCCGACGACGCCGACTTTCAGCCGGCTCATGCCTTCTCCGAGATCGGCTCGAGCGGCTTCGCGTTGCCGTACGTCGGATACGCCCGATCGACCGGCGCCGCCCACTTCACGGCGTTGGAGATGACCTTGCGCACGTTCGCGTCATAATACGTCGGATACGTTTCGTGCCCCGGACGGAAGTAGAACACCTTGCCGTTGCCGCGCGTGTAGCAGCAGCCGCTGCGGAACACTTCGCCGCCCTCGAACCAGCTGACGAACACGAGCTCGTCCGGCGCCGGGATGTCGAAATGCTCGCCGTACATCTCTTCCTTCGGCAGCTCGAAATATTCGCCGAGCCCGGCCGCGATCGGATGCGCCGGGTTGACGACCCATACGCGCTCTTTGTCGTCCGCTTCCCGCCATTTCAGGTCGCAGGAGGTGCCCATCAGCTTTTTGAAAATTTTCGAGAAATGACCCGAGTGCAGCACGATCAGCCCCATGCCCTTCAGCACGCGCTGATGCACCTTCGCGACGATCTCGTCCTTCACTTCGTTGTGCGCCACATGGCCCCACCAGATCAGGACATCCGTCTTCTCCAGCACGGCGTCGGTAAGGCCGTGCTCCTCGTCGTCGAGCGTCGCGAACGTCACCTCGGCGTCGACGTCCAGCCCTTCCGCGATCGCGGCATGAATCCCTTTCGGATAAATCGCGGCGACGGTCTCGTTTTTCTTCTCGTGCCGGTGCTCGTTCCAAATCGTTACGTTCAAAGCCATGGTTATGTACGCTCCTTCTAGAGTCTATGTTGAGATTATTATAAGAAAAGAACCCGTCCCGGCGCGATGGCAAATTCGATGCAATCTTTACGGTATTCTGTCACGCCGGGTAAAATATGATGCGCATGTGGTAGAATGGATGTACGAAATCCTGTGTTTCAGCGAGGAGTTCTCTTTATGTATCCCGATATGCGTTACGAGCAAGTCGTCTATCAAGACCCGTTCCTGGCGATTCGCATTTGGCAAATCGATACGGCCTTCGACAGCGGCGGAGACGTCCAAACCCGCATTGAGCAGGACTGGCAAAGCCAGCGCTTCTCCTTGTGGCATTACCATAAAGAAGTCGAGTTTCTTCATATTTTGCACGGGGGGATGACCGCCTTCTGCAAGCAGGACCGATTCGTCCTCGGCGAAGGCGATGTCGCCGTCTTCGGCTCCTCGGAGCCGCACACGACGATCCAAACGACGGACGGACAGCTCAGCTACATCGTCTTCCAAATCGATCTCCGCAAATATTGGGACGAAAGCACGCTAAAGAGCATGCAGCATTTCTCGGAAGTCATTCGTCCGCTGAGCTCGCTTAATTACGTGTATGCCGAGCATCCGGACGTCCGCGAACGGACGGGCGCGCTCATTCGCGACATTTACCGGGAAATGAACGAGAAGAGAAGCGGCTACGAATTGGCCGTCTCCTCCCGCATCAAAGAAATGCTGCTCCTGCTGCTCCGTCACGACACGAACAAGCACTTAAACTATCTCGACAACGGCTTGTTCGAGCGGCTCCAGCCCGCGGTCGATTACATCGAGTCGCATCTCGGCGAGAAGCTGTCCGTCTCGGAGCTGAGCGCCCGGTTGAACATGAGTTATACTCACTTCATCAAGTTGTTTAAAAAGGCGGTCGGCATGTCGTTCAGCGACTTCGTCTTGTACAAGCGCATCAAGAAAGCCGAGCAGCTGCTGCTCACCGGCAACGCCAGCATCGCCGAAGTGGCCGAATCGGTCGGCATGACGAACCTCGGCCATTTTTACGACGTGTTCCGCCGATTGAACGGCTGCTCGCCGAAGCAGTTCAAGGACAGGCTGCGGGAACCGTATCCGGTGACCGCGGGGAACGGCTCGTAACAGAATGCGTCCGTCCCGTCAGCTCGAGATTGCCGCAAAATTGTATAAAACTCGACAAATTTCAACATAATTCTCCATATCCGAAGCGCGAGTGATATACTGAATGCAATCGAACCTGGGGGAGAGATCTGGAAGATGAGGGTCAGAGTCCATCGAAAAGGCGAATACATCGAGTCCGTACCCATGAAAGGTCAGCTCTTCTCCTTGATCACGACCGGCGACGGCACGGAAATCATTCATCATAAGCTGGAAGACGGCGTCAGCTCTTACCTCGCTCCCGAAGAAGGCTGGGAAGCGCTCGAATATATTTATATTTTATCCGGACAATTGATTTGGAAACGCCCGGAAGGGGACGTCGTCCTGAGCCCGGGCGATTCCGTTACCGCGCATATGATTACCGAGATGGCGATGTTCGTCGCCGTCGGGGAAACCGAAATCTTATACGTCGTCTCCCGGCCTTATTTTCATAATTACAGCGGATCCATTCAAAAATTGTTCGACCTCGCCGTGAAAATCGAAGAGAAAGACGGGTACACCTCCGACCACTGCAACCGGATCAAAAAGTTGGCTACCCTCGTAGGAGAGAGAATGGGGCTTTCCCCTTACGAAATCTACGTTTTGAACTTGGCGGGCTTCCTGCATGACGTCGGCAAAACGCAAATCCCGGAGCACATTCTCAACAAACCGTCCAAACTGACCGACGAAGAGTTCGAGCAGATGAAGCTGCATACGGTATACGGACGGCGGCTGCTGGAAGAAACGGGCATGCCCGATTTGAAAATCGTCGGGGAAGTGGTGGAACAGCATCATGAACGCTACGACGGCAAAGGATATCCTCGCGGTCTGCAGGGCAATCAAATTTCCAAGCTGGCCGCCATCATCACCGTCGTAGATTCCTACGACGCCATGACCGTGGATCGCGTGTATCAGAAAGGGCGCCCGCAGGAAGAAGCGATGCAGGAAATCGAGAGATGCAGCGGAACGATGTATCACCCCGAAATCGTTCGAGCGTTCCTCTCGATCGCCGGCGAAACGAAACTGTGACGTCGCGGCCGCGAATATACCAACTTTCTCATTGACAGGCATGTCGAAAGTTGATATATTTTCATCACTAAGCATCTTCTTAAAATATTAACGCTAGGAAGCAAAGCACTTCTTGATAAAAGGCAAACTTGTCGAAAGACAAGGACGCAAAACTAGAGGGCCTTCTCGTTACAGCGAATGGCAGCCAGTTACCGAATGGAGCGCTTTTTTTATTTTGAGCGCAACGAGGTGAATTGGGATGACAACGAAACGCACGCTGCTGATCGGCGGAGCGATTCTCGCTTGCCAACTGGCCTTCGCAGGCATGGCGAGCGCCGCTACGTACGACTCTTCTTCCGACAAACATTTGAATGTGAACGTCCCTTTGGTATCGGCACCGAAATTAGGTACTGGCGCTCTCACGTTCCAACTGCAACAATCCATTTATAGCAATGTAATCAACCCGACCGGCGTAGATTACGAGTACTACTATATCTGGCTTTCCGTGAACGGCGACCCTGTGTTGGCCGTCGATCCTTACAAAGTAGGTTTTTAAGGAAAAAAGCGGCCCGCGTGAAGCGGAGCCGCTTTTTTTATTCGAAATATACCGCCTTGCCCGTTCTCGAAGATTCGTATACCGCTTCAAGAATTTCGGATACGACACAGGCCTGTTCCGGCGTCACGACCGGATCGGTGTCGTTCTCGATCGCCGCAAGCCACAGCTTCATTTCGAGATCGGCCGGATCTTCTTTGCTGCCGTCGTAGAAGTCTACGCCTCGGGCGTCGAGCTCGATGCGATTCGTGAACAGCTTGCCGTACTTCTCCCCGTTGATGCGCAGCCCGTCGTCCATATCCGCGCCGCCTTCCGTGCCGCACAGCGTCGTCTTCGCTTCGCCGGTGCGCACCAGGTTGATCGCCCAGCTCGATTCCAGCATGATCGTCGCGCCGTTCTGCATCGTGATCATCGCCATCGCGGAATCTTCCACGGTGAATTTCTTCGGATCCCAAGAACCCCATGCGTTGGCGGCGCCTTCCCGCTGCGACAGCTTATGGAACGCGGTCCCGAGCACCGCCTTCGGCTTATAGTTGTTCATCATCCAGAGCGTCAAATCGAGCGCATGGGTGCCGATATCGATGAGCGGCCCTCCGCCCTGCTTCTCCTCGTCCAAGAACACGCCCCACGTCGGCACGGCGCGGCGGCGGATCGCGTGCGCTTTGGCGTAATAAATATCGCCCAGCTCGCCGGCGTCGCACACCCGCTTCAAGTATTGCGAGTCGGCGCGGAACCGGTTTTGGTAGCCGATCGTCAGCTTCTTGCCCGTCCGCTTCGCCGCTTCGACCATTCGGCGCGCGTCGGCCGCCGTCTTCGCCATCGGCTTCTCGCACATGACATGCTTGCCCGCTTCGAGCGCGGCGATGGAGATGTCGGCATGCGAATCGTTCGGCGTGCACACGTGCACGATGTCGAGCGTTGCGTCGGAGAGCAGCTCCTTATAATCCGTATACACCTTGGCTTCCGGCGCGCCGAATTTCTCGGCGGCTTCCCGCGCGCGCTGCTCGTCGATATCGCAGAAGGCGACCATCGCGGCGTTCGGCTGGTTTTTCAGCGCCGGCATATGCTTGCCGTTCGCGATGCCGCCGCAGCCGATGATTCCGATGCGGTATGTTTTAGACATGTCGTTCCCTCCCTATAATAAATCCCACATCATTATAAGGAACGAGCCCGACGTGTTTCGATGACAAATGCGGTGCATTTTTTACGGTATTCTACCTTTGTGGCGGCAGCGGCGCCGTTCATTTCGGCCGCTGGCTCCTAGGAACGCTTTATCGAAAAACATATTGTCCAATTGCGATTCCGTCAAAGATCCTGCAATGGAGGCGAGCGACTCTCATAAACCGTCGTCCCGGAATCGATATAGATGACATCGCCCTCATTGACGAGCGAAGCGGCGGCGATCTGATCCTTCTTCTCCACGTTCAACAGCGCTTTGGTTTGAATCGGCGTTTCGTACGCCTCTTCTTTCATGCGCTCCGCCGCCCCGCGACGCTCCTGCTCTCGAATTTCCTCGGATAATCGGATATGAATGATTTCCATGTACTTCGTCAACGAGGACAGCTCCCTTCCCGCATTGGTCTCAAGGGTCTGCCCTCGATTATCGATTGACCGAAGTCACATAACATAACACATCAACCTCCAACCTCTGCGAAAACCTGCTTTTTTTCACTCAAATACCTGACACAACCACGGAATGTTAGGGTCTACCCCTCCTAAAAAACCTAAATTACCGTTGACAAAGCGATGCGACCCCCTTATATTGTAAATCAACATACATTTTCATGTAACTTTATATCACTTTTATGTAAATTGATTTACATTCATTCTGGGAGATCGAGCTCCGCATGAAAACGGGAATGGAGTTATGTATGAACGTAAAAATGGTTTTGGATGTAGACACGGGGATTGACGACGCATTAGCGATCGCCTATGCGTTGGCTTCCCCCGAAATCGAGCTGCTCGGGATCACCGTCTCCTATGGAATGGCCCCGGTACACTGCACCTTTCGCAATACCAAGTTTATTGTCGATTTATTTCGAGGCAATACGCCGGTCTATATGGGCGCGGACCGACCGCTTCAACGCTCGCCGCAATATTTCGCCGATTTCCATGGGCAAGATGGTTTAGGAGACACGCTGGGCGGCGCGGCGGCCGCCGACGTTTCTCCGGAGAGCGCAGTGGATTTTATAATCCGACAAGCCCGCCTGCATAAGCGGAATCTTACGCTCGTTACGACGGGGCCGCTCACCAATCTCGCCCAGGCGATTGCGAAAGATCCTGCGATCATCGGAATGATCGGCAACGTCGTCATCATGGGCGGTGCCGTTCTTTCCCCCGGAAACGTGAGCAAGTTTGCGGAAGCGAATATGTACGTCGACCCGGAAGCCGCCGATCTGGTGTTCGCATCCGCGCTTCCCATTACGTTGGTCAGCCTCGACGTGACCCGAAAAGCATTGCTGACCGAAGAAGATTTGCTGAGATGGAGAAACATCGGGACGAAAGCAAGCACGTTGTTCGGAGAATTCACGGATTTCTACATAAAGTCATACAAAAGATTTCATCCCTACATGAACGGCTGCGCTCTCCACGATCCACTTGCGGTAGGCGTCGCCAAAGCTCCCTCGTTGGTCGGCACCGTGCCGATGTTTCTCAAAGTGGATTTGGAACCGGATGCGTTGGGTCGAACGACGGAGGATCTCTCTCGGACGAGCCCGGCGGAGCCGACGGCCCGAATATGCGTGCAGGTCGACGCGGAACGGTTCAGGAACGATTTTTTTCGGTGGATCGAGAAATTATTGGAGATCGGATAGGAGTTGAAGCAAGTGAGACAAACGGCAGTCAAGCAGCGGCATAACGATTACGGCATCAGGCGGCAAAGCATGCATCAACATGGAAGAAACGCTGTGGCGTTATCGGTTTTGGCAATGGGATTGGGGCAAATGTACAATCGTCAGCTCATCAAAGGCATTCTAATGCTTGCGGTTCATGTTTTCGGTATATACACCGCGCTTTTCCGTCTGCCGCACGCCGTTTGGTCGCTTGCGACGCTTGGCGAAACCGAGACGCAAATGAAGAAGGTCGGAAAAATGTATCAACAGATCATGGGCGATCATTCGATCTTCCTGTTGATCGAAGGTTTGATCACCGTCTTTATCCTGCTCGTCATCCTTTGGTGTTACGCCCTTAACATCAAAGATGCTTACAAGATCGGCAAACTTCGCGAGCAAGGCAGGGTGCCGCACACCTTCAAGATGACTTTGCGTTATGTAGCCGATTACCGGTTTGCCCAGATCGCCGTTGCGATTCCGCTGCTGGGTGTCTTGTTTTTCACGGTGATGCCGATCGTATTTATGATTCTTCTTGCGTTTACGAATTTCACGAGGGAAACGATGCCGCCGGCCAACCTGGTCGATTGGCACGGGCTCAAAACGTTTCGCGATATTTTCCGGATCGAAATGTGGAGCCGAACGTTTTACGGGGTTACGCTTTGGACGTGCGTTTGGGCGCTAGCCAGCACATTGACTTGTTTTTTCGGAGGCTTCGTCGTTGCGTTGGTGGTGCAGCAGCGCGACATTCGTTTTAAAAAGGTTTGGCGGACGATCTTTATCATCCCGTTTGCGATTCCCATGTTCGTATCTACCTTAATATTGCGCAACATGTTTAACGGACAATTCGGGCCGATCAATCAATACTTAAGCCTCATGGGACTTGACAAAATTCCTTGGCTTTCCGACCCCGCCTGGGCGAAACTGACGCTGGTTCTGGTCAATTTTTGGATCGGATTTCCGGTTTCGATGCTGATGATTATCGGGGTGTTATCAACGATTTCCAAAGACATGTACGAAGCCGCGGACATCGACGGCGCCAACGGCTTTCAGAAGCTCCGATTTATAACATACCCCCCCGTTATGTACGCGATGGCGCCGCTCGTCATCATGCAGTTTGTCGCCAATATGAACAATTTCAATATTATTTACCTGCTGACCGACGGCAAGCCCGTCAACGCGGACTATCAATTCGCCGGCCATACCGACATTTTGATTACGTGGCTGTTCAAGCTGTCCATGGAGCAAGGCCAATACAATTTCGCGTCGGTGATCGGAATTTTCATCTTTATTATCCTCTCCGCTTTCGCCATATGGAATGTCGGACGAACCAAAGCATTCAAGGAGGAGGGCGGTCACGGATGATCGGCCAAACAACAATAACCATGATACGGCGAATCGGCAGCTACCTGTTTCTATCCTTGACCGCGGTCGTTTGCATGTACCCGGCGCTGTGGGTCGTCCTTTCCTCGTTTCGCCCGGGCAATTCCCTCTTCAGCGAGACGCTGTTTCCAAGCGATTTTACGGCGATCCATTACCGCGAGCTGTTCACGAATTACCTGTTCGGTCAATGGTACCTCAATACGCTTACCGTAGCGGTTCCCAGCATGCTGCTCGGCACGATTTTGATATTGACGACGAGCTACGCCTTCTCAATGTTCCGCTTTCCCTCTCGGAAGCAGCTGATGAACTCTTTGCTCGTGCTGGGGTTGTTTCCAGGCTTTATGAGCATGATCGCCATTTACATCCTGCTCAATCAATTGAACCTTCTAAACACGCATATTGCGCTCATTATCGTTTACGCCGCGGGAGCGCCGCTCCAATTCTTGTTCGCCAAAAGCTATTTCGACACGATTCCGAAAAGCTTGATCGAAGCCGCCAGAATCGACGGCGCCGGTCATTTGGGCATTTTCCTCCGCATTGTGATTCCTTTGGCAAGGCCGCTTATCGTATTTACGTCGCTGCTGACCTTCACCGGTGCCTTCACGGATTTTATTTTCGCTAAGATGGTTCTTCGTTCTCCCGAGATGAAGACGCTCGCCATCGGTTTATTCGATATCGTGAACAATCCATTCGCGGTAGATTTCACGGTATTTGCAGCCGGCTGCGTGTTAGTCGCACTGCCGATCACAATATTTTTCATACTTATGCAGCGGCATCTGATCGACGGTTTAACGGCGGGAGCCGATAAAGGCTGACGTTCAGCGATCGCCCGACTGCCTAGTTTGATAAAAACCAATAAAAAGGAGCAATCAAATGAAGAAAAAACTCGCATTATTGGCATTGTCCGCCGTCATGACGCTCATGATCGCCGCTTGCAGTACCGGCACAAGAGGCTCCGGAGGCGACAGTTCGACGTCGGACGATTCCGCCGAAACCCAAGGGTCGCAGCAGGCCGCCACCGACGAGCTGGTCCCGGAGCCGGGGGCGGAACTGTTGTTTTGGACATACGACGACCAAAATTCGTTTGCCGAACATGCCGCGTCGGAATTCGAAAAGCAGTACGGCATTCCGGTAACGATCGAAAACGTCGCTTATTGGGACAGCGTCGCCCGGATGTCCACGGACGGCCCCGCCGGAACGGGCGCCGACGTGTTCGGGCTGCAAAACGAAGGAATCGTGCAAGCCGTGAAAGCCGGGCTTGTTTTGCCGAACGATTATTTCGAAGAAGACACAAGAGCGGTTAACCGGGATGAAGCCCTCGCAGCAGCGACCTACGACGGCATTATGTACGGTTATCCCTGGAATGTATATACGACCTCCCTCTATTACAACAAAGAGCTAATCGGGGATGCCAAATTCGAAACCTGGGACGACATTATTTCGTTCTCGAAGCAATTCAACGACCCTGCCAATAACAAATTCGGCTTCATGTTCCAAGGGAATGTAGGATTTTTCGACCTCGCCTTTATGACGGGATACGGCGGCTATATTTTCGGGAACGGCGAAACCGACACGTCCGATATCGGACTTAACAACGAAGGCTCCGTGAAAGGCATGGAATTTTTCCAATCGCTGAAAGAGATTTTGCCGATGAATCTCGCCGATATTACGGGCGACGTCAAAACGGGATTATGGCAGCAAGGGAAAGTGGCCATTAATTTGGACGGCAGCTGGGCGATCGGCAGCAACGGCGAGCTTCCGTTCGAAGTCGGCGTCATGCCGATGCCGAAGCTGCCGGGCGGCGAAACGGCGAAGCCTCTTGCCGGCTATACCTCGTACTTTGTCAGCTCGTATTCGAAATATCCGAATGCCGCCAAGCTGTTTGCCCATTTTATTACTACGAAAGAGATGCAAATCAAAAACAACGAATTGACCGGCGCGATTCCGGCGGCCAAAGACGTGGAATCGGACATTCGGAAAGACGAGATGACGCAAGGTTTTTACAAACAAATCAACGACAGCCACCGTGTTCCGAACCTGCTGGAAACACAGTATGTTTGGCAGTACTTGGACCCCGCCGTCGTGGAAATTTGGAACGGATCCGACCCGAAAGCGGCCTTGGATCAAGCCGTCGCGAATATCCGGGATAGCATCGCGAACCATCAGTAACGTACGCGAAAGGACTGCCCGATTTTGTTAGGGCGGTCCTTTCGCTTCCGACACTTCACTAGATTTTGTATAATTAGGTGTGTTCATCGATAGATTCGCAGGGTTGGGAGGAGCTAGAGTGGCAACGATCCATGATGTCGCAAAGTATGCCGGGATTTCCATTGCCACGGTATCCAGAGCGTTAAACAAACCGGAGATGGTTAATGCGGAAACGCTTGAACGCGTGATGCATGCAGCGAGAAAACTGAATTATTTCAAAAACGATGCGAAACTGCAAAATGTTAAAAACAATAAAGTTTCGTTGGGCGTCATCTTTCCTCATATTACTTCGTATTATTTCGGCGAGCTGTACAGCGGAATCAGCAGAGCCGCGCAGCAGCACAACATCGATTTGGTGCTTTACGAGCTGCGGAACGAAAACATCTCGAAACAAGGGCTGGAAGAAGCCTTCGCCTTCTCCAAGCGGCATATGGTGGACGGCATCCTGCTGGCCAGAAATGTCCCCACTGCATATGACGAAGCGTTCGAGCGTCTGGACATTCCGGTCGCGCTGCTGCTCGGCACTCATGAATCCGCCAAGCTTCCCGCCTTCAAGGTAGACGATATTCGCGCGTCTTTCGATGCAGTCTCCTTCCTGGTATCGCGCGGCCATAGACAAATCGGCATGATTTCGCTGCCGCCGACCGATCAAATGAGCGATATCGTCTCTCGTTTGAGAGGATTTAAGCAAGCGCTTGATTTTTATCAATTGCCGTTTGACGAAGCGTCCGTCGCTTACGGGAACTTGCGTTTCGATGACGGTTATTCCGCGATGAAGGAGCTTCTGGCTTCGAGGGAGAAGACTGGAATAACCGCCGTGTTCACCGTCGCCGACGAAGTGGCGATCGGCGCCATGCGCTGTATCCAAGATGCCGGCCTCAGCGTGCCGGAGGATATTTCCGTCATTGGCTTCGGCAACTTATCCATCGCAAACATTTCTACTCCCAAGCTGACGACGGTGGAGCAGCCTTTCGGGAATATCGGAGAAGAAGGCGTCAAATATATGGCGAAGGTGCTTTCGAACCCTGATCATGTAGAGAAGGGCAATTTTTACTTGCCATATAAAATTATCGAACGCGAGTCGGTAACCGAAAGGCGAGCTCTGCGCTAACCAGCAGAGCAAAAGAAGGCGGTTACGAAGCGCCGACCGGTCAACTGCTCCAGTTTCCAGCATCGCGCTGCGGCATCCAAATTCGGTATCGCCCGCTAAAGACCAGCATCGCGAACAAATGGAGGCAATCGTCGTAATACCGCCGCTCTCCCTTCCGCACCTCCGTGGTCCGAAGCAATTCTACGCAGGACCGCGTGTGCGGGCCGTCGGCCGCAAGGGGCTCTTGCCGTATTATTTAACTAAAAAGGCCAATTGCTCCTCGGACAACCGCACCGCGTCCGCCTCCACGCACTCCTGCAGCTGTTCGACCGTGTAGCAGCCGACGATCGGGATCGTCGGGAACGGCTGCGACAGCAAGTAGCCGAGCACAACCTGCGCGATCGTGAGCGACCGTTCCGCAGCGAGCTGCTTGATCCGCTCCAACCGGCGGCGGTTGCCGTCCGTCCGGTACATGGGGGCCAGCTTCTCGTCGTCGAACGTCAGCGCGCCCGAAGCCAACTTCGAGAATATGCCCTGCGCTTGCGACGAGTACGGAATCGCCGCGATCCCCGTTTCCGTATGCAGCCGCATCGTCTCCTCATCCATGGCGACCAGCGTCGGATCGCCCTGCTTCGAGCGGTCGACCTCGGCCAAGCTCCACATCATCTGGTTGGCGGCGAACCCCTGCAGGCCGCGGGCGGCGGCGTAAGCCTGCGCCTCCCGGATGCGCGCGGCGGACCAGTTCGAGCAGCCGAAATACCGGATGTTCCCCGCCTTCGCCTGCTCGTTCAACGATTCGATAATTTCCCCGGCGTCCTTCGCCGGATCGTCCCGATGAAGCCAATACAGATCGATGCAGTCGACCTGCAGCCGCCGCAGGCTGCCTTCGATGTCGCTCGCGATCTCTTCCCGCGACAGCCGCGACACTTGCATGGTCGACAGGTCGGGATGCGCGCCTTTCGTCGTGACGATCAAGCGGCTGCGGTTGCCCCGGAGCTTCATCCACTTCCCGATCGTTCGCTCGCTAACGCTCGGTTCGATCGGCAGCCAATTGGCGTACACCTGCGCCGTATCGACCATATTGCCGCCGAAGTCGACGTATGCGTCCATCAGTCTAAAGCTTTGCTCCTCATCCAGCTTGCTTCCTAGCGCCACGCCGCCCAGCGACAGCGACGAACTGTCGAGCTCGGTGCCTGCGATGTTCGTACGTTTCATACGATCCCCTCCCGCGATTAAGCAATGAAAACACTTACACTTCTAATCTCATTGTAACAGGAATTCGTATGGCAGACGAACGCAGCTCACCACAATAGCGGAATTAGTTGTCCGTTATTAATCACGAAACTATGTTAAATAGCGAAATAGCGGAACGAAATGTCCGTTATTTTGTAGAAAAGCGCCCCTTCTGGCCGGTTTTCTGCAAATAAAGGACAACTCGTTCCGCTAATCAGACCGATTCTGACAATGCGGGGGATTTAACGGACAGTCCGTTCCGATGAAAACGAGAGGAAGTCGGGCGTGATCCGGCCCTATCTTCTCACGGCTTCAATACCGCCGTGCTGTACGGCGGGAGCGCCAGCGCGTCTCCCTCGATCTTCGCGTCTTCGCTCGTCGCGAACGCGAGCGTCCCGAACCGCTGTCCGCCCTCGCTCGCCGGCAGCGTCACGCTCTGCGCGTCGCCGCTCAGATTGTGAACAATGAGCGACGTTTCCCCGTCGGCGGTCGCCCGGACATACGACTCGATGCCGTCTTGATCCAGATCGAACGTCGCGATGCCGCCTTCATGCAGCGCGCGGTCGGTCTTGCGGTACGCGATCAGACGCTTATAGTGCGCGTACAGCGAATCGGGCTGCGCGGCGAGCGCTTCGGCCGAGATCGCGCCGTCCTGCACGTACTTCGGGACGATCCACGACGTGTTGCCCGGAGCCGAGCGGTCGGCCGTCCACGGGAGAGGCTCCCGAATATGTTCGTCGGGCTTCATGCCTTGCATGCCGAGCTCTTCCCCGTAATACAGGAACGGATTGCCGGGCAGCGTCAGCAGCACCGCGGCCGCCGTCCGCGCATGGTTCTCGTTCCCCCCGAGCACGCTCATGACGCGGTTCTGGTCATGGTTCGCGAGGAAGATCGAATCGGCGAACGCCCCTCCGGACGCTTCTTGGTACAGCGCGTAGATGCGCTCCAGCGTGAACGCGAGGTTGGAGCCGGATTCGGACTTCGCCATGTCGAGGATGCGCCTTGCGAGCTCGAAGTTGAACGCGGAGCTCATCGCCCGGTCGAGATACGGAGCGACGACGGCCGGGGTGTCCCACACTTCGCCGATCAGCGTGACGCCGGGCTTCTCCGCTTCCATCGCCGCGCGGAACTGCTGCCACCAGGCGACGTTCTTCTCCTTCGTCTCCGGTTTGTTCTTGTCGCTCGCGACGTTGTCGTAGATGTGCTTCGCCGCATCGAGCCGGAAGCCGTCTACCCCGAGGTTCAGCCAGTACCGCCCTACGGCGATCATCTCCGCCCGAACGTCCGGATGGTCGAAGTTGAGATCCGGCATGCCGTCCCAGAAAGCGCCCAAGTAATAGCTATCCCCCTTCGGGTGCCATGCCTTCGAGGCGCCGGTCGCGCTGCCCTCGCCCGTCTTCGTCGCCTCGTCCGCCCAGACGTACCAGTCCCGCTTGGCGCTGTCCTCGCCTGCCGCCGACTCGATGAACCAAGGGTGCTTCACGCTCGTATGGTTGACGACCAAGTCCATCAGGACGCGAATGTCCCGCTTGTGCGCCTCTTCGACGAGCCTCTTCATGTCCTCGAGCGTCCCATAGTCCGGGTGGATGCCGTAATAGTCCGTCACGTCGTACCCGTGATAGCTCGGCGACGGGTTGACCGGCATCAGCCAAATCCCCTGTACGCCGAGGTCCGTTAAGTAGTCGAGCTTCTCGGTGACCCCGTTCAGGTCGCCGATCCCGTCGCCGTCCGAATCGTAGAACGAGCGGACGAAAATTTCGTAGTAGACGCGGGACGGCTGATCGAACGCGGTCTTCGCCGCCGCCGGTTCGGCAGCGGATTCGGCTTGGGGCGTCCCGTCAGCGGACGGCGCTCCAGCGGGCGGCGCCGAGGCCGGCTGCTCTTCGACCGGCTCCGCGCCGCCGCCGCTTCCCATGCAGCCGCCTAGCAGCAGCCCCGCCGTTACCAGCAGCCACAGCGTTCTCTGGAACCGCCGCCGCATCATCCTTTCGTCGCCCCCGCCGTCAGGCCTTCGACGAGCAGCTTCTGCAGCGCCATGAACAGCACCGTCACCGGCACCGCCGCCAGCACGGAGCCTGCCGCGAACAGCGTAAATTCCGTAGACGTGTACGTGTCGACCATCTCGACGAGGCCGACGGCCAGCGTCCACTGGTCTCTCGCTTTGCTCAGGATGAGCCGCGCGAAAATAAAATCGACCCAAGCGCCGGCGAACGTCGTGAGGGCGACGTACGTCATGATCGGCCGGGACAGCGGCAGGAAGATGCTGAAGAAAATTTTCAAATGTCCCGCCCCGTCGATGCGCGCCGACTCCTCGAGCGATTTCGGCAGCGTGTCGAAGTACCCCTTCGCCACGAACATGCCGAGCGCCGCCCCGGCCGTATAAACAAGGATCAGCGCCGCGTGCGTGCCGAGCAGGTTCAGCTGCATCAAGATGATGTACGTCGCGATCATCGACATGAAGCCCGGGAACATCCCGAGAATCAGGATCGTCGTCATCAGCGTCTTCCGTCCGTAAAACCGGTAGCGCGAGATTGCGTACGCCGTCAGCAGCTGAACGAGCGTGCCGAGCGCCATCGAGATCGTCGCGACCTTGATCGTGTTCCAGTACCACCGCGCGAACCGGAAATCCCGATCCTTCTGATCGCGGAACAGGTCAATGTAATGCTCGAGCGTAAGCTGCCGCGGAATGAGCGTCTCGCTGAACAGCGAATTGCCGACCTTGAACGAGGACATGACGATCCACGCCGTCGGATATAGGACGCAGATCGCAATGAGCGCGAGCAGCGCATAGCTGACGAACAGCCGGATTCCGTTCTTCGCAGATCTCATTGCAGGATGTCCTCCTCTCGGAACGAACGGGTGCGGCGGAAATTGTAAATCGAGAACGACGCGATAAACAGGAAGATCAAGATGCCGACCGCCGACGCGATGTTGTAAATTTGATTGTCGAGCGTCAGCTTATACAGCCACGTGACGAGCAAATCGGTCGTCCCTGCGAAGGCGTAGTCGCCGGTCTTCGGGTCTCCCTTGGTCAGCAAGTAAATCACGTTAAAATTGTTGATATTCCCCGCGAACTGCATAATGAGTAGCGGCGCCGTGGCGAACAGCACGTACGGCATCGTAATGTTCCGGAACTTCTGGAAGCCGGAGGCGCCGTCCACTTCCGCTGCCTCGTACAAGTCTCTCGGGATCGCGGTCAGAATGCCGAGCACGAGCACCATCGACACCGGCACGCCGATCCACATGTTAACGGCGACGATCGTCACCTTCGCCCAGAACGGGTGAATGAGCCACGGCAGCCCCTCGAGACCGAGCATCCGGAAATACGTGTTAATCGGACCGAGCTGGGAGTTGAACAAGTTTTTCATGATCAGCAACGAAATAAACTGCGGAATGGCGTAAGGAACGATGAAGATGGTGCGCCACATCCCCTTGAAGCGGATCCCCTTCTGCTGGATGAGCACCGCGACGAAAATGCCGCCGAAATAACAGGTGACCGTCGCGACGACAGCCCAAACGATTGTCCAAGCGAGCACGTTCCAAAACGTATACGCCCATTGGGAGTAAACGAGCAGGTTAGAAAACGTCTGGAGCCCGACCCAATCGACGAGATTTTTTTGCGGAATGTGGTTCGGGGCGGAATAGTTCGTGAAGGCGATCAAAATCATGAAGATGATCGGCAGAATCGTAAAAAACAACACGCCGAGCCCCGGAAGCGAAAGCAGCACATACGGGAAGCTCTTCTCCTGCAAGCTGCGAATCGATTGCGAGAACCCCGGCACCGGCTTGCCCTGATCGCGCAGCGCCCCGTTCCGGTATGCGTCCCGCACGTTCAAGAACCAGATGAACGCGAAGATGAGGAACGTCATCAGCGCGATTAACCCGTAAATCATCAGGAAGATCGAGTGATCCCCCGGCAGCAGCACGGTCAAGCCTTGCGCGTTCTTGCCGAAGCCCGCCGCTTTATCTCCAAGCGTAATCAATCCGCGAATGTTCCGAGGCAATGTGTTGAAGGTGAAGTACAATCCGATTCCATACACCAGAAAGAAGATCAAAGCCTTAACATACTGTTTGTTAAACCACTGTCCTGCACCCATTACGAATAGGGAGAGCGTCGCGGCCGTTCTGGCGAACGTTTTCGAATCGTTCGTCCCCGGGACGGCGTTCGGCGCGCTGCGCTGCGTCATCATTTTGTCAGCCCCCTTAAGAGTTCACATATCAGGAATCACCCGCCGGCCCAATACCGGCGGGTGATCTGTTCCACTAGCGTATATTCTTCGTAATCTTACTGCGCCGTCGCGGCGAGGTCCTTCATTTGCTGCACCATGCTGTCGAGCGCCGCTTTCGGATCGGCGTTGTCGTTCCAGATCGACGCCAGCGCGGATTCCATCGGCACCCAATAGTTCGCCATTTCCGGAATCGCCGGCATCGGCACGGAATTTTCGAACTGCTCGAGGAACGCGGCCGTAATCGGGTCCGCTTTGATGTCCGGATCCTCCGCGAGCGCCTTCGCCGCCGGAATGACGCCGGTCATTTCGTAGTTTTTCTTCTGGAACTCCGGCGAGGACGCCATTTGCGCGAACAGTCGAGCGGCGATCGGGTACTTCGAATTCGCGTTGACGTAGTACGCCTTGACGCCGGAGAACGGCTTCATCGGCTGGCCGTTCGGCAGCGTCGGGTACGGCGCGACCGCGAGGTTCGGCACAAGGCTCTTGAACGATTCCTTATCCCAAGGACCGCTGACGTTCATCGCGAGCTTGCCTTGCTCGAACAAGCTTTTGCGCACGTCGTCCGTAATGTCGCCCGTCTTGAACGGCAGCATTTGATTCAGCGTCTGGAAGAACTTGCCCGCTTCCACCGCGCCTTCCGTGTTCATGCCGATGTCGTTCGGATCCGTACCGCCCGAGCCGAACACGTAAGCGCCGTAGCCGCCGAAGAAGCCGAAGCTCCAGTAGCCGTTGCCTGCGGGCCACATGTACGCGTACTTGTTCTCCGCCGGGTTGTTGAACGTCTTGGCGAATTCCACGACGCCGTTCCAGTCGGAAGGCACTTCCGGGATCAAATCTTTGTTGTAATAAACGGCCGTCGTTTCGACGGAGTACGGATAGCCGTACAGCACGCCCTCGTGCGTCACCGCGCTGACTGCCGTCTCCGACATCAATTCCTTCGTCTGCGCTTCGAACGCGTCGTTCGGCAGGATGATGCCAGCCGATGCACCGGAGCCCGTGCGGTCGTGCACCGCCGCGAACACGTCCGCGCCGAGACCCGCCGGACCGTCCGTAATCATTTGGCCCATCGATTTATCCGGACCGACGTCCGCCCACTCGACGTCGACGCCGTATTTCTCTTTGAACGCTTTCGCGACTTCTTCGATGAACGCCTTTTGATCCGCGGACTCCCAAACTAGAAGCTTGGCGCCTTCCTCAGGCTGCAGCTCTGCCGTCGCCGCCGGCTGCTCGGCCGGCTGCTCTGCCGGCTTCTCGGCCGGCGCGTCCGTCGCGGGAGCCGTCGCCGCCGGCTCTTCCGTGCCGGCCGTGCCTCCGCCGCACGCGGTTGCCGCCAATGCAAACACCAGGGACGTAGCCATCACTAACCAAGGCTTCTTCATTTTGTTCATTCCTTCGACCCGCTTTCTCATAAAATGGATGATGACCGTTTTGCGCAAACGGTTGCTCACAGCATTCCGCACGATCCGACCGCTTGTCAGTGTTCAACCGTTTTCACAAAGCGGATCGACTGGAAGTGTAAGCGCTTCATAACAATTTGCTGAGTCTGATTATAGGGGAATGTGCAATCGTTTTCACGTCCCGGATTTGAGCGAATTCGACCGATTTGGGCGAAAATTGGGCCGTATCGGTTCGCCAACTCCCCCAATCCCTTGATTGTTCGTTTTTTCGAGGTTTGTGCGCGGAGGCGGTTTCCGTTTACAATCGTTTTTAAAATACTTTGCGAAGACACTGCGCCATTTATTTGTGAGAACGGTTGCACAACGGTGGAGTCATCGATTCGTTAGGAGTGGTTCAACGTGAACGTTACCATCAAGGACGTCGCCAGGAAAGCCGGTGTCTCCCCATCGACCGTATCCCGCGTCATCTCCAATCATCCCCGCATCAGCGCGGACACGGCGAATCGCGTCAAGAAAGTCATGGACGAGATCGGCTACCACCCGAACATGATGGCGAAGAGCCTCGTATCGCGCACGACGCAGACGATCGCCGTCATTCTGCCGCGCCCGGCGGACGAATTGTTTCAAAATATGTTTTTCTCCGAGGTCATTCGCGGCATCCTCGCCCAATTGACGAAATCCGGGTACGACTTGCTCATGGCGTACGGCGCGTCGGAGCGCGAGGAGCTGGACACCGTCACCCGGCTCGTCAAAGGCCGCCGCGTCGACGGCATCCTGCTGCTGTCCTCGCGGACGAACGACCCGATCGTCGCGATGCTGCGCGCGGCCGACTTTCCGTTCGCGATCATCGGGCGCAACGAGGATTACGACGATATCCTGACCGTCGATACGGACAACGTTCAGGCTGCCTACGACGCTACGCGGCATTTGATCGCGCAGGGCCACGACCGGATCGGCTTCGTCAGCGGCCCTCCGGAGCTCGTCATGTCCCGCGACCGATTGGCCGGGTTTACGAAAGCGATGAAAGAAGCGGGGCTGCCGGTGCGCTCCGAATGGATCGTCGAAGGCGAGTTTTTGCAGGAGAGCGGCTACCGGGCCATGTCGTTGCTGATGGGCCTTTCCGTCCGGCCGACGGCGCTCGTCGTCATCGACGACGTCGTCACGTTCGGCATTTTGCGTGGGTTGTACGAGCTAGGCTTTCACGTTCCGATGGATCTGAGCTTAATCAGCTTCAACAACGTCGTTTTGTCCGAGCTCGCCACTCCCCCGATCAGCAGCATCGATATCGGCATTTACCAATTGGGCTACACGGCCTCCCAAGAGCTGGTTCGGATGGTCAAATCGGAAGAGCCGCACCTTCACCGCAAGCGGCACATCATCCCGCACCGGCTCGTCGCAAGGGAATCGTCGCTGCGGCGCTGAACGACAACGACACCGCCCCATGCCGGGTGCGGTGTCGTTGTCGTATTTCCCGATGCGAACATCCCGACGCCGCACGAGCGCCGGGATCACGCGATTATCCTTTCATCATCAACCGAATCGCGACCCATACGAGCAGCGCCGCCAAGATGCGCAGCAGCAGCTTCGCCGGCACGCGCCGCGCGAGCCTTGCGCCGAGCTGCCCGCCGACCCATGCGCCGGGCGCGAGGCAAAGCACCATCAGCCAGTCGATATTGCCAAGGACCGCATGCGTCGAAGCGCTGACGATGGCCGACAGGAAAATTTGCAGCATCGACGTCGCGACGGCGATATGCGGCGGGAAGTGCAGCAACAGCGTCATTGCCGGCACCATGAGGCTCCCCCCGCCGACCCCGAACAAGCTGGCCAAGAAACCGACCAGGAAGCTGATGACGATGCCGGTCGGCAGATGGTACGCGTAGTCGAATCGGTCGCCCCCCGCGTCGACGAAGCTGCGCCGCGCCGTCGGGGGAAGCGGCCACCGGATCGGCTCCTTCGGCTTCAGCAGCAGCAACAGCGCGACGAACAGCAGGAAGGCGCCGAAGCCGACGAAAAACAGCCTCCCCTCGATGCCGTCGGCCAGCATCGCCCCGCCGATCGAGCCGGGGATCGCGGCGGCCGCGAACCGGAGCGCCGCCTCGTAATCGATGCGCTTTTGTTTCGCGTATACGATCGTGCTCGAGATCGAATTGAACAGCAGCACCGCCGTCGACGTGCCGGCGAGCAGAGACGGGGGCATGTCCGGGTACAAAAACGCGAGCGCGGGCACGACGATAAAGCCTCCGCCGAGGCCGACCAGCGAGCCGGACAGGCCGGCCAGCAAGCCGATGCATACCAATAAAACAATTGTCACGCTGATATCCCTTCTTCCGTCAAAAGCGGCAGCATACCGCCCCCCTTTATACTTTACCTCTTAAGAAAACCAATTTCGAGCGGCAAGTCTTTTCGAAATCATGTAGGCGGTTTCACCGACATTTGGTATAGTTTGCTATAACGACGCAAGCCCATTTTTC
Source organism: Paenibacillus sp. (assembly GCF_035645195.1). Lineage (NCBI taxonomy): Bacteria > Bacillati > Bacillota > Bacilli > Caryophanales > Paenibacillaceae > Paenibacillus > Paenibacillus sp. Next base: position 166,974 of record NZ_DASQNA010000030.1, on the reverse strand, counting down.
TACGAAGGGACTGTCTTATTCATGTCATTGAACATTGCGGTAATCGGAACGGGCTGGTTCGGCAAGAAGCACGCGGAGATGCTCGCGCAAATGGAGGACGTGCGGATCGCCGGCTTCGTCGGCACGTCGAAAGCGAAGGCGGAGGCGGCCGCGCAGCCGTTCTCGGGGGCGAACGGCTACGACGACGCGGAGGAGTTGCTGGACCGCGAACGGCCCGACGCCGTCTACGTGACGGTGCCGCCGATGGCGCACGGGGATCTCGAGCTTTCGCTTATCGAACGGGGCATTCCGTTCCTCGTCGAGAAGCCGCTCGCGGCGACTGCCGAAACGCCGGCGCGCATCCTGAAGCGGCTGCGGGAGCGCCCCGTCGTTCACTCCGTCGGCTACCATTTGCGCTACCTCGATTCGGTCGTCGAGCTGAAGAAGCGTCTCGACGGATGCGCCGTCGGCATGGTGACCGGGGGCTGGATGGGCGGCATGCCGGGCGTGTATTGGTGGCGCAATCAAGAGATGTCCGGCGGGCAGTTCGTCGAGCAGACGACGCATCTCGCGGATTTGCTTCGGTATACCGCCGGCGAAGTGCGCGAAGTGTACGCGGCGTTCGGGAACCGGTTGCTGCATGAGACGGTCGAAGGCTTCACCGCCTCGGACGTCGGCGCCGTGACGCTGACGATGGAGAGCGGCGCGGTGGCGTCGCTGTCGAACACGTGCCTGCTGCCGAACGGCGCCGCGCGCGTCGAGATGGTGTATTATACGGACCAAGGCATCCTAGATTGGAAACGGGAGCGGCTCGAGACGACCGGCGGCGGCTGGACGAACGTGTTCCGGGACGCGCGCGACCCGTACCGGCTCGAGAACGAGGCGTTCCTGCACGCCGTGCGCACCGGCGATGCGTCGCGCATCCGCTCTGACTACGAAGACGCTTGGCGGACGCACCTCGTCACGATCGCGGCGAACGAATCGGCCCGGACCGGACGCCCCGTCCGCATCGCCGACGTCGAGGCCGCGGCATTGGCTTGACCCCGCCCCCAACCCGAACAGGCTCGCAACGTCGAAGAAGCCCGCGGAACGCGCAGCGCAGCTGCACCGTTCCCGCGGGCTTTCTCCGTCCTACACCAAATCCTCCGCCGGAAGAATTCCTAAACTCTTCGCCTTCTTGATCGCTTCGACGCGCGAGCCGGCGTGCAGCTTCTGAAACAGCTCCGTCAGGCTGTATTCCAGGGACCTCTGGCTGATCATCAGCGTCTTGGAAATTTCTTTGTTGCTCTTGCCTTTGGCGAGCTCCCGAAGCAGCCTGTCTTCCTCCTTCGTAATCGTCGTCTCCTCTCGTCCCGGCTCCCCTTGGACGACGATCTCCTGCCGTCTTAGCTGCTTCAGCAGCTGCATCGGCACGATCGCCTCCTTCCGCGCGGCGCAGCGGAGCGCCTGCACGAGCTGCTCGCGGGTGGACGTCTTCGCGATGAACCCGGAGACGCCCGACTCCATCAACAAATTGAAATGCGGAGCGATTTCGAAGCCCGAGTAGATGAGAATGACGGCGTCGGGAACGTACTCCAAAATTTTGCGCGTCAAATCGGCTCCATTGATGTTCGGCATATATAAATCCAAGAGCATGACGTCGAATCGCTTCAACCGAACCAAGTCGGTCACGCAGTACACGTCCGTCTCGATCGTCACGTTCATATCGGGCTCGGACTCGATTAACATTTTCGTCCCTTCGACCACCGACCGATGATCGTCAACCAGTAAAATTTCCATAGCCTTCACCTTCGGATTATAGTTTTGGGAATTCGATGCGAACTTGAAAGCCTTGACCGGGGGCGGATCGAAACTCGACCTTCCCCTCGATGCTGATGACGCGTTTCTCGATGCCGGCGATCCCCATGTGTTGGAACGATTCCTCGAGCCCGGCCAAATTCATGCCGACGCCGTCGTCCGAATAAGCGAACACGATATTGCCGCCGCGGTCCGCGAGAGACATTGCGACCTTCCTTGCCCCGGAATGTTTATTCGCGTTGTTCAACAGCTCCTGCACGATGCGGTACATGCCGAGAATTTGCTCCTCGTTCAGCTTCGTCTGAAGGCCGTCGGCGGAAAACTCGATCTCGTAATTCGCGAACATTCTCGTGTACTCGAACAGACTTTTCAGCGACTCCACGAGCCCCATCTTCAAGAGGAACGGCGGGCGCAGTTCGTTGCACGTAATGCGAATTTGATGGATCGCGTCGAGCAGCCCTTCCTCGATTTGCGAAAGCTCGCGCCGCGTGGCGTCGTCGAAGGGGCGCTGCGAGCGGAGCGACTCGAGCTTCCGGTACCAGATGATCAAGTCCTGCAGCACCGAATCGTGCAGGTCGCTGGACAGCGTCGACCGTTCCTTCTCGGACAGCCGGAACAAGAGCCTTAGCATCCATTTCGGCGCGTCGTTCGTGGACACGGATCGTTCGAGCCGCTGCATCAAATCCTCGATGAGCTGCAGGTTGTCGTACAAAATCGTCGCATACCGGACGGCCGTCTCAAGCCACTCTTCCTCGATTTTCAGGAGCGAAGGCTTCGGCGCGATGCGCAGGTACACAGGATGCTGCTTCTCGCCGATGCGGATCCACGCCTCCTCCGTCCGCCCGGCATGCGCGTCCTCCCCGTGCGGCACTTCCTCGACCGCGACGTCCTCGACCTTCAAGACGGACCGCACTTCTTCGATCAATCGGCGCTCCAGCTCGGCCACCTTCATCACGTTCGCCAAATCGGCGGACAGACGGTTCAAACTTTGCTGCAAAAACTTGTACCGCTTCTCGCTCTCGATCAGCTCCCGCTCCTCGGCTTTCCGTTTTGTAATATCTTTCACGATGCCGTGGATGCCGTTGAGCCGGCCGGAAAGGAAGATCGGAACGAAGGTGATGTTCACGATGGTTTCGGCTCCCCGCCGCGCCAGGCGGCACTCGATATCCTTCGATTTGCCGCCCCGCACGACCTCCGAGAGCGTTTCGTACACCGCCGGATGATCTTCGTCGAAAATGATACCTAGAAAACAACGGTCCGAGAGGCGCTCGATGTCGACGCCCGTAATCGTCTCGAATACCGGGTTGGCGTTCACGAGGTGGAAGCCGTCCAGCTCGATCGAGAAGACGCCGTCCAAGTTGTTCTGGAACAAGGATTTATACCGCTGTTCGCTCTCCTCGAGGGCGAGCTCCGAGCGCTTCTTCTCGGTAATGTCCATTAAAATGCCGTCGAGCCGTTCGATGTCTCCTCGGTCGTTGATCGACGGATGCACGATCAGCTGCGCCCACCGCTGCTCCCCGGGCACGTGAATCCATCGGATCGATTCGCTGACCGATTGGCCGAGATCGAGCCGGCGTCTGATTTCGTGCATGAGCGCCGAATTGTCCTCCGGATGGATATGATCGTGCAGCCGAATCGGGCGGTTCATGATTTCCTCTTTCGGAATGCCGGAAAGCTTGTAGATGCTGTCGGAGCAAAACGAATACCGCGTAAAATCCTTATCCGTGGACCAAACCGCGGCGTTGACGTTATCCAAAATGTTCCCGAGCAGCTCCTCCGATTGCTTCCGTTCCGTGACGTCCCGCGCCACGGCGACGACGTACTTCACGTTCCCCTCGTTGTCCAGGACAGGCTTGACGCTGGATTCGACATACACCGTTCGGCCCTGCGCATCGATCACCCGGTACGCCAATTCGTAGGACGTCTTCCGGGCGACGACTTCCGCGTGGATGGAGCGCACCCGTTCACGGTCTTGCGGGTGAATCACGTCGAAGGCGTCCGCGCCTTCATACTCGGAAGGATCATACCCGGTCGATTGCCAGAATGCCGGTGAGACGAACCGGACGACGGAATCGTTGTCGACCAGAACGATCGTATCCGACGTATTTTGTGCGACGATGCGGTACCATTCGTCCCGTTCGCTCCTCGCGCCCGCCCCGGCGGCCGGATCGACGGCGACCATATAGGCGACGAGCCCGCCGTCGTCCGCTAAGACGGGCGATCTATCCCCCGCCGGCGCGCCGTCCCGTTCGACCTCGAGATCGAGGTACGCCGGGTTGGCCCAAAGCGTCCGTCCGTCCAAGGCGATTAACGCCATAGGCTGCGGCACGTACGTCAGGAGCCGCCTCGCGTTATTGATGATTTCCTCGTATATCGACACAGACCGCTGCATGACCTGCCTCCTCCGATTCGCTTACCTCAATTATAGAGGATATCTGGGATCTATATCGCGCAAAAAAATAGAGGGGTTCCGCAATTTATGCATAGGTTCCTTGCGCGGCGGCGTACGCGGCGTCCGACGGCGGTACGGCCGGCAGCCCCGCCGCATTTTGCTCCGCGTATAACGACGCGTAGTACCCTCGCGCTTGCAGCAGCTCTTCGTGCGTGCCTCGCTCGATCACCCGGCCTTCCTTCATGACGAAGATGGCGTCCGCATGGATGACGGTAGACAACCGATGCGCGATCATGATAACGGTTTTCTCTTGCCCGAACGCTTCGATCGATCGCAGCACCAGCTTTTCGCTTTCGTTGTCGAGCGCGCTCGTCGCTTCGTCCAGCAGCAGAATAGAAGGCTGCTTCAAGAACACCCGCGCCAGGGCGATGCGCTGCTTTTGGCCGCCCGACAGCTTGACGCCCCGCTCGCCGATTTCGGTGTCGTACCCGTTCGGCAGGGAACGAATGAAATCGTGCGCGTACGCTTGTTTCGCGGCCTCGACGATCTCCTCGTCCGTGGCGTCGAGACGGCCGATTCGAATATTGTCCTTGATCGACGAGCTGTACAAGAAGCTGTCCTGCGTCACGATGCCCATTTGCGCCCGCAGGCTTGCCAGGGAGAAGTCCTGGATGTTGACGCCGTCAATTCGCACGTCCCCGCCGTTCGCATCGTAAGCGCGCGTAAGGAGTTGAAGGATCGTGCTTTTCCCGCCCCCGCTTTCCCCGACGAATGCATACGTCTTTCCCTTGTGCAGCGTCAAAGAGAGGTCCCGGATCAATGCCTTATCGGGCCGGTAGGAGAACATGACGTTCCGGAACGAAATGCGGTCCGTAAATTCCCGCAGGACGAGCGGATGCGCCTTCTCCTTCACGGCCGGCTGCGTTTCCAGGAAGTCAAAAATCCGTTTCAAGGCGACGCTGCCTTCCGCGATCGCCGGGAACGCTTGGACGAGCGCGGATACCGGGCTGCGCATGCGGTCCACGTAAGCGAAGAAGGCGATCAGCGTCCCGAGCGTCACGCTGCCGTCGATGACGAACCAGCTTCCAGCCAGCACGACGACGAACGGCGCCGCGTCGCTTAGCACGTTCACGGCCGCTAGCGACACGGCGTTCGCCCGGGCCTGCCGATCCGTGATCCGCTCGTATCTAGCGAGATGCTCGACGAGCTCATCCCTGTCCTTCTTGTCGGACGAGAACAATTTGGACAGCAGCGCGCCCTGAATTTTCTCGAACACGAATCCCCCGAGCACGGAGCGGTAACTCATCATTTGACGCGTCGCGCTTTTGACTTTCGCGGACAGCAGATGCGCCAGAGCGAATTGAACGCCCACCAAGACGACCGCGAGGAGAGTCAGTCGAGCGTGCAGCGTCGCCATGATGCCGACGACGAAAGCAAGCACGGTCAGCTCGATCCAAAGGTTCGAAAACATCGCCGTCATGTAGCCTCTGATTTTCTCGATATCGTCGAAAAACCGCGTGCCGATCTCCCCGCTCTTGTGCTCCGCGAAATAGCTCGCGTCCAGCGCATGCACCTTCCGGAAGGCGTCGACGCGCAGCTCTTTGATGACGTTGTTGTTGGCCTTATGCAGGAAAAATTGTCTTACGTACTCCATCGGTCCCCGGACGAGGAAAAAGATCGACAGGACGAGGCCTGCCACGACGAGCAGCTGCTGCGCCTTGTCCGCGTAAGATAACGCCGCGTTCTGAAGCAAATCGTCGAATAAGTAGCGGATGACGATCGGTACGGACAACGGGATGAGAAAACGGAAGAGACTTCCGATAAAACCTAAAACGTACAAACCGCTTTGTTTTTTCACATAAGGCAGGAACTTCCGGAAAATTCCCGTTCGCGATGCCGGCATGGTCGATGTCCCCTTTGCGTGATTGGATAGGACCATGATAGCGCCGCGGAGGCGCCTCGAACGCGCAAACCCGCGGCATCCGTCCGCCAAAAAATTGCGCTCTCCCCGCAAAAAATAGAGCCTCCCCCGCAAAGGGGGAGGCTTGCCGCGACGCGCCGCCTTCATGCTCCGGGGGCCGAACGGTCCGAACGCCGAACCGGCGCTTCACGAAAGATAGCCGCCATGCAGCGGCGAACCCATGCCCGAGGCAGCAGGCGGCACAAACACAGGAGCGACGCGTTGAGTCGTCCCGCGACCGCCACAGCCTTCTTCGTTCGAAGCGCCTCGTACCCGCAGCGAGCGACGTCGGCCGGCTGCATAGCGATGCGTGCGACCAGCCGCTCCAACGGCCCCATGTTCAGTTCCCGAATAAACGTCGTGTCCGTAAACCCCGGGCACAGCGCCGTCACCGAGATATCGCCTTTCCCTCGGAGCTCGGCGTCGAGCGCCTCGGAGAACGACAAGACGTAAGCCTTCGTCGCCGCGTACACGCTCATCATCGGAGTCGGGAGGAAGGACGAAATCGACCCGACGTTCAAAATTCTCCCGAATCGACGCTCGACCATCCGCTGCGCGAACCGATGCGTCAGCTCCGTTAAGGCTGCCAGATTCAGCTGGATCATGCGGAGCTGCCGTTCGAGCGAAAGATCTTCGAGGCTTCCGTACATGCCGCTCCCCGCATTGTTTACGAGCACATGGACCTGCACGCCTTGTCTTTCCAACGTATCGTAAACATCAAGGGCGGCGCCCGGCTCCGTCAAATCTTTCGGAATGACGGTAACGACGCGCCCCAGCGCGGACAGCTCCGCTCGAAGCTCCTCCAGCCGCGCTTCGTTCCTCGCGACCAGAATGACGTGATTGTTCTTGCTTGCGAACGCCCTCGCCAATTCGCGGCCGATGCCGCCGCTCGCTCCCGTGATGAGCACGTTAAGGTTTTCCATGCTCATCCTCCAGCCGGCTAGGTTTGTAGGCGAGCATCATGACGAGCCCCGCCGCGACGAACAGCGCGAAGAGCGCGGCCATCGAAGGCGGCAGCGCCTTCCATGCAATGGCGAACCAGGCGAACAGCAGCGCCAGCGGGCTTGTCGCCCGCACCGCTAGATAGAGAAGCCTGCCGAAGGAGCGGCGATGAAGCGGCGTCGCTTCGATCAAGAGCAGCAGCGGATTGCAAATCGTGCCGAAAATCAACGGGATGACTACGTACGAAGGAAACGGCGTTCGCAGCGCAAGCTCCAGGACGTAGGCGAATCCCGCCGCGAACGCCTGCGTGAAGAAATCGAGGTGGGCGGACTTCAGCTTCCTCGGGTTCGTGAAAATCCGCGTCCACTTCGGCGAATTCTGGTAATGAACCGCGGCGAGCGGAAGGGACAGGGCAAGCCCGATCATGAAGGAAAAGAGGCCCCACTGCAAAATTTGAACAGTCATATGAATCCTCCTGACGCTCCGTCATTCCGGCACTTGAACGACATAATCGACCGAGAACACTTCGCCGTTCTGCTGGAACTGGGCCCAAATTTTATAAATCCCGCCTGTCGGGAACGTCGCCTCGAACCGCGCCTCCGGTCCCGTCCCTTGGTCTCCCTCGGCATGGACGTGGACGTAGCGCTCCCCGTCCGCCGACAGCACGACCACATGCCCGATGGCGCCGAGATACGGCTCCAGGTCCGTCACCGGCGCGCCGGACGCCTCGTCCGCGATCGCGAACGTCAGCGTCGTCTCCCGGTTCGCGCCGAGCTCGGTCAAGGTTAACTCGACCGTCCGGCCGCTCTCGCTGTCCGCGAGCTCCGCGGACGGCGCGATCGGCGCCGGCGCCGCCGGCTCGCCTTCGACGACGTTCCATGCCATCTTCGTCATCGAATCTCCGCCCGTGGGCTTGAAGTCGGCGATAAACCGGTAGTTCCCGCCCGCGGGGAACTCGTTATGAATCTCGAAGACGCCGCTGCCCCGGTATTCGGGATGAAGGTGCGCGAAATACGATAAATCTTCGCTGATGACGATGAGATGCAACAGCTTCTCGTGATTGAGGTCGAACGACTCGATCGGCTCCCCGTCCTTCGTCTTCAGTTCGACGGCGACGAGCGTCCCGTTCGCGCCGTCCTCCCGGACGGTCCAATTCGCCTGAACCATGTCCGCCATAATCCGGTCGCTCGTTTCGACGACCTCTTCGGTTTCCCACGACGCATTCCCCCCGCAGGCGGTCAAGAAGACCGCCGCGGCAAGGAATACGAATATTAATCGTTTACTCATAACGAAGCGCCTCGCTTAAAGGAGTTTTGGCGGCCTTTGCGGCCGGCGAAAAGCTGGAGATCAAGCTGACGAGCATGCCGAACAGGCCGACGAGCGAAAGAATGAGCCACGACACGCCGAAGTCGTACGTGAGCGAATTGATTTCCAGAAATGTGGACGTCATGTAAATCAGGAGCACCCCGAACAGACAGCCGATGATCGTGGCGGCGAGGCCGATGCCGAAGCCCTCGAGCATGATCATGCCGACGATTTGGCGGCGCGTGACGCCGACCGCGCGCATCATGCCGATTTCCCGAACCCGCTCCATAATGTTCATTAACAACGTGTTCGTAATGCCGATCCCGGAGATGAGAATCGCGAGCACGACGAGGAAGTTGATCACGCCGAACGAACCCGTGAGCGTCGCCCCAATGACCGATACCCAATCCTCCGGTCCGAACATCTCCTCGATCCGCACGCCGAACTGGTCGAAGATGTTTTCCCGCAGCTGCAGCGGCGAGACCGTGTCGTCCTTGATGACGAGCGCATTACGCTCGTATTTCAACCCGATCGTCTCTCGGAAATGTTCCTCGTTCATGAAAGCCGCGTATCCGCTGTTTTTCATCGTGTCGACGACGGCGACGACCGTGAACGGCTGCTTGCCGTCAAGCGTATCCAATACGATCCGCTCCCCGATCGCTCCGCCCCATACGCCGAAGGCGATCCGGTCGAGCGCGACCTCGTCTGCCCCAAGGCTGCCGATGACGTCGCTCGGCGCGCGGCCCTCGGCCATGAACAACGGGAACCGGTCGATCCATTCCGCGCCGACGCCGTAGACGGGGAGCTTGCGCTCCTTCCCGTTCACCTCCCACACCGCAGCCTGCAGCGGGTACGTGACGGCATCCGCCACCCCCTCGGTACGCTTCAGCGTCTCGATATCGGTCGGCTCGATATGGTGGAACATCACGTCCAAGTTTCCGCCGTAGGTGGCGTGAATGATTTTCTCGTACGATTGAATCAACGCCGAGTTCAGAGAGCTCATCAAGACGATCATCGCGAGGCCTAAGGACAAAATGACCGACGTCATGGACGTGCGCGCGACGTTGCGGAGCAAATTGCGCGCGGCGACGTCCCCGGCGAACCGGAACGTCTTCCGATATGCCGGCCTCAAGATGCGAACCGTCGCCTGGAACAAATACGGGAAGAGGAGCACGACCCCGGCGAGCAGCGGCACGGCCAACATTAGACTTTTGACGAAAAAGCTGCAGCCGATCAGGACGACGCCCGCGGCAAGCTGCCATTTGCGCACAGACCCGCCCGCGGGCCGGCTGTCTTTGAGCACGTCGATGACGCTGACATTCCCGGCTTGCCGCACCGGGTACCACGACGCTGCGAGCGGAACGAGCATCCCGGCCAAGACGGAGACGACGACCCCGCGCGTGAAATCCATGCTCGTTTCGTCATGGACGCCGAACAGCATGAAGATGGCCGTTCGCAGCAGCTGCGCCAATCCGAAGCCGAGGATGAGCCCCGCCGCCGTCCCGACGACGGACATCAGCAGCACTTCGAACAAGACGAAGCCTTGCAGCTGGCGAGGGGTGTAGCCGATCGTCTTCAACGCGGCGAACTCTTTCTTGCGTTCTTGAACGCTGACGTACAAGGAATTGAAAATGACGAACGCGCTGAGCGCGATGCCGAGGAAGCCGGCGATATACAGCGCAAGGAAAAACGTATTCGCGTCCTTGAATTGAGAATCGAAGTCCACGATGATCGGCTGCACGTAGATATCGCCTTCGTGCTCGGCCAGGTGGTCCAGCTCGCCTTCGAGCCGCGAGACGTCCGCGCCGTTGGCGGCTTTCACTTGAACCGCCTCGATCTTCCCCGCCAGATCAAACCATTCCTGCATGAGCGGCAGCGGCACCGCGACGGTCCACGGATGGTATTTCGCCATCATCCAGCTGGAGGGGCCCATCAGTTCGACCGTATATTTGACGACGGCGGCGATGGGAACCTCCCGAACCGTACCCTCGATTACGAAGGCTACCTTGTCGCCCGCGCCCAGCCCCCACGCTTTCGCCGTTCGATCCGTAATGACGGCGCCGCCTCCGTTCAGCTCCCCTTCGATGGCCTTAAATTTCGTGATCGGCGTGTCCAAGCTGCTATATCCTTTCAGGTCGACACGTTTCTGAATCGCGGAGATGCCGTCGTCTTCCCAATGCAGCTCCGCCGCCTGCTGCAGCGCCGCTACCGCCACCGCGCCGTCGACTCGCCCTACTTCCTCGAATACGTCTTCGGAGAAGAACGCTTCGGTTCCCATTACGGTGAAATCCGCCTTGCCGAAAGCTTCTTTCAAATATAGCGGAAACACCTTCTTCGCGGACTCCACCGACGCCAGCACGCCGAAGGTGGACGCGACGCCGATGACGATGGACAGCGTCGTTAAGAAGGATCTCAGCTTTCTGCGCGACAAGTTGCGCCATGCGATACGCCACGGATTCATCGGCTCAACGCTCCTTCCCGCTCTTCGCGAACGACTTCCCCGTCGCGGAAATGAATCAAGCGATCGGCCGTCTCCGCCGCCTGCCTGTCGTGCGTCACCATGACGACGGTGATGCGTTCCTCCCGATTCAATCGAGAGAGCAGCGCCAGGATGTCCTCGCCGTTTTTCCGGTCCAGGTTACCCGTCGGTTCATCCGCCAAAATCAGCTTCGGCTTCATGGCCAGCGCCCGGGCGATGGCGACGCGCTGCTGCTGTCCGCCGCTTAATTGCGACGGGAAGTTCGACGCTTTGCCTTCCAGATTGACTTCGCGGATCAATCGCGCGACGACCGCGTCGACGTCCGCTTTCGAGGCGCCGTTCGCGGAGAGCGGAAGCGCGATATTTTCCGCGACCGTCATCGTCGGCAGCAATTGATAGTTTTGAAATACGAATCCGACCTTACGCCGGCGGAACAGCGTCCGCTCCGCTTCGTCAAGCGTCTCTAACCGTTCGCCGTCGACGATGACGGAGCCGGTCGTCGGGAGATCGAGCCCTCCCAAGATTTGCAGGAGCGTGCTCTTCCCCGAGCCGCTCGGCCCCATGACGGCGATAAATTCGCCTTCCCCGATGCGCAGGCTCGTTTCCTTCAGCGCGGTGAACTGCCCCGCTTCCAAGACGTACGTTTTGCTGACGTTCTCTAATTGAATCATTCCGATCGTCCTCCTTGTTCTCGTTGGTTTCATCATAGCCCCGCAACGCCCTCCGCATCGCGCAAACGATGCGCGCCCCCCGCGCAAACATTGCGTGCCCGCCGCGCAAAATTTTGCGTCGTCCGCGCAAAACGAATAAGCCCCGAGCGTTCCCGCCCGGGGTGTGACCTGTATTCGATTCAGTTCGAACCATATGCGCGCAATGATTCTATCGTCTCTGGTCAAATGCATAAAGCGCAACGGATAAGGCGGCATAGTCGCCAACCTGCTCCCCCAACCCTGCAGGAACAACGCTACAGGCCGAGAGTGATACGGATAACGCCTCTTTCCGAAGTGCCTCGAGCATGACGGGCTCGAGCAGCTCCCGCTGACGGGCGAAGATACTGCCGATCACGATGCGTTCAGGGTTCAAGAGGTCGACGATGATAGCTGCGCCCTGCCCCAATCTCTCGCCCACGATGCGAAATACTTTCAAAGCGAGCGGCTCCCCTTCCCGGGCTGCCGCTGCGACGATCTCGGCGGTAAGGCGGGGAAGATCCTCCTTCTTCCGGTACCAGCTTCCGCTCTCCCCCCTCTCCAACGCCTCGTTCGCAAGTTTGCCAGCTAGCCTAACAATGCCGCCGCCGCTGCAGTACCCCTCGAATGAGCCGGGCTTGCCATGCCCTATCGGCCCGTCCTCCGTTAATCGGATGTGTCCTACCTCGCCCGCGTTGTCGTTCGTTCCGGAATACAACTTTCCGTTAATGATGATGCCAGCCCCCATGCCTGTCCCGAACGTTAGAAATACGACATTCCGGAGACCTTGTCCAGCCCCCCACATCCATTCCGCTAGGGCGCACGCGTTTGCGTCGTTCTGCAATCGGACCGGAACGCCGTACTCGGCTTCGAACGGTGACACGATTTGAACGCCTTCCCACCCCGGCAGATTCGGCGGGCTGAGAATCAGCCCCGCTTCGCTGTTCAAGGGCCCCCCGCAGCTGATTCCGATAGCGTCCGGCTTCGATATCCTCTGATCTCCCAGCATTTCGTTCAACCGTTCGATAAGGTGGGACACCGTGCGTTCCGGCGATTTTAGTGTCTTGAATTTCTTTTTCGACAGCAACGTTATATGCCCGTTCCCCGCTCTCCCTAAGCTGACGGCACATTTCGTCCCTCCAATATCGATGCCTGCGAGTATCACGGTCCGAAAAACTCCCTTTCCAACAAAATACATAACGTATGGTATACCGGCAGGTGACGCTCTTGTATTTGGGGAGTTTCATCCCAGGGCACTTGTATCGTAACGTCGCAAATCCCTTTTAATCGTCCGCCGTCCCGCCCGCTGAACCCGATCGTCCGCATCCCCATCGCTTTGGCGACCTGAGCCGCCCGAACTACATTCGCGGAATTCCCCGAAGTACTAAGACCGATCAGGGTGTCGCCCGGCTTCCCGTACCCATACACTTGCTGCGCGAACGCCATCTCCGGCGACACGTCGTTGGTGTATGCGCTGACGAGCGCCGTATGGCTCGTTAAAGAAATCGCCGGCAACGCGCCTTGCAAATGATCGGCTAGGAACGCTCCCTCATTCGGGTAATAATGAATCAGCCGGTCACGATCTTCCGGCGCAATCGGCCGCTTTGAACGAAACCCTTTCATTAATTCGCCGACGATGTGCTCGCTATCTGAAGCGCTTCCCCCATTTCCGCAGATGAGCGCTTTTCCGCCGGATCGGTAGGTCCCTTTCAAGATTTCAAAGGCCTGCGCGATGGCACCGGCGCAACTCTCTAGTTCGGGGTATTTCGTGAACAGATGTGTTAATTCCATCTTTGCGTTAGCCCCTTTCCCCCGAAAAATATTCATCTCCTCGCGTGCTTCAATGGCCCGGCCGATCCGTATTGACGGCGAACTCAATCAGATTGGTTTCCCTCACGGTTTCGGCTTCGTCTATAGGAATGTAGAACGTTTTGATTTCGCAACCTATAAACGTTGCTGTCCAACGGCGGCCCAATGACGCCAGTTCGAATTCCGTCTCGGCCGCTTGTCCGGTCGTTTCGTAAGCGCGCAAGATGTACCCCTCCCCATCTTCCGCAAGCTTGAAGGCGGTCGCGACTACCTGATCGGAAGTGATGCGCAACCCGACATACCGCTGCGGCAGCGGACCGCGATGGTACGTTTCGACAATAGTTACCGGGGGAACGTTTAGCTCAAAAGCTTTCCGCACGACGGCAGCCCCTCTCCAATCGCCCTCGTGGGGGACCAGTTCCAACGTAAAATGATGTTCTCCTTGATCCATATAGGGGGCCAGCTCGTCGCGTTCCCCATAATGGTCCGCAAATTGAGGGCTGCGCACGACCGTCAGGCAAAGATCGCGGTCCAGAACGTCATATGCATACTTATTCGTGTTTAGCAACGCGAAGCCAAACGGCCGGGCTCTGCCGTCCGCCGATACCCCTGTGAGATCCACCCATTGTTGACCGGGCTTCTCCTTGCCGTCCGCCTCTCTTTCCAAGAATGCGTAAGGAATCTCGCTGACCGCTCTCGTGCGGTCCAACGAGACCGGGAACGAAAGTTTTAACATGCTATGCCGTTCTCGCCAATCGAGGCGAGCTTCTACTCGGATGGAAGAGGCGTCTCTGTAGAGAATATAATCCATCTGAAGCGTAGATTGGCGGTACCGACTCGTTACCCGAATGACCGCCCGAAGCGGCCCTCGCTCGATGACTTTCGCGCTAGCTTCGCCGAATTTCCCCTTTTCCTTCCGATATGCGGTCAAGTTATGTCCCCAGGTATCGCTGTCTTCCTCGTCGATGACGATTGGAACCGCTCCGTTTCCTTCGAACACTTCAAGATTTGCCCCTTTATGAAGCAACCTCTTGATATGTCCCGTGGCCGGATCGATTTCCAGAAGAACGTTGGCGTTTTCCAGGAAAGTATCCTCGGCCTGCAACTCACCCGGAATCGGCGTATGAGCCGGTTCGCGATCCAAGTAAGCCCAGTACACGCGATACCCCATCGCGGGGACGCGCGCCATAAACATCGTGTCCCACTTGTCCGCTCCGTTCGTTCGAGAAGCTCGAACTTGTTGGATCGGTATATGTCGATCCTCATCATCCGTAATCGCCTTTACCTGTTTCGTTATCTTAACCGGTGCGTCCACTTCCCAAGATAAAGGGTTAAATACGACAACAGGCACGCCAAGGTCGCCTTGTTCCCAGAGCATCCAATCTTTCTCTTTGCTTAACGCTTCAACCCCCGGTTTCATGGTGTCGATCGACCAGGATATTTTCTGCAGTGCAGCGTTAAGCGCTTTCGCCCCGATGTGCAGAGCTTCGCCGTAACTTTCGCGCGAATCCTCATAAGCCTCTTTAATAGAGCATCCGCCCATAATATCGTGGAACTGGTTAAACAAAACGTTTTCCCACGCTGTCCGAAGCCTCCCTCCGGGATAAGGAAGACCTAATAATTTGTGGGCTAGAGCGCTGAATTTTTCCGCACTGAGAAGCCGGTGTTCCGATGCGCGGTTTAATGCTTTCGTCTCCGAATGGGCGGAATAACAACCGATCGCATGCGGCTGCAAATCGTCTCTCACGACCGGCAGCCGCGACGTGTCCAAGGAACGCAACGCTTCAAAATACTGCGTCGGAGAGCTGCATTGCAGCGGGACGCTCTCGGCTTCTGCCCGGTACTTCCTCATCAAGCGCAAATTTTCGATCGTCGGCCCGCCTCCGTGATTCCCTACCCCATAAAAACACATCAGCGGAAACGAGGAATCCTTCATCCTTTCAGCATGTTTACCGATTTTCTCTTCCAGCGTGCAGCCCCACATGCCGTAGCTCATGATAAGGCGGTAAGCGAGTACTCGCGTTCCGTCCGGACCTTCCCACCAGAACAAATCCGAGGGCAGCGTCTTCTCATTGGCGTCGGGGCGGCCGAACACATAGTAATTTAATCCGCTCTTCTTCAATATTTGCGGAAGTGCTCCGTTATGGCCGAACGAATCTACGTTATACCCCACATCGGCGAGCTTGCCGAATTTTTCGAGAAAATAACGTTGGCTGTATAGCGCCTGCCTCGCGAACGATTCGCCGCTAGGCAAATTGCAGTCCGGTTGGATCCACCAACCCCCGGTAATAATCCATCGGCCTTCTGATACGCGCATGCGGATCTCCTCGAACATCTCCGGCGCGTTTTCTTCCACCCAACGATAATAAGCGGCTCCCGCGCAGGTGAAGACAAATTCGGGAAATTCCTTCAATCGGTCGAGCGCCGACCTGAAGGTCGCCTTGATTTCAGCGAATCCTTCCTGCCACTGCCATAACCATACCGGATCCAAATGCGCGTTACCGATCATGTGCAAAGGAAATTTATTTTTCATATTCCGCCCTCCTTCGTTCTCTGCAAACCCAACATAATAGTATCAAGCCTCTAATACCGTGAGAATGAGATTGGAGCAGAACACCGGGATAGTATACAATGCAACCGTCATTCTTTATTTTTTTCGAAAGCGCTTCACCCTAAAATAAAGGAGCAACGAAAAAAAATGAAAAAGGGAGTGCAACGATGAAAGTACGTGTTCTTCAAGGCTTGGCGATCGTCATGGCGTTTTCTACGGCGCTGCTTGGATGCAGTGCGTCCACCGCAACCAAGGATCAAGAAACCGGGAGCGCGCCTCCCGCGGCCGCCCCGGCCGCTGAGAAAACGGAAGCCGCAGCAACAGCGCCGGAACCTGTCACGATCAATTACACCTTCTGGGCAGGGTCGCAAGCGAGCGTAGACATTGTGAATAAAGTCATCGAACTGTTTGAAGAAAAGTACCCTCATATCAACGTTGAGTATGAATACGCCCCTTGGGGGAACTACTGGGACAAGTTAAGCGTACAAGCGGCAAGCAACAGCTTACCCGACGTCGTTAGACAAGACTATTCGTATCTGGAGCGTTATTCGCAGAAGAATGTGCTCCTTAGCTTGGACGAACTCGTAAGCCAAAACAAAATCGACCTTTCCACAGTCGACAAGAAATACATCGAAAGCGGCTATGTGAATGGCAAATTGTACGGCATCAGTTCCGGCAGCAATGCGAACGTTCTTCTGTACGACCCCGAACAATTCGACAAAGCTGGCGTACCGAAGCCGAAAGACAATTGGACTTGGGAGGAGTACGAGCAAACCGTAACCGCATTGAAGGAGAAGCTCGGCGTCTACGGGGACATGCATATGGACGCCAACCAATTTAGAGTATACTTGCGTCAATTCGGTGCTTCCCTTTTCAGCAAAGACGGCAAATCGCTCGGTTACGATGACGATAAGCTGTTCGCCGATTTCTATGGAAGACAAATCCGACTGCAGGAAGCGGGGATCATTTCCCCAATCGAGTCGGAACTAGAATCGAAAGGTTCCGAAGACACGCCTTTCGCCAAGTTCGAGACCGTTATGGGAAGCCGCGGGTATTGGAGCAACAACCTGGAAGGATTGCAAAATTTCATGAAGAAGCCTCTTGAAATCGCGATGATCCCGGGCGACGCCAAAGGTATGTATTTGAAAGCATCCACGTTCTACTCGATCTCTGCTTCTTCTAAACACCCTGAAGAAGCCGCATTGTTCATTAACTTCATCATGAACGATATTGATGCGAATAAGATCATCAACGGCAGCTCCGGCTTCCCGTATGTGCCGGCGGTTCTGGAAGCGCTGCAGCCTAACTTCAACGACGCGCAAAAGAAAGTTGCGGCTTATCTGGAAAGCGTAGCGAAGTACGCCGATCCGATCTTCCCGCCGGAACCGGAAAAATCCGGCGAAGTAAACAAGGTGCTGTCCAATCTTGAGAGCGAGATGTTCTTCGGTCGAATTACGCCCGAAGAAGCGGCCGTTAAATTCAGAGAACAAGCTAATTCGATTCTTGGCAACTAACGTTTTCATTGCATGCATCGGGGAAGCGGAGTACCGCTTCCCCCTTCTGACTCAAGTCTCCCGAAACGAGGTGTCCGTCGTCCTATGAAGACCGGGCTTTCCGCTGCATCGAACAATGTCGCCGGATATTTGCTGATATCCCCTTGGTTAATCGGTTTTTTCGGACTCACGATTATCCCGCTCTTTACGTCATTGTACTTGGCTTTTACGAATTACGATATTTTAAGTTCTCCAGAATGGATCGGGTTTGACAATTTCCGCAAGATGTTTTCCGAGGATCCTCGTTACTTGAATTCGCTAAAGGCTACCTTTCAATACGTAGCCTTAGCCGTTCCGCTTAAGCTCGCTTTTGCGCTTTCCGTCGCTATGCTGCTCAATACGAGATTCAAAATCGTCAGCCTGTATCGTACGGTCTATTATTTGCCCACGATTATTGGGGGCAGCGTTGCGGTCGCGATCATGTGGCGGCAGCTATTCGGCCTCAACGGAGCGGTGAACGCGTTCCTGAACATGCTTGGAATCGAATCGGAGCGTTCTTGGATCGTCGATCCCGACACCGCGATGTGGACGCTCGTTTTATTAGGCGTTTGGCAGTTCGGTTCGTCTATGTTAATTTTTCTTGCCGGACTAAAACAAATTCCCGCCGGGTTGTACGAAGCTGCATATATCGACGGTGCCGGCGCCGTGCAGCGGTTTGCGAAAATTACGGTCCCGCTGTTGACGCCCGTCATTTTCTTCAACCTGGTCATGTCGATCATTGGCGGATTCAAAGTGTTTACCGAAGGCTTGATCATTACGAACGGCGGACCGTTCGACAAGACCTTGTTTTATTCCCTTTATCTATACGAGAAATCCTTTACGCTGTTTGAAATGGGGTACGGTTCAGCAATGGCTTGGGTGCTCCTGCTGATCATAGCATTCTTTACGGCCATTGTATTCGTCAGTTCGTCCCGCTGGGTGTATTACGAAACGAAGGGAGATTAACCCGTGGCGATTAGGAAAGGTATCATTCCAAGCGTCGTTTACCATATCTTCGTTTTTATTTTTGCCATCTTCATGATTTATCCGGTATTATGGCTCTTTTCAAGTTCCTTGAAGGACAATTCGGACATCTACGTCAATGCTCTGCAATTGATTCCGCGGGAATTTAAGTTCGAAAATTACGTAAACGGCTGGCAAGGTTTCGGAGGCTATACATTTTCCACGTTCTTTATGAATTCGGCCATCGTCACCGTTACCGCTACGTTCGGCACCATCGTTTCCTGCTCGACGGTCGCTTATGGATTCGCACGCGTACCTTTCGCCGCCTCTCGCTTTTGGTTCGCCTGCATGATGGTTTCGATGATGTTGCCGGAGCAGGTGCTAACGATTCCCCAGTATGTGTTTTTCTCTAAAATGGGATGGGTCAACACATTTATTCCCTTAATATTACCCTCCTTCTTCGGCGGCGCGTTTCTCACATTTATGCTGATGCAATTCATTCGTGGTCTGCCGAAGGAACTGGATGAATCCGCGATTATCGACGGGTGCGGAAAGCTGGGTGTGTTCGTACGCATCGTGCTGCCCTTGATCGTCCCGGCCATCGTTACGGCGTCCATCTTTAAATTTTATTGGACGTGGGACGATTTCTTCACCCCCTTGCTTTACATGAACAAAACGCAATATTACACAGCTTCGTTAGCCCTGAAATTTTTCTCCGATCCGCAGGCATCCTCGGATTGGGGAGCAATGTTCGCGATGTCCATCTTGTCGCTTGTTCCGGTATTCGTTATTTTTTTGGTGTTCCAACGCTTCATTATTGACGGTGTCGCTACAACAGGGCTTAAAGGATAATCTTTTCCTATCCACTAGTACTGGTGATTTGATATGATTCCCCTAGGGTGAGACAGTTGAAGAAATTAAAAATCAGGCATCGCTTGCTCATTATTCTTCTCATCGAGGCGGCTGCCATCAGCCTGCTCGGCTGGCTTGCGCTGCACTTCGCGCTGCAAATGTTCAGTGAGCAAATCTATAGGGAATCTTCCGATAAATTCAACCTGTACTCGCACGCCGTCCAAGAGAAATTAAAGACGATTGACAATTTGGCGTATTCCATCGCGACCGACATCGACATTCAAGAGCAGCTCGACATCCTTAACAACATGCCGCTGTCTTACGAATCATCTATAGCGGTTAAACGGCTGGAAGAAAGATTGTTCGTTCATCCGATTCACCAAGTTTCGTCCATCGTCATTTTGGATAACAATGCGCGCCAGTACACCGTCGGACACAATCCTAAGAAACTCGATCCGTCCACCCTGGCCGACATACGCGATTTAGCGCGCAGCCATAAAGGGGCCAGTGCTTGGGGAGAAGATCTAAGGAGACACTCCTTCTACATGGTGCGCGAAATTAGAAAGATCGCCGGCTTGGATCTCGGGACATTGGGTGTGCTCGTTATTTTGGTTGAGCCGGACCGCCTTGTCCAACCCGCGGACAAAACGTGGACCAATTACGGTTCCCAATTGGTGATACTTTCCGAGGGGAGAGTCGTGTATCCGGTAGATTTGACCTTATCCTTGGAGAGCCTGGCCCCTATACCTAAGACGCAAGGATACCGAATTACCGATATCGACCATCGTAAGTATTTGGTGACACATTCTACCTTCCCATATACAGGGTGGACGTTCGTCAACCTCGTGCCTTACGAACGCATCTTCCAGATGATCACCGTCACCAAACAAGTGCTTATCGTCTTTCATATCGTAATTTTTTTCATCATCGTTTATGTAGGGCTCCGTTTCTCCAAGAGCATTACCCAACCGATCGAGCAGTTGAACGCAAAAATCGGCAAAGCGAGCTTGGGCAATTTCGAAAGCAAGCCCCCGGATTTGCCGAAGCAGATGGACGAATTAGGTTTGATTAACCGCAACTTCGACCAAATGATGAATAAAATCGATTCCTTGATCAAAGAAAATTACGTCAAACAAATGCTTCTCAAGGAAACCGAGTATCAAGCGTTAAAAGCGACCATTAACCCGCACTTTCTATATAACACTTTGGAGTCCATCAATTGGATGGCCAAAACGAACGGACAGAAGGATATCTCCCGCATGGTGAAAGCACTCGGGCAGCTTCTACGGAGTTCCATCGATAAAAAGGCATTCGCAACGCTCCAGGAAGAAATTGCAACGCTCGAGCATTACATTTTGATTCAAAAAATTCGTTTCGCGGATCGCCTAGAGTGCGCGATCGACATTCCGGAGACATTCCGTCAATTGCAGATCCCGCAGCTCACGCTGCAGCCCATAGCCGAAAACAGCATTCGCTATGTTCTTGAACAATACGAAGGCGTCTGCGAAATTTCCGTATCTGCCGAGCTTCAGGGAAAGCGATTAATCGTATCCGTGCGCGATAACGGACCGGGAATGGACCCCGATTATTTGGCTCGTTCGGAATCGGGCACTGCCGTGGCGAAAGGTTCGGGAATCGGACTAAAAAATATCCATGATCGGCTCGTATTCATGTTTGGAAGCGATTACGGCATTCGGATCGACAGCTCCCCAGGGAAAGGAACCACTGTGAACATTCATATTCCTTACAAATATAACGGAGAGATGCGAAATGTTTAAAGTGTTTCTCGTAGATGACGAACGGATTATCAGGGACGGCATTTCGAACATCATTGAATGGGAAGCGATGGGTTTACATTTGCTTGGCGCCGCTCAGGACGGGGAAAGCGCATATGCTCAAATTAAGTCGCTCCGGCCCGATATCGTCTTCACGGATATCAAAATGCCCGGGATGAGCGGATTGGACTTGATTCGCAGACTACGGCAAGAGAACGTAAACGCAAAATTCGTCGTTTTATCCGGGTACAACGAATTCGAATTTGCGAGTACAGCCATGCAATACGGCGTGAAAAACTACCTGCTTAAGCCCTGCGACGAAGACGACATTTCATCGGTTCTACAGGTGTTAATACAAGAGCTTCAGCAGGAACGTCAGGAAGCAAATTTTTACAAACACGCCTTGGAGAAAACAAAAGAAAAATTCCTGCAAGAATGCGTAATGAGGCGCGTATTTTTCAAGGAAGATTGGCTCCAACACCGACAACTGTTTCATCTCGGGAACGATCATGTCCGCCTCATCCTCTTCCGTTTCCCGAGTTTCGTCGATTATACAACCATCTTTGCGATATCCAATGTGTCCAAGGAAATTCTCGGAGAGCGCGACATGCTTTCTTCCACCTCGTTCGGAAACAGTTTCCTCCTGCTCGTACGGGATTCCAACCGTTCGAACATCGCGGCGAAGGCAGAGACGATCAAGGAAACGTTCAATAAATACTACAAAATTCAATCCCGTTACATCATCAGCGATCAAGGGCAGCTCGAACAAATCTCCGAGTTATACGATGCGATACAAAACTGCAAGGAAGATGGCGCCAAGTACAGCGACATCGTTAACGCGACGATTGCATACATCAACGAAAACATTGACAATGAAGCGTTATCTCTCAACTGGATCGCCAAAGAAATATTATTTCTCAACGAGGATTACCTGAGTAAATTGTTTAAGAAGGAAACGGGGGAAACCTTCTCTCACTATCTGCTTCGTAAGCGGATCGAGAAAGCGAAAGAGCTGATGTCCAACGATCCTATGAGCAAGGTGTACGAGATCGCCGTCCAAACCGGATTTGGGCGCTACCCCCAATACTTTAGCAAAGTTTTTAAAACATATACCGGATACTCGCCCAAGAAGTTCAAACATACCATTACGGGCACGTCCTCGTGATGATTCAGGAGGCTGAAGCATGAAACGTATATACGGTAATTTGCCCGATCCATTGCGAAACGCGGACAACAGTATCATCGATTCCGTAACGATGTGGGAAAACGAGCGGCGGGCTGAAATCCTTTCTTTATTTGAGGAACATGTTTTCGGGATCAACCCGGTGGGGCGTCCGGAATCGCTCTGCTTCCATGCGGTTTCGACGGCGGGCTGGATGGAAGGTGCCGCCGTTCGCAAAAGCGTGGAAATTGCTTTTGAAGGCCCGGGTGGGACGGCATCCTTCCCTGCGGCAATCTTCGTCCCCGCCCGTTCCCCGAAGCCTGTCCCGGTGTTCTTGTTAATCAATACAGGAAACATCTCCCATGCGGACCCCGAGCGAGCGACCAGAACCGAATATTGGCCGGTCGAGGAAATCGTATCCCGCGGATATGCCGCAGCCGTGTTTCGCGTGGCGGACATCGATCCTGATGAGGATGACGGTTTCGCAAACGGCATTCACGGTGTTTTCGACCCGCCTGGTACGCCACGACCCGCAAACGCTTGGGGAAGTATAGCCGCTTGGGCCTGGGGTGCAAGCCGCGTACTCGATTACTTAGAAACCGATCCGGACATCGACGCAAGCAAAACGGCAATCATAGGTCACTCCAGGGGCGGGAAAACCGCGTTGTGGGCAGGTGCAACGGACCGGCGCTTCGCCATGGTCGTGAGCAACAATTCAGGCTGTACCGGGGCCGCGATGTCCAGGGGCAATACGGGGGAGCGCCTCGTCGATATCAATAACGCGTTTCCCCATTGGTTTAACGCTAACTATAAAAAATACAACGGGAAAGAGGATGAGTTGCCGTTCGACCAGCATATGTTGCTTTCGTTAATCGCTCCACGACCGCTTTACGTGGCGAGCGCAACCGAAGACAGTTGGGCGGACCCCGAAGGCGAATTCGCGTCTTTGGTCCTCTCCGAGAGCGTCTACCGTCTTTACGGGTCGGGAGGGCTTGGCACGAATTCCTTACCTCCTGCCGATCGCCCCGTGCACGGCGATAAAATGGGCTACCATCTTCGAACCGGCAGACATACATTAACGCTGTACGATTGGCAGCAGTTCATGGATTTTGCGGACCGATTTTTGTGACAGAGCAGAAGCTCCCGAACCCGTGGGTTCGGGAGCTCCTTTTATATAGTAAACCGATAGCCCAACGAGTCCGGGCCTGATCACCCCTTCACCGCTCCCGCGGTCATGCCCGCCACGATGCGCTTGTTGAAGAACAGGAACAAGATCAGCGGCGGGATGGAGATGAGCACGACGTCCGCGAACAGCAAATTCCAGTTCGTCAAATACATGCTCATGAAATTGTACAGCGTCAGCTGGACGGTCGCGTTCTCCGCCCCCGGCAGGAAATACAGCGGGTTGACGAAATCGTTAAAAATGGCGACCGATTGAATAATGATGATTGTCGACGACACCGGCTTCAGCAGCGGGAAAATAATGTGCGTGAACAGCTTGAGGCCGCCGCAGCCGTCGATGAACGCGCTCTCGTCCAAATCCTTCGGAATGGTCGCCGTGAACGCTTTGTACAAAATGACGCAGAACGGGAAATGGAGGGCGATCTCCACCAGCGTCAGGCCCAGCAGCGTCTTGAACAAGCCGATGGAATTGAGCACCCAGATCGTCGGCACGATCGCCGGCGGGATCATCAAGCCCGTCAAGATCAGAAAGTTGAGCGCCGACGCTTCCCTGCTCCGTTCGCGCCGCTGCAGCACGAACCCGGCCAGCGAGCTGAGCAGGACGAGGCCGGCCAGCGAAAACAGCGTCAGCAGCGTGCTGTTGTAGAACGCCCGGACGAGCATGTAATCGGCGGCCGCGAGCACGGCGGAATAATTTTCGACGATATGGAATGTCTCCGGCCAAGCCATGTTCATGTCCGCCGCCGCCGTGCTCGACTTGAACGAGTTCACGATAACGAAATAGAACGGCACCCAGAACACGATCGTGGAGGCGAGGAGGAGCACCGCCGTCACGATCACCTTGCGGACCAGCGTCAGCCCTTGGGGCTTCGGCTGCGCCGCGACGGATTTAGGTTCATTCACCGCGATGCTCATAAGTCGACCTCCCGTCGATTCAAGAACATATACAACGGGAAAGCCAACACGGAGATGCCGATAAACAGAATGACGTTCCCGGCGGTCGCGAGGCCGTAGAATCCTGCTTGATACTGCTTATAAATAATCGAGGCGATCAGGTCCGTCGAAAATCCCGGCCCGCCTCTCGTCGTCGCCCAAATCAGATCGAAGGTGCGCAGCCCTCCGATGAACGCCAAGATGATGACGGAGTTCATGGCCGGCCGGCTCAACGGCAGCGTAATGTGCCAGAAGCCGCGGAACGCGTTGCCTCCGTCGATTTTGAGCGCCTCGTAATAATGCTGCGGAATGGACAGAATGCCGGCGATATAAATGACGGTCGCGATGCCGACGCCCTTCCACACGTCGATGAACGCGACGGAATACAGCGCCAGCTTCGTATTGCCAAGCCAATCCGGCCCGTCGATGCCGAGCGAGGCGAGCGCGGTGTTGATGACGCCCTGCGTCGGGTGCATCATCGTGCTGAAGGCGATCCCGACGGCGATCGTGCTGAGCAGCGTCGGGAAGAATACCATCGAGCGAAAATAATCCCGGAACCAAATGCGCGAAGTCAGCAACGTCGCGAGCAGCAGCGCCAGCACGACCTTGAGGCCGCAGGTGACGACGGCGTAAATGATCGTATTTTTAAAGCCGATGCGCAGCGACGTTTCCTCGAAGAACATGACGTAATTATCGAAGCCGATAAACTGCCATTTGGTCAGCGTCCATCGCGTCAGCGAGAAGAACAGCGACATGAGCGTCGGCAGCAAATAAAAGACGAAGTAGACGATCCCTGCCGGAAGCAGGAACAGGTACGAGTACATTCTCTTTTGCGATAACGTCATCGTTCGGCACACCTCCCTTAAGAGCCGGCTCCGCCTTGGCCGCAGTCAAAGCGGAGCCGCGATTGCAGGCAAACGTTCGATTACCAGCCCGGCAAGTTCAGCTGCTGCGCTTGCTTCTCGACGTCTTTGTCGTAGTCCTTCGCCCCGTCGAGCGCCGATTTTTGGCCGGTGCCGACCTCGATCAGGAGGCTCTCCAGGTTCGGCCCTTTCACCGGGGACACGAACTCGAGGGCCGGCGCGGTGTTGCCCGAATCGAAGTACGGCTGCATATCTTTCACGGCATCGTATGCGTCGTCCGGCACGTTGATCCCTTCGACGACGTACGGGCCGTTCGCCTTCGCTTTGCTCATATACACTTTCATGCCTTCCGGGGAAATGGCGAACTCGAGGAACTTCTTCGCCGCCTCCACGTTTTTGCTCTTCTTGTTGATATACAGCGAGTTCGGCATCCAGACGGTCAATCCGTTAATGTTCGGGTCGTCGCTCGGAATCGGGAACACGCTGATATCCTTCACCTTATCCGGATGGTTCATCGCCAGCGAGTCCACCGCGGACGACAGCATCGGGTAGTGAACGCCTTCGCCCTCCGCGAGCATCTTCAGCGCCCCGTCGTAGGTCAGCGCAAGGAAATCCTCGTTCATGTACCCTTTCTTGAACGTTTCCTCCGTCATCTCGAAGCCGCGGAGCGCGGCCGGCGTCGTCGCGTACTTCGCCTTGTTTTCCGTGTAATCTTTGGCGAAGTTCGGGTTCTGAGCCTGCACGTTGTAGTGATTGCCGAGCACGTACAGCTGCGACGTCCACGTCGTCTTGTACGAACCGATCACGGCCACTTTGCCGGCCGCTTTGATTTTGTCGTTGTTGGCGATATATTCCGCCCACGTTTTCGGCACGGAGAGGCCGAGCTCCTGGTACACCCGTTTGTTGTACAAGATGCCGCCGACGTTGGAGGAACCGATCGGTATGCCGTACACTTTCCCGTCCTTGGTGACCGTCTGCTTATAGGAGTCAAGCAGCTTATCCATGAACGGCTCGCCGGTCAGGTCGACGAAATTTTCGTCCGGGTTCAGCGCCTGAAGCAGCGAACCGGAGTTGTAGAACAAAATATCCGACATTTCGCCGGTCGCGAGCCGCGTCTTGACGAGGTTATCCCCTTCCGTGCCGTCGGGCTTCACGTCGAATTTGATTTTGATGTTCAGCTGTTTCTCCGCTTCGGCCGCGAGCGCCTGCAGCGCCGGATACGCCGAACCGGTCGTCCCCGTAAGCAAGGTAAGCGTTTTCACTTCTGTGGAACCGGAATCAGTCTTCGCCGGTTCGCTGCCGGCGGGGGCGCTCCCCCCGGTATTCGTTGCGCTCGAAGAACAAGCTGTCATGGTTGCGGCGAGGAGGGTTGCGGAAGAAACTAGGGCGAACCATTTTTTCTCTCGAATCAAAACAATAACCTCCTTTAGTGACATACGTTCCTGCGGAAGCCGATGGTTTCGGCGATCCGCCTCCCAAAGCCCGGAGCCTTTGGTGAGCTAATTTCATTGTAGATGCCGCCCCGCCGCGAGAACACCTACGATTTTTCCAACCGAGGGGGACAATTTTTCCTATTTTATCGCTGCCGTCCGTTCGACGCTCGCTTCGCGTACTGCAGGGGCGATAGGCCGACCAGCTTTTTGAATTGCAGGCCGAAATATTTCGGATCCTCGTACCCGACGAGCCGGCTGACGTCCTGCAGCCGATCGAGTCCTTCGCTCAGCAGCTCCTGCGCTTTGCGAATTCGATATTCGGTGACGTATTCGGAGAACGTCAAGCCGGTCTGCGCCTTGAACATTCGCGACAAGTACCCCGCGCTGACGTAATGCTCCGCGGCGAACTGCTGCAGGGAGAGCGGCTCTTGGTAATCCTTATGGATGCGCTCCAGCAGCAGCGGAATCAGCTCCTTCGGATTGCCGTCCTTCCCTTCTTTGCCCCGGTCCGGCGCGTACAATCGTTCGAGCTTGCGCTGCAGACAGACGTACAGGTCTTCGTACGTGCAGACATGTTGAAGCGGCGCGGCGTCTTCTTGGACATGCTGCAAATTGACGCCGCCCCCGTTCCGGGCATGGAGCTTGAATTTCAACGAAAACATCATGTCGCCGACGAACAGCTCGAGTTGGCGCCGTTTCACCCGTTTTCGCTCCAATTCGTGCAGCAAGCTCCGCAGCGCGTGGCGCCCTTTCTCCCATTCCCCATTCCGGCAGTGCGTCTCGAGAATGCGAACGCGCTCCCACGCGCCGCCGAGGTCGGCGTCCGAAATTCGCTCGCCGATCGACGCGACCGTCGGCATGCCGAACCGCCGCTCTTCTTCCACAAACCGTTTCAGCCGTTCGAACGCCTCGGCCGGCGTCTCGCCTGGCGGCTTCATCCCGATCCCGATGTGCACGAGCGCGGACGGCAGCCGCAGCCGTTCGAGCAGCGCCTCCGCCCCTTCGCGGATCGCTCGCTCCGAAGGCGCATCCGCCGCCCGCAGGAGCAGCACCTGCCGCCGCCCGTCCGCTTCGATGCGGTACGCTTCCGCCGTCGGCGGCAAGCCGAACAGGCGCTTCACCTCGCCATCGTCGGGCGGCGCGGCGCGGCGGCGTTCCTCGGCGCCGTCGACATGCGCGAGCACGAGATAATACGCCTCGTCCCGGAACGCGGCGAGCTTCGGATGCGCCGGCGGCTCCGGCGTCAGCAGCATCCGGGTCAAGGCGCCGAGCAGCCATTCGTCCGAGATCCGAGCTTCCTCCCCGAGCTGCCGCAGCGCTTGATCGATGCTGTGGTACAGCGTCTCCTTCTTCACCGGCTTGACCAGAAAATCGCTCACCCCGTATTTCATGCCGAGCCGCGCGTACTCGAACTGGTCGTGTACGCTGACGATGATTTTCTTAATGGACGGGTCCATCCGGTACAGCCGCTCCGACAGCTCCAGCCCGTCCATGACCGGCATGTTGATATCGGTAAGCACCAAATGCGGGCGAACGCGCTCCGCCGCCTGCAGCGCTTCTTCCCCGTTGCTGAACGCGTACACGGCATGCTGCGGTTCGTACGCCCGGCACAGCTCCGTCAGCTCGGCGAGCGCCCAGTATTCGTCCTCGACCAGGAAAATGTTCATGGTTTCGCACGTCCCCCTTCGAATTGCGGCTCCGCGAACCGCAGCGGCATCGTCAGCTCCACCTTCGTCCCCATGCCGGGCGCGCTGTCGATCGCCGCGCCGTATTCTTTGCCGTAGTACAGCTGAATGCGGTGGTGAATGTTCGCAAGTCCGACGCCCCCCGGCTCGTCGCGCAGCCCTTGGAGCCCGCTTTCCTCGAGCAGCGCTTCCTGCAGCGCTTGCAGCCGCTCGGGCGCCATTCCCGCTCCGTTATCGTTAATGCGCAGCACGAGCGTCTCGCCGCGCCGCGTCGCGCGGACGGCGACGGTCCCGCCCGATTTCAGCCGGGCCAGCCCGTGATTCATGGCGTTCTCGACGACCGGCTGGATCGTCAGCTTGAGAATCAGCGCCTTTCGAAGCGGCTCCTCCACGTCGAACGTCAGGTTTACCCGGTTGCCGAACCTATGCTGCTGAATTTTGAAGTAATTGCCGATGTGATCCAGCTCTTCCTGCAGCGTAACGGGCCGGTGCATGTTCTTCATGCTGTACTGGAACAAGCCGGCGAGCGATTCCGAAATTTCCGCCACCTCTTCGGCGCCGCGGAGGCGGCTGATCGACTTCATCATGTTAAGAGTGTTGTACAGGAAATGAGGGTTGATCTGCGCATGCAGCGCGGCCAGCTGGGCGTTCTTCTCGGCGAGCTTCGATTCGTACACCTCCCGGATGAGCCGCGAGATGCTGTCCAGCATATGGTTATACACCCGGCTCAGCTTGCCGAATTCGTTGTTCCCGGAATACTCCATACGCCGCCTGAAATCGCCGAGCTCTACGCTGGACATATGCCGCATTAAGGCGCGTAGCGGCGTCGTGATGTGGTGCGACAGCGTATAGGAAATAAGCGCCGCGACGAGCGTCGTCGCGAGGCCGGCGGCGATGATCACGTTCCGGATTTGCGCTTGCTTGCGCAGTACGGCATCCTTCGGAAAAAGTACGACGGCCCGCCACCCGGTATAATCGGACGTTTCGTATGTATAAAAGTAGGACTTCGCCTCCCACACCAGCTCCCCGGCCGTTTTCCCGTCAGCAAGTCCGGCCGCGTCGAACGTGCGGCGCGCCCCCTCCGCTCCGACCGCAGCATTGTCGTAAATAACGGCGCCCTCGCCGTCAAGCAGCAGGATGGACATGCCGCCGGTGTCGAGCTCGTTCGCCCGCATCTCGGCGAGCGCCAACGCTTCGAACGCGTTCACGTTGATGTTGATATTCACGTAGCCGATGGCCTGCTGCGTCGGAATGCGGTGAATGCGCCGGATGAAAGAGACGAGCCGCTTCGTCGGCCCCCCGGCGTTCGCGAGCTGTTTCTCGTCGGGCAGATGCAAAATGAATTTGCTGTCTTCGAGCCGCCGGTGGAAATGCCGCAAATCCTCGTACTGATATGCAGGCACGAAACGGGTTTCCATCTCCTTGGAGTACGAGTACATGTACCCATCCAAGGTGTGGATCGAAATCGAATGAACATAAGGTTTCGGATACGAAAAATCGAACAAATACGGACTGAGCTTATACCCGATAATTTCTTTCTTCAGGGAATCGTCCGCCCTCGTATATTCCATTAAATTGCTCTGCACGACGGGGGAGATCGCCACCGCCAGCGAAAGCTCTTCGATATTTTGCAGATACAGATCGACCATGGCGGAAAATTGCCTGGAGATGATAGAGGATAAGAAGAGGGATTGATTCTGGATGTCGTCCGTGTACTTATGGTACAAAATGCCGCAGGTGATGCCGACGATGAATAACGATACGCAGGAAAACGCTACGAACATTTTCGTTTTCAGCATCGTTCCGCTGCCCCCTTACCGCGACGGAGGTTCCACTCTTGTGCGTTATATGTTACTGGGCTCCTCGGCCGGCTGCAATGCCGATCGCGCCATGTCGTACAGCGATCCGGACATTTCGAGCTGCCCCAAGCGCGACAGCGCCCAGGGCAACCCAAGCCGGTTTACGGCAGATTCGGATAAATCATGACCTTGATGCTCGTCTCTTTCTGCGTGCGCGCCGTTTCCACCGCTTCCCGGATATCCGTCAGCGCGAACCGGTGCGTGATGACCTTCGTCAGATCGATGGAGGAGCGCTGCAGCGCTTGGATCGCGGCCGGATACGTATTCGCGTAACGGAAGACGCCGTACGCGTCGATCTCGGCATCGATGAAGCTTCCCATGTCCATCGGCACGGCGTCGGTCGCGGGCAGCCCGACGAAGACGATTTTGCCGCCGCGCCGCACGAGCTTGATCGTGTCGGCCATCGCCCTTGCGTTGCCGGACGACTCGACGACGTACGTGACGCCCTCCCCGCCGGTCAGCTCGGCGA
Organism: Paenibacillus sp.; assembly: GCF_035645195.1. Classification (NCBI taxonomy): domain Bacteria; kingdom Bacillati; phylum Bacillota; class Bacilli; order Caryophanales; family Paenibacillaceae; genus Paenibacillus; species Paenibacillus sp. Next base: position 136,366 of record NZ_DASQNA010000030.1, on the reverse strand, counting down.
GCCGCGCGGCGACATCCTCGTTCGCCGGGTCGAACGCCGCCGTAAAGCCCATGTCGAGCGCCAGCTGCCGGCGGAACGGCACGACGTCCGTCCCGTAAATTTCCGTCACGCCGAACAGCTTCGCCGCTTGCCCCGCGAGAAGCCCGATCGGGCCGAGGCCGGTGACGAGCACCCGATCGAACGGCTTCACCCCGCCGCGCAGCATCGCGTGAAAGCCGACGGACAGCGGCTCCAGCAGCGCGCCTTCCTCGTAACTCATCGTGTCGGGCAGCTTGAACAACAATTCGCTCGGCATGACGATGTACTCCGCCCATGCTCCGTCGACTGGCGGCGTCGCGAGGAACACGACGTCCGGGCACAAATTGTACCGTCCGGACTTGCAGTAGTCGCAGCGGCCGCACGTCGCCCCGGGTTCCACCGCCACCCGGTCGCCGACCGACACGTTCGTCACGCCGCCGCCTACCGCGACGACTTCGCCGGCGACCTCATGCCCGAGGACGATCGGCTCCGTCACGACGTACCGCCCGATTTTGCCGCGCTCGTAATAATGCACGTCGGAGCCGCATACGCCGATGCAGTATACCTTCACCAGCGCCTCGCCGTCCTTCGGCACAGGAATCTCGACCTGTTTGACGCCGATCGACATCGGCCTGTCCATAACCGCCGCCTTCATCATGCCTGTCGTCATTTCCGCGCACCTCTTTTACAAAAAAGTGGTTTTCTCCTCATTCCCTCCGCTCGAAGCGGAACCAATCAAAAATCGCAGCAGCTGCCGGGCAGGAACATAAACGTTACGCGCTGCATGACTGTAACCGGTTCCAAATCGAACGACCGCTCTTCATACCCGTCGGTCTTCGTAAATTCGACGATGTGCCGTCGTTCTCCTTCCTCTCCTTGGAAGCGAAAAATTTCACAGGAAGTACGGCGCGTATGCATGTATTCACCGAAGGTTCTCGAGTTTAGGTAGTCGCAGTATTGAACGGGGTTTCCCGCATGTCCAAAATTGTCCAAAGCGCTGTTCGCCGCCTCAAGAAACGATCGAACCAGTGGTCGGTGACGTGTCCAGTGATTGGTATTCAAAGCACCGCTCACTGCTTCAAGAATCAGATGAAACAGAAGGGGCTGCAAAGGGTTCAGCGATTCGAAATTGCGGTGAACATAGCAGGAATTCCAGGGCGCGTTGTATATATTCACCAAAGGACCGGTCATTCGGTAACTGGAGTATTGAACGGGATTTCTCGCATGTCCAAAATTGTCCAAAGCTACGCCCGCCGCCTCAAGAAACGGTCGAACCAGACGGGTCGATGACGGGTCTACCGGCTCCTAACGCGAGAGAACTTCGCAGAAGACACGGCGCGAGGGGAGCTTCGCAGGGAGAGTACGGCGTGTGCTGCATGTATTCACCAAAGGTCCTGGACTTTCAGTAGTTAAAATATTAAGCAGGGCTTCTCTGGTGTCCAAAATTGTCCAAAGTGATGCTCGCGACCTCAAGAAACGATTGAACCAGAGGTCGGTAACGTGTCCAGCGATTGGTGTCCAAAGCGCGATCACTGCTTCAAGAATCGGATGAAACAGAAGGGGCGGCGAAGGGTTCAGCGACTCGAAATGGCGGGGAACATAGCAGGAAATCCGGACGTGTTGTATATATTCACCAAAGGACCGGTCATTCGGTAACTGGAGTATTGAAAGGGGCCTTCCGCATGTCCAAAATTGTCCAAAGCTACGCTCGCCGCCTCAAGAAACGTTCGAACCAGACGGGTAGAAGACGGGTCCGGCTCGAAAATGGCGGGTACATAGCAAAAAGTCTGGGTGTGTTACATGTATCAGCGAAGGACCGGTCATCGGTAACTGGAGTATTGAAACGGGTTTCTCGCATGTCCAAAATTGTCCATAGCGCCGCCCGCCGCCTCAAGAAACGATCGAACCAGTGGTCGGTGATGTGTCCAGTGATTGGCTTCCAAGCACCACTCACTGCTTCAAGAATCGGATGAAACAGAAGGGGCGGCTAAGGGTTCAGCGATCCGAAATGGCGGGGATCATAGCAGGAATTCCAGGGAGTGTTGTATATATTCACCAAAGGACCGGTCATTCGGTAACTGGAGTATTGAACGGGGCCTTCCGCATGTCCAAAATTGTCCAAAGCTACGCCCGCCGCCTCAAGAAACGATCGAACCAGTGGTCGGTGACGTGTCCAGCGATTGGTGTTCAAAGCACCGCTCATTGCTTCAAGAATCGGATGAAACAGAAGGGGCGGCGAGGGTTCAGCGAATCGAAATAGCGGGGAACGTTGCAGGAAGTCCGGCGCGTGTTGCATGTATTCACCATAGGAACCGGACGGTTGGTAATTGGAGTATTGAACGGGGCCTTCCGCATGTCCAAAATTGTCCAAAGCTACGCCCGCCGCCTCAAGGAACGGTCGAACCAGACGGGCCGAAGACGGGTTTACCGGCTCCTAACGCGAGGGAACTTCGCCGAAGACACGGCACGGGGGAGCTTCGCAGGGAAAGTACGGCGTGTGCTGAATGTATTTACCAAAGGTCCTGGACTTTCAGTAGTCAAAATATTGAGCAGAGCTTCTCTGTTGTCCAAAATTGTCCAAAGCTACGCCCGCCTCCTCAAGAAACTATCGAACCAGTGGTCGGTGACGTGTCCAGCGATGGGTGTTCCAAGCACCGCTCACTGCTTCAAGATCGGATGAAACAGAAGGGGCGGCGAAGGTTCAGCGATCCGAAATGGCGGGGAACATTGCAGGAAGTCCGGCGCGTGTTGCATGTATTCACCATAGGATCCGGACGATCTGTAATTGGAGTATTGAACGAGGCTTCCCGCATGTCCAAAATTGTCCAAAGCGATGCTCGCTGCCTCAAGAAATGGTCGAACCGGACAGAGTCTACGACTTTTTCGATCTCTCCCGCCGTGCCGTCAGCGCGACCGCGGCGAAGGCGCCGCCGAGCGGCAGCAGGAACGACAGCGCGGCGATGAAGGCGATCGGCACGGCCTCCATCCACCGCATGCTGGCGCGGACGACGACCTCGAACAAAAGAAATCCGCCGATCAATCCGAGTATGAATGCAGCCAGCATTTTCATCCACGATTTCATAAGAGCCCCCCCTTCTCTACTAATCCGGCAAATTGCCGGATTTCGTGCCGACTCGATACGGCGTCGACACTCCTTTGTAATTGAGCATCATCGTCATCCCCGCCGCGGCGTGGCCGAGGTTATGGCAGTGCAGCATCCATAAGCCGGGATTATCCGCCTGGAAGACGACCTCGTATTCGTCGCCCTTAGACAACGGAACGCTGTCGGCATAAATCGGGCTCCCCGTCAGCGGCCTGCCGTTCTTCGTCACGATCTTAAACACATGACCGTGCAGATGCATCGGATGGTCGGCGCCGAGTCGATGCTTGATGCGCACCTTGACCCAATCGCCTTCCTTCACCAGCATCGGCGGGATATGGTGTCCGCCCTTCCCGTTGATCGTAACGGGACCGAGCTCCAGCTCGTACGTCCGGTCGAACGCCATGTCCGCCGAAATGCCATCCTCTTTCGGTTCGCCGTAGGTCGTAAAGTCGAACGTGTCCGCGTCCTTCGGCAGCCGCTCCGGTTCCGGTCCTGCCCCGAGCGCGATACGCCAATCGGCATGCTCCCGACTGTATACGACGACTTGCCCGTTGTCCGGCATCGTTATCAATAAATCGTACCGCTGCCCGCCTCCTATCGGAATCCACTCGTTTCGGAGCGGCGTCGGTGCGTTCAGGTCGTTGGCGTCGATTGACGCCACCCGGAATTCGGCGCCTGCCACGCCCATGCGCTGCGTTTCGTCGAACGCGTTGACGAGCCGCAGACGAACCGTTTCGCCCGGCGCGGCCTCGAGGGCGAGTCCGCCTTCGGCGCCGTTCGTCAGCCGATGCTTCTCGTTCAGCTCCTGCAGCGTGACGGCGTAATCGCGGTCGTACGCGAACGGATCGTCCTTCGGCTCGACGATCAAGCGGCCGATCAAACCGCGCTTCGCTTGTCGGGAGCTTTGCTGATGGGAATGATACCAATATGTCCCCGGATGTTTGGCGATGAAGGAATATGTGAACGTCCCGCCGGGCCAAACCGCATCCTGCGTCACGCCCGGCACGCCGTCCTGCGAGCAGGGCAGAACGACGCCGTGCCAATGGATCGAGACCCCGGCTTCGATGTCGACGTTCGTCAGCTTGACGACGACGCGATCGCCCTCCCGGACGCGCAGTTCGGGTCCCGGCGTCGAGCCGTTAAACGTCCACGCCTCCGCGCGGGTGCCGTCGTTCAGCTCCAGCCGCGTCACGGCGGCCTGCAGCTCGAATTCGCGAACGGGCGCGGCGGAAGGCGGGTCGATCAAATCAGGGCAAGACAGCGCGGCGGCAACCTGCCCCTCCGTGCCGTCATGACCGGCATGTCCTGCGTGCGGCGCGGACATGTCGATCTCCTCCGGCGGCCTCCCTTGAATCGTGCCGCAGGAGGCGAGCAGCCAAGCGAGGACTAGGAGAACGACCGCGGCGGACCGCTTCGTTCGATGCATAGGGAAAGCACATCCTTTCGTCGTTGCTGCCCCTATCCTATCAAGTCGATGTTGCGAAGTTGTGAAGATCGTTTGCGATTCCCGTGAAAAACGGCACCGCCTGCGCTAAGCATTGTATAATGGGGGCAATATGCGTACGGAAGAAAGGTGAATGGAGCATGGCTACGCTACTGCTCGTCGACGACGAGGCGAAAGTGCTGGAATCGATGACGCCATACTTTCGGCAGGAGGGGTACGAAGTCGTTACGGCATCGACGGGGACCGAAGCGCTGCGAAAGGCGCGCGAATCGAAGCCGGCGGTCGTCGTGCTCGATTGGATGCTGCCGGAGATGAGCGGCATCGACGTCTGCCGCGAGCTGAGGCGCACGAGCGGGGCCGGCATCATTATGGTGACGGCGAGAAGCGACGAAACGGATAAAATCGTCGGGCTGGAGGTCGGCGCCGACGATTACGTCACGAAGCCGGTGTCGCTGCGCGAGCTGGCGGCCCGCATCCGCTCGTTGATTCGCCGGCTGGACGGGCGAGGCGGCGAGCCGGAGCCGCTGCTGGAACGCGGCGAGCTCGCCATCTCGGAGCCGCAGCTGCGCGTATGGAAGCGCGGGCAGGAGGTCGCGCTGACGCCGACGGAGTTTAAGCTGCTGCTCGCGCTGGCGGAGAAGCCGGGCATCGTGTTCAGCCGGCTGCAGCTGTTGCAATCCGCGATGGAAGACGACTATTTGAACGACGAGCGTACGGTCGACGCGCATATCAGCAAGCTGCGACGGAAAATCGAAGACGATCCGGCCCGGCCCGTTTACATCCAGACCGTGTTCGGCTTCGGCTACCGGTTCGGTGAGCGCCGATGACGATTCGAAAAAAACTGTTTCTCGCGATGGCCGGCATGGTCGCGGCGATGAGCCTCATTTTCGCAGGAGTAACGGTCTTCGTCGTAAAGCAAATCGTCGAACGCGTCCCGATTGCGGATCGCAGCGAAGAAATCCACGTCTTGTCCGAATTGTACGTCAGCTACTTTGAACGGAACGGCGGCTCATGGGACGGAGTGGCAGAGGATGCGGACGTCGCGGACTACTATGAAGGGCATCCGGATCAAAGCGCGATGCTGCTGGCACCGGGAGGCGAATCGATCGCCCATGCCGGTTCCGTTCGCCCCGAAGAGATCCGGCGTCTCGGCATTCGGCACGAGCTGTCCGCAGGGGGCGAACCGATCGCGACGCTTTATTATCACGATGCCGAAGCCGCCAATCTCGCGATCATCCAGCTCGGCGTCGGCAGCTCGGTCACCGTCTTCTCGCTCGCGAGCGTCTTCCTTATCGGATTATGCGCCCTCTTCGCCGCTTGGCGAATTTCGGAGCGGCTCACGCGGCCGCTTCGATCGCTCATGCCGATCATCGAACGGCTGGGCCGAGGGGAGCTCGGCGTTCAGGCGCCGGTCGAGGGCAAAGACGAATACGGGAAGCTGGCGGCGGCGTTCAACGCGATGTCGGGAGAGCTCGAGCGCGCCGAAGCGACGCGCCGCAGCTTGACGGCTGATATCGCGCACGAGCTGCGGACGCCGCTGGCGATCGTTCGAGGCAAACTGGACTATTTGCAGGAACGCGGGGAAACGGTCGAGCCCGAGCAGCTGCTCCCGCTGCAGGACGAGCTCATTCGGCTGTCGCGCCTTGTCGACGACCTCCACCGGGTGTCACTGGCCGAAGCGAAGAAGCTGCCGCTCGACATCCGCGCGGTCGACCTGCCCGCGCTGCTCGACCGCATCGCCGAGCGAGCGGAGCTAGAAGCGGAGGGCAAGGGCGTTCGGCTTGCGGTCGAAGCGGCGGATGCGCTGCCTGCTGCCGCGGTCGATCCGAACCGGATGACGCAAGTGTTCCTAAACCTAGTGATGAACGCCGTGCGGCATACGCCTTCCGGCGGAACGGTGGCGATCCGGATTTCGGCCGACCGGGCGGCCGGCATGCTCGTCGTCGCCGTCGAGGACACCGGAACGGGCATTGCCCCGGAGCATCTGCCGTTCATCTTCGACCGGTTTTACCGGGCGGACGCGGACCGGTCGCGAAGCGGCGGCGGCATGGGACTCGGTCTTGCGATCGCGAAAGCGTTCGTGCTGGCGCACGGGGGGACGATCGAGGCCGAAAGCGAGCTCGGCCGCGGGACGCGAATGATTGTCAGCGTGCCCGCGGCGTCTTAATATATCGTCCGTCCGTGCGCGTCCGGAATGCCCGATTTACGGTAGAAGTATGTGTTGATGACGTCCCGCCACTCCTGCGCATGCTCCGCTTGGTGAACGAACCGGTCGCGGGCTTGCTTGTGGATCTCGGCGTCGACGAGGCCTTCCAACGCGTCCCAGCGCCGGAGCAGCTCGGCCGCGCGTTCCGCCCCTTCGAAGCGCGAATCGTAAATATGCTGAATGACCGTCTTGCCCGATTTCAGCACGTGCGTATACGGCACATGATGGAAAAATAAAAGCAGTTCGTCGGGGCACTCCGTCAGCGACTCGTAACGGTCCGATTGCGGCGAATGGTATTGGCTCGTATATCCCGTGCCGGTGGCCGCCGTCCGGTCGACGCCGATCCCGCGGCAATCCGCGAAATGGTACGTCCCCCATTTGGAATATTCGTAGCCGTCCACGTTCGGGCCGTAATGGTGATTCGGATTCACCATCCAGCCGACGCCGAGCGGCGCCGTATACGACTCGTAAATTTCCCAGGACCCGAGCAGCATCTCCGACACCGTCCGCATGACGAGCGGGTCGCCGCCGAACGTCCTCGCGATCCATTCCTTGGCGATGCGCTCCGCGGCGAGGCTCGGATCCCACGCGAGTCTCCCGAACCCGTACCAGTTCGCCTGCGCGAGCGGATGCCCGGTCCAGTTGTCGTCGTCCCCGATGTTGGATACGGCGGCCATCCCGCCGATCGGGCGCTCGAATAAGGTGCCGCTCGCGACCTTGCTCACGGTAGACTCTTCCCCGCGCGCGTACGTATCGAAGTCCAGCACTTCCTTCCACTGCGAAACAAGGTAGCATAGATGCCGCTGCTGCCCTGTGTACTCCTGCGTAATTTGCAGCTCCAGCAGTTGGTTCGTGCTCGCCAGGCCTCCGAGCAGCGGCGAGACGGGCTCTCGAACTTGAAAATCCATCGGCCCGTTCTTGATTTGCAGGATGACGTTGTCCCGGAACTGTCCGTCCAGCGGCATGAAATGATCGTACGCCGCGCGCGCCCGGTCCGTTTTCCGATCCCTCCAATCCTGCAAGCAATTGTAGACGAAGCAGCGCCAAACGACGATGCCGCCATGGGGCGCCAGCGCGTCGGCCAGCATGTTCGCCCCTTCGGCGTGGTTTCTTCCGTAGCTGAACGGTCCGGGCCGGAACTCCGAATCCGCCTTGACCACGAATCCGCCGAAATCGGGAACGTACCGGTAGATCGTCTCGGCTCGTTCCTTCCACCAGCGCCCGACGGCGGGGTCCAGCGGGTCCGCGGTGCCAAGGCCGCCGATTTCGATCGGGCTCGCGTAGTTGACGCTGAGGAACAGCCGAATGCCGTACGCCCGGAAGATGTCCGCGACCTTCGCGACGTCCGGCAGCAACTCCTCCGTGATCAGCTTCGTTTCCGTCCGGTGGACGTTCACGTTGTTGATCGACACGGCGTTGAGTCCGACGGACGCCAGCAGCCTCGCGTAATCGCGCACGCGCGACAAATCGTAGTCGAACCGGTCATCCCGGAAAAAGATCGATCGGCCTGCATACCCTCGCTCGATGCTGCCGTCCATATTGTCCCAATGGTTGATCATGCGCAGCCGGTTCGCGGGCGTTTCCGCGATGTCCAGCCGCTCGATCGATTCGCCCTCCTGCAGCAGCGCGAGGAAATGAAATACCGCGTAAAGCGCGCCGCGATCGGTGTTCGCGGCGAGCGCGATCGGACCGCCGTCTGAGCGGCGGATGGCGTACCCCTCTTCCGAGACGACGCCTTCGCCGCGAAGCAGGGGGTGGCTGCCGACCGTCCCGACGACCAGCGTCGCGGTCTCGTCGGCCGCCTCGACCACCTGCGGCGTCGCCCCCAGCATCGACTGCAGCGCCGATACCAATTCGTCCCGCGCCGACCGGAGGATCGGCGAATCCCCCGCGATCGCGATGCGCGAGCAGCCGCGAAGGTACGACTGGCGCAGCGGCGCGTCCTTCACCTCGCGGTAACTGAGCCAGCATGCATACCCCGCGCGTTCTTTCCCTTGCGGCATCCTTTGCCCCTCCCTAACGTTAGATTTATACGATCTCCAACGCCGGCCGCTCCGAGACGAAATGCACCGGCACGCCGAGATCGGCCGCCTGCAGCCGCCGCGCGAGCCGTTCCATGCCGGGCTCCTCGCTCGCCGCATGCCCGAGCAGAATGAGCGCTTTCCGCTTCCCTTGGCGGACGGCGTCGCGCACGTACTCCGGCGTCTCCCACTCCGGCCCTTCGCCTGCGATGACGACATCGACCTGCCGCTCCTCGAACAGCGGAACGGCGACCGCGGCTCCGCCCCGGTAGCCGACCGCGACGCCCGCCCGCGAGCATGCGGCGTTCAAGTCGCCGGCGACGCGCACGTAAGGGAGTGCGAGTTTCTCCTTCAGCGCGGACGCCAAATCGCCCAGACGCATCGACGGCAGCCGGACGACGGTCGCTTCCGGCCGTACCTCCTCCACGTACGGCTGCCATTCCAGCGCCTCGATCAACCCTTCCGTTATCCGATCCGGCAAACTGCGGTGAATCCCGTCATGGTACCGGTACACGACCATCCCCGACGCTTCGATCCACGCGTTCTTCGCAAGCGCGACGGTGCCGCCCGCCGCAATGGATCCGTCGGCGCGATGGCTGTAGTACAGCCCTTCATGCGCGATCACGAAATTGGCGCCGAGCGCGGCCGAACGCTCCAGCGCCGCTTGGGACGCCAGGAACGTCACGGCGATGCCTGTCACCAACGTATCCGGCGAGCCCGCGACGATGCCGTCGACCGTCGCGGCGCCGGCCGCGCCGAGCCCCTGCGATAGCAAACAACGTTCGATAAGCTCCCCCGCGCGCATCTCCATTCGCTCCTCGCTCTTACACGCCCGAATACGCCAAAAACCCGCCGTCGACCGGCACCGTAACGCCCGTCACGAAGCCCGACTGCTCCGGATCGGCCAGCCACAGCAGCACGCCGAGCAAATCCTCCGGCTTGCCGAACCGCCGCATCGGCGTGTGCGCGATAATTTTGTGCGCGCGTTCGGTGAGGCTCCCGTCCGGTTGGGTGAGCAAATTGCGGTTCTGCTCCGTCAGGAAGAAGCCCGGCGCAATCGCGTTGACCCGAATGCCGACGTCCGCCATATGGACGGCGAGCCACTGCGTGAAATTTTCGATCCCCGCCTTGGCCGCGCTGTACGCGGGCACTTTCGTCATCGGGCTCGGCGCGCTCATCGAGGACATGTTAATGATCGTGCAGCCTTCGCGGCCGAGCATCCGCTTCGCGAAAATTTGCGTCGGAATCAGCGTTCCTAGAATGTTGAGATTGAACACGAAGCTGAACCCTTCCGGACTTAGGTCGAAGAAGGTGCGGAGGCCGGGTTGGCCGAGATCCTCGAGCTTCAGCGTCTCCTTCGCCGTCGTGCCGTCCGGATGGTTGCCCCCGGCGCCGTTGATCAAAATATCGCAAGGCCCGAGACGGCGAAAAATTTCTTCGTCGGCCTGAATCACGCTGTCCGCGTCCAGCACGTCGCACGCGACGGCGATCGCCTCGCCTCCCGCGGCGCGGATCGACTCGGCCACCTCCTGCCCTTTCTCGACCCTTCGGTTCAAGATCGCCACCTTCACGCCCTGGCGTCCCAGCTCGACGGCCATGGCGCCGCACAGCACGCCGCTTCCGCCGGTGACGACGGCCACTTTGCCTCTCAAGTTTTCATTGATCCCCAGCACGCTGCCTCATCTCCCTTTCTTCGTTCGCTGAATGGCGTCCCATGCGCCCCACAAGTACATGATCCCCATCGCCCGGTCGTACAGGCCGTAGCCCGGGCGGCACTCTTCGCCCCACAGATGTCTGCCGTGATCCGGTCTCGCGTAGCCCGTAAATCCGATATCGTGGTACGCCTCGACGATGCCGACGATATCGACAGTTCCGTCCGCTCCGCGATGGGACGTCTCGATGAAATCGCCGTTCTCGTACACGCGTACATTGCGGATATGCGCGAACGGAATGCGGTCGCCGAACTCGCGAATCATCGCCGGAATATCGTTCGCCGGATTGGCGCCGAGCGAGCCGCTGCACAGCGTGACGCCGTTCGACGGGTGATCGACGAGCCGGAGCAGCCTCCGGATGTTGTCCTGCCCGGTCATAATGCGAGGCAGCCCGAAGACGGACCACGGCGGATCGTCCGGATGGATCGCCATCCGGATGCCGCACCGCGCGGCGACCGGGATGATTTCCTCTAGAAAATACTGCAGGTTGCTCCACAATCGCTCCTCGGTCACGTCCCGGTACGCTTCGAATAAGCCGGACAGCGTTCGCAGCCGTTCGGGCTCCCAGCCCGGAATCGTGAATTTCGGATTGTCGGCGATCGTGCGGACCAGCACCTCCGGGTCTATGTTTTGAAGCAGACTTTTCTCGTAAAACAGCGCCGTGGAGCCGTCCTCCAGCTCGCGGTACAAGTCGGTGCGAATCCAATCGAACACGGGCATGAAGTTGTAGCAAATCACTTTCACGCCGACTTGCCCCAGCTTTTCGATCGTTCGCTTGTAGTTCTCTATGTACCGGTCCCGCGTCGGCCGTCCCAGCTTGATGTCTTCATGGACGTTCACGCTTTCCACGACATCGATATGGAAGCCGTGCGCCTCCGCTTGGCGCTTCACGGCCTCGATTTTATCCATCGGCCATTCCTCGCCCGCCGGGACGTCGTGCAGCGCCCAGACGATCCCTTCGACGCCGGGGATTTGCTTGATTTGCCACAGCGCGACTTGGTCGTTTCCTTCGCCAAACCAGCGGAATACCATCCTCATTGCTCGTCACCGCCTCGTTTCGTGTTTTTGAAATAGGTCGGATAAGCGCGCACCAGCGCCTCTTGGTCGTGCACGATCAACGTCACATGCTCCTTCATAATGCGTTCCGCCCGGTCCGCGTCCCCGCTCCGGATGCATTCGACCATCGCCCGGTGCTGCGCCGCGATCGTGCTCCAGTTGAACGCCGAAGCCAAGCTAAGCATGCGAATCCGGCTTAAATGCGCGTTCAGCGTATGTACGATCGACCATGTTCGCTGCTTGCCGCTGCCCGCGAACAAAATTTCGTGGAATTGAATGTCCAATCCGAACAGCTTCGCGTAATTTCGTTCCTCGACGTATTTCTCGAACAGAAGCACGTTCATGTCGAGCTGCACGAGATGATCCGGCGAGAACCGTTCGCAAGCGAGCCTGACGACAGCCGGCTCCAGCTGCTCGCGGACGAACCTGGCCTCCTCCACCTCCTCCAAATCGATGAGGGACACGTAGGTCCCGCGCTGCGGCAGCACCTCCAGCAGCTGCTCCTGCGACAGCCGCACGAGCGCTTCCCGGATCGGGGTTCGGCTGATCTGCAGCTTCGCGGCGATCTCGTTCTCCGACAGCGGCTGGCCGGGAGCAAGCTTCAGCCGAACGATATGATCGCGCAGCAATTCGTATACGTAATCGCGGGCCGACTGCTTGGGGGCCGGCGCGGCCGGCTCAAGTTCGAGCATCGTTGCACCTCCGTAAGGGCTTTCAGCTTACATTTTACCACCAACTCATCATACTTGTATACAAGTAATACAAGAATTTTCGCCCATAAGAAAAACAGGCCCATCCATTACCGTAATGGTTGGAGCCTGCTCATCGGTCGCTCGACCGCCCTCCCGCGTTCAGCGCCTCATCCATGCGCGCAGCCGCTTCGTTCAACGTGACGCGGACGTCCCGGTTGTGCAGAAACATGTCCTCCATCGCCTTTTTGTAAATTTCCTCCACCTTGGACCACTGCGGGACCGGGGGGCGAACGAAGCTGTCGGCGATTCCCTCCATATACGCCTTCAAGTAAGGATTCTCCGCGACGATCTGCTCCGCGTCGCGCAGCGCCTCCCGATGCGTCGGGATCAAACCGGCGCCGAACAGCGCCGTCTGCGCCTCCTTCCCGAGCATCCAGCGGATGAATGCCCACGCTTCCTCCTTATGTCGGCTTCCTTTCGTGATGACCAAGCTTTCTCCGCCGACCACGGCGCCGTATTCGGGCCCTTGCGGGAACGGAGCGGGCGTCGTCGCCGACATCAGGCTCCGCCCGACCTCCGCGGAGTTGAGCAGGATGCTGTAAAACCATGGGCCTTCGTCCATCATCAGCAGCCGCTCGCCGGACCGAATGCCGCCCCACAAATCCGCGTCGTCCAGCAGCTCGGGAGCGAGGACGCCCGCCCGATGCCATTCGAGAAGCGTCTCCATTGCGCGTACGCTTTCGTCGCTGTCGAAATAGCCGCTTGCGGCCTGGAACTCCTTGTCGGCGAGCCTGCCGCCGAGCCCGAAAAAATACGGCAAGCTTTGCCACATTTCGAGGCCCGCCATCCCGACGACGAGTCCGTGGCCGCGCGCGGCTTCGAGCACCTCGGGCAGCGAAGCCTCGGCGGGATTCACCCCGGCGCGGCGCGCCAATTCGGCATTGTACACGGCGGCTTTCGTATTCATGTTCAGCGGCAGCGCATACGCGCGTCCTTGATAATAGCCGCTCTCCTTCATCCGCTCCGCAAGCGCCCCCGCGGCTTCGGCGAAATCGGGAAAGGCGTCGAGCGGATACAGCAGCCGCTTGGAGGCGAAGTCGGGCACCCACGAATATTCCATGCGCACGACGTCCGGGGTTGCGCCGGCCGACGCCTTCGCCGCGATGGCCGCCCGATACTCCAGGTTGTACTCTTGCCTGACCGACTCGATGCGCACGCCCGGATGGTTGCGCTCGAATCGCGGAATGAGCGTTTCCTCGAAAATTTTCGTCTCTTGGTCGCTGTACGTGTGCCAAACCACGATCGTCTTGACGGGCTCGTCGTCGACCCGCTGAACTCCCTGCGGATCGTCGATAATGTGCGAGTTCGAACAGCCAGCGGCAAACAAGACGGCCGCGAGAGCCCATTGGCCGAAACGGAAACGCATGCTCATGGGCGCTCCTTCTGCCGTTCCAGGGGGACCATGCCGTGACATTCCCGAAACTCGTTCGGCGACAACCCGATTACCTTCTTGAACAGCTTGCTGAAATATTTGGTGTCGTTGAAGCCGGACTGCTCCGCGATTTCGTAAATTTTCAAATCGGTTCGAAGCAGCAGCTCCTTCGCCTTTTGGATTCGCAAATCGATCAGGTAGTCGATAAAGTTGCAGCCCATCGTTTTCTTGAACAAAATCGAGAAATAGTTTTTGCTGACATGCACGTAATCCGCGACTTGCTGCAGGGTAATCGTCTCTAGGTAATGCCGGCGGATATACTCGAGCGCTTTCCCAACCGGGTTTTGCGGCGCGGCGAGCTCCGGCCCGATTTTGCTCAGCTCCGCGATCTGCTCGAGCAGCCTGCGGCACAGCTCGTCGAACGTCTCCGACGCGAACAGCAGGTCGAAGCACTCGACCAGCGCGTACGGATCGATCGCGTGCTTAAACCGCTGCGACAGCACTCTGCACGCCTCTTCCTTGAGAGCATCGGGCGGCTTCCCGCCCGCCGTCCAGCGCGCCCGCCATCGGCCGACCGCCTCGGCCAGCGCTTCGCCGTTCGGATCCGGGATCGATTCGAGCATGCGCGGCAGATCTTCCCCGGAAGCATCGCGGATCGATGGATCGGCTTCCTCGAACCGGTAAATGCCGGCGCCGCGGAAAAAGCTCCGCCGGCATGCTTGTTTGCTGCAATCGTACGCTCGTTGAAGGTCGTCCGTTCCGCGGCTCGCGACGCAGCCAAACGACACGTCCGTCCCGTTCTCGCTCCGCATCGCGTCCCGCAGCTTCCCGAACCGCCGCTCCGGCGCTTCCTCGAAGGGCAGCAAGCAAAACATCTCGCTCTCGGACGTCGGAAACACGATGCCCCGCGGGTTCTCCGCGTAAAACAAATCGACGAAGGAATCCGCGACGATCGATTTGTTCAAAAAGCCGTCCGCCTCCCCTTGTCGATGCAGCGCCGCATATGCGGCCGTGTACGCCCCATCCAGCCATGGCGGGAATCGTCCCGCCGGCGCGGCCTGCGAACGGTGGACGAGAAACCGCTTCAGCGTGTGCTCGTATCCCCTCCGCTCCCGCAGGTCGTCCTCCGCGGCGTCGCGCGGGACCCGTCCCTCTGCCCGAATCGCCTCGGCGCATTTCTTCACGATCTGCAGCAAGTCCTCCGGCTCCAGCGACGGCTTTAAAATGTAATCGACCACGCCGAGGCGGAGCCCTTCGCGAACATATTCGAAATCGTTATAGCTGCTGACGAACACGACCTTGATGCCCGGATGGAGCGCCATCGCTTTTTTCGTCAAGGCGAGTCCGTCCATTATCGGCATCTTGATATCCGTGATCAAAATATCGATCGTCTCCGTCTCCATGACGGCCAGCGCGTCGGCGCCGTTGGCGACGTCCGCGACGAGGCGGAACCCTTCCCGCTCCCAATCGACGGACGCCTTGATGCCGTAACGGATCAGCGGCTCGTCGTCCGCCAGCAAGACTCGTATCATACGCCGTCCCCCCTTGCCTCCACCGCATTCGCGGTTAATACGATGTTCGCGGTCGTCCCGGCCCCGCCCTCGCTGCGCAGCGTCACGGAAGATCCGGGCCCGTAATACAGCTGCACGCATTCGTGCACGTGACGCAAACCGATCCCGGCTTCGCCCGTTGCGATCGCCTCTTCCACGGACCGAACCACCACCTGCTTCTCCGGCAAAATGCCGATGCCGTTATCCCTCACTTCGATCGCGAGGCCGGCCGCCGTCCGCGCGGCCGCGATCCGGATGTCCCCGTCCTCGTCCTTCGGCACGATGCCGTGGAAAATCGCGTTCTCAACGAGCGGCTGCAGCAGCATGCGGGGGATGACGAAATCGGCCGCCGCCGGCTCGATATCGGTTTGCAGACGGAACTTTCGATTGTATCGCAGCTCCAGTATAGCCAGGTACTTTTCGATAATATCGAGCTCCTCCCGAACCGTGACGAAGTTGCCCTTCTTCCCCATGTTCGCCTCCAGCAGCCGGATGAGCGCCGACATGCCTTGGTCCGCCTTCTCGGTCTGGCCGTACTTAATCAGCCACCGCAGCGTACTGAGGGTGTTGAAGAGGAAATGGGGATTAACTCGGTGGTGGATCGCGCGCAGCTCCGCGTCCTGCTTTTTCTTCTGTTCCTCCCGCACCTGCTCCATCAGCCGATCGATATCGGCGATCATTCGATTGAATTGGCGGCTCAGCAAGCCGAGCTCGTCGCTCGAATGGACGTCGGAACGCACCGTGAGGTCCCCTTGCTGGACCAGCCTCATTTGTCGGGTGAGCTGCTTGATCGGCTTCGTGACGTAGTTCGCGATGACGAGACCGATCAGAATGCCGGCCAGCGTGAACGCCGCGAACGAAGACGCGATATTGCGGTTGAGCGCATCGAGCTTCTGCGTAATTTCGCGGACGGGAACCGTGCCGACGATATACCAGCCGTTGCTGAGGCGCTGCTTCACGCCGTAGTGCGGCACCCCGCCGTCGTCGAACTCGAACTCGACGTACGGATTGTCGACGATGTTCCGCAGCAGCTCGTCGTTGGCGACGAGCCGATGAATGCGCGAGATGTCGGCGTCGATCATCACTCGTCCTTCCGAATCGGCGACGAAGAAACGTCCGGTTTCGCCAAGCTTCAATTGCTCGAGCTTCTCGACGATTTTCCGGCCGTTAATGTTGACGAGGATGTACCCGATATTGTCCATCGTGTCGAAATCCTTCAGCACGCGGGCGATCGGCAAAACCAGCTCCGTATTGTCCCCGCCGCCGCTGAACCGGTCGTCCTGCAGCCCCATCCAGACGAGGCCTCCGTCCCGCCGTTTCGCTTCGCTCGCCCAGTCGAACGCTTCTAGATTGTAGCGGCTCAACTTCGTCCGGGAAAACGATCCGCTGCCCCACCCATGCTCGCTGTTTTTCAGCACGTAAACGATGTTGGCGAAAGAGCTCGAGTAGACGATGTTATTCAGCACGCTCTTCAAATACGCTTCGTCCTCCAAATACTCCCTGACGTTCTCGGAAGCCCCGGATTGCTTCTTCACCACGTTCTGGATGCGGAGGTCGGAATACAACAGATCGGATACGTCGCTCCCCGCGTTTAAAATATAGGAGATGGAGTCCGCGGCTTGCACGGCGATTTGCACCGACGATTCCCGGACGTTGTTTTTGACGGTCGAATTGGAGACCCAATAGAACGATGCACTCGTGAACGCGGCGGGAATCAAGATGACGATGACGAACGCGGCGATCATTTTCGCGGCGAACCGGCGCTTCCATTTCGCGATGAGCTGCATGCGGAGCCTCCCTTGTCGGTACGCGGAATCGTTGCCCAAAGACGCAAAGACGCCTCTCCTGAGACGCCTCCGCTGTATCGTTTTACGATGAATACTCGATGATGAGCATATTCCAATATTGCAGTTCGGGCAAGACGACCGTCAAGACGTCGCCTTCCTGCTTGAAGTCAAGCTCGATCGGAGAGCCTTCGTACCGGTCCGGGGAAGCCGTCCACACCTTGACCGCCTTCCCGCGCGTCGGCACCGACAGCCGGATGTCCGCGATCGTCCCGGGTTCCGTCTGCGTAGCGTTCGCGTCGTTCCACTGCATGTGGACGGCATCGGAGAAGTTAATGAAATGATGAACGTCCATGTCCTTCTTCCGCTTTGCGAACGTCCACACCTTCCCTTGTTCCGCTGCGGAAGACAGCTCCGCTCCGTCGATCGCGGCCGCTTCCCGCCCCAAGTCCTCGACGGAGTCCCGCAGCACATTCTGATACGCCACGAGGAAATCGTAATACCGAATCAGCCGCTCCTCCAACGCGGCGGGAATCGACAAGTTGCGGTTCGGAAAATACTCCTTCGCGAGCATGTTTTCCCCGAGTTCGAGATGCGACGCGCCAGAGGCGAACATGACGGCGTCCGTCAGCAGCACGCCCGGCGCGTTGAACTCGCCAGGGCTGTCCGCGCGATCGTAATTCATGTACGCGGCGAGCACGGTGTTCAGCCGCCCTTTGCTGAGTTTCGCATTCTGATCGACGATGTCCTTCAAATGCTTGTACTGCGGATGGCCGCTCCACACCTCGGTGTACAGGAACTTCACGGGCGCCTGCGCGATATACGCTTGGCCGAACTGTCCCACCGCGTTGAACACGTACTCGACGTCGATCGCTTGCTTGGCATCGCGAAGGAAGTCGAGATAGGCCGCGCCGAGGTCGATTTTCTTCGAAGCGGCGTTCCAGAGGGTCCCGCGGTCGCCGAGCTGATCCACGTGCCACCCGTCGAACGGCAAATGCTCGAACACCGTACGCTCCTGCTCGAACAAATACCGCTTCCAGTCGTCGTTGGACGGATCCATCAGCATAATGTCGCTGGCCCACGAATCGGGCAGCGGATGCTTATCCTGCGTCGTCGCGAGCGGATCCTTGAACATGCCCCACTCCCGGCGGACACCGTCGTTCGCCGCATCCTCGTACGCCCCGAACAGCAAATTGTAGTTCATCGCCTTCATGTTTTTCTCGTGGGCGAGGTCGATATACCGCCGGACCGTCTCGAGCGACACGTCGCGATTGGCGATTTCCCGCCACCGCTCCGCCGGCCGCCCGTTCTCCATTCTGAGCGGAATATGATGCTTCCACTGCCAATCGTAAAATTGGATGCCGTTGATATGGAACCGGTTGAGCCGCTCGATGACGGCTTCTTGTTCCTTCGGCGCCATGTCCATATAATCCGCCAAATACCCGTATCTCGGAAATTTGCCCCAGTCCGAGGAGACGTCGACGGCGATATTGACATGGTCGAGAACGTCGGAGCCCGCCCGGAAGTATACTTCGGCCATATATCCGGTAAAGTCGTCCTTCGGCGGCCGCCATTCCCACTGGACCTCGTCCCGGCCCGCGACGTCGATGTTCGCCTCTTCGACAATGGCATCCAACTGCCGGTACCGGACGAGCAATTCGCCTTGAGGAGGCCCCGTCTCGTTCAACCGGAGCGTAAACCGCACCGGCTCCCCCGGGTCATAGCGGGAACGGTCCGTCGCGATCGCCCCGAAAATATCCTCGCCGCCTGCATCCTGAGGACGAACCTCCCCACCTCCGCCGATGCATCCGGCCAGCAGGGCGGCGGCCGCCGCCGCCGCGATCGCCGCCGCTCTCGCGGGGACTCTTCGATATGGATGAACCATGCTTCTCCTCCTGATACGTCCTATTCGCGTTACCCTTTGACGCCGCCCTCGTTAAAGCCGGATTGGACGAACTTCTTCTGGAAGGCCATGTATATGGCGATGACCGGTACGAGCGCAATCATCGACGCGGCGAAAATTTGCCCGTAGTTCGTTGCGTATTTATCGTTGAACATCATGATCGCGATCGGCAGCGTGCGCAGCGACTCGCTCTTGATGAGCGTCAGCGCGAGGAAATATTCCTCCCACGTGCCTTGGAAAATGAAAATCGCCAACGTTCCCATCGCCGGAAGCGATTGCGGCAAATAAATGTTCCAAAAAATGCGCCAGTCGCCGCCCCCGTCGATCAGCACCGATTCCTCGAGCTCCTTCGGAATGCTCTCGAAGAAGCCCCGCAGGAAAAACATATTGCCGACGACCCCGCCGGCGATGTAGACGAGCCAGAGGCCGGCGTACGTATTGACGAGTCCGAGTCCCTTGATCGTGACGAACTGCGGAATGATGTTGATGACGCCGGGAATCATCATCGTCAACAGGAAGACGCGGAAGATCGCTTCCTTGCCGGGGAACGAAAAGCGGGCGAACCCGTAGGCCGTCAGCGCCCCTAAAAACAAAGAACCAACCATCGCCACCGACGTCACGATCACGCTGTTCATGAAATAAGTCGTGAAATGATTTTTGTTCCATACCGTCACATAATTCGTTGCGTTCGGCGTCACCGCGAACACCTCGTGCGGCTTGGGCAGCGTGTTCGTCCCTAGGAAGAACGTCGTCAACACCATATACACGAAGGGGAACAAAAACAGCAGCGCGCCGAAGACGATGATCGCGTAGACGATGCACTGGTTGATAATCGATGTCTTCATGTTTCTCCCCCTTAGAACATGCGCTGCTTGCCGAATTTTTTCATTTGCGAGTACGTCAATACGAACACCATGATGCCCATCATAAAGCCCATGGCCGACGCGGGCCCGAACTTCAGCTGTTCGAACGCTTGCGTGTAAATCAAGCTTGGGATGACTTGCGTTTGGTCCATCGGTCCGCCTTTGGTAATGAAATACACCTGCGGGAAAAACCCGAACGCTCCGTTGACCAGGTTAATCAGGACGAAGACGGTGACCGGCTTCAGCAAAGGGATCGTGATCAGCCAAAACTTGTGGGCCGACCCGGCGCCGTCGATGTCGGCCGCTTCGTACAAATCCTTCGGCACGCCCTGCAGCGCGGCCAAGTAAATGACGACGCCCCAGCCCACCGTTTTCCAAATGTGAAATAGCCAAATCATGATCATGGCGGACCAATAATGGTTTCGCCACGAAACCGGTTCGGGCAGCAGGCCGAGCTGCTTGTGAAGGATGAAATTGACGAACCCGCCGTCGCCGTCGGCGAACAAATATTTAAACAAAAGCGCGACGATGATCCAAGAGGTGACGATCGGCAAATAGTAGATCGTTCGGAACGCGATTTTGTATTTGACGAATTTGGCGTTGATCAAGACGGCGAAGAAAATCGCCAAAAACCAGTTGACGGGCACGGTAGCCGCCACGTTCAGGAACGTGTTGCGCAGAGCGATCCCGAACTTGCCGTTCGGATCTTGGAACACCTTCGCGTAATTGTCCAACCCGACCCATTCGTTCTTCGCATTCGGCATAATACTGAAATCCTGAAAGCTGATCAGGACGTTCTTGATCATCGGGTAAATGACGAACACGGCCGTTCCGCCGAAGCCGAGAATGACGAACGGCAGGACGGCCCGCCACTGCCTCAGCCCTTTCGCGAACGCGCTCTCTCTTCGCCCCGGCCCTATTCCGCCGGGCGCCGTCGATACGTTGGCCATGCGAGCGCCCCCCTCTCGTTGAAATGAACGCCTCGCCGGAAGTCATCGGTTTCCCTCCGTCCGGCGAAGCGGGCGAATCTATCGCTTGGCGGTGCGCAGACTTTTACTGCAGCAGCGCTTGGATTTGACGGGCCGCTTCGTCGAGCGCAGCCTTCGGCTCCGCTTCGCCGCGAATCGCTTTCTCGAAGGCGAGATTGAAGATGCCTTCCATTTCGCTCCACTGCGGAATCGGCGTGCGCGGCAGCGCGGTCTCGAGCTGCTTCACGTATTCGGCGATGTACGGGATATCCATCTCCGTCATGGCCGACGCCGCCGCTTTGTTCGTCGGGATGAGTCCCGCCCCGGCCATCATCTTCTGCGGCTCCTCCGTCAGCATCCACTTCGCGAACGTCCACGCTTCCTCCGGATGCTTGGAATTCGTGAAGATGACGAGGTCCTCTCCGCCGATGACGGAGCGGCTGCCGCCCGGACCTTCGGGCATCAATCCGCGGACGGTTTCCGCCATCGGATCGAAGCCGCTTTCCGTTTCGTTCATCTTGATGCTGTAAAACCACGGGCCGTCGTCGGTCATCAGATATTCGCCGCTGATCAGACCGTCCCATGTCCCCGGCTCGCCGCCGAGAATTGGGGGAATGATCAAGCCGTCTCGATGCCAGCCGACGATCGTCTCCAGCGCTTTGACGCTTTCCGCGCTGTTCAGGAACCCTTCCGCCTGCGTATAATCGTCATTCGTCATTTTGCCGCCGAGGCTCCAGAACCACGGCGCCAATCCCCACGCATGGACGCCGGATACGCCGAGACCGAACTTGCCTTTCGACTTGAGCGTTTGCGCCGCCTGCACCAGCTCATCCATCGTTTTCGGCGCTTCGGCGAAGCCCGCCTCCGCCAGCGTCGCCTTGTTGTAGATGGCGATTTTCGTGTTCGTGTTGACCGGCACGCCGTAGTAGCCGCCTTCGAAGAAGTTCGTCGCCATCGGCCCCTCGAATACGCTATCCTTTAGCTCCCCGAATCCTTCGAAACCGCTGACGTCCTGCAGCGCGCCTTGCGACGCGAATTCCGGCACCCATACGATGTCCATCCGCATCAAATCGGGCGCGGCGTCGCCCGCCACGCCGGCGATCACCTGCTGCTTCAGCCCTTCGTAAGGCATCCGCGTCAAGACGAGCTCGATGTTCGGATGCGCGGCTTCGAACGCCGGCTTCACTTGCTCGACTAAAATCTTTTCCTCCTGATCGCTGTACGTATGCCAATATTCGATCGATACTCTCTCCGATGACGTCTCGGCCGTCCCGGCGTCCTGCGTTCCTTCGGCTGCGCCGCCGCCCTCCGCACCGCCGCCGCCTCCGCACGCGGTAAGTATCATGGCGGTCGCAAAAGTCAGCGCGGCAAATTTTTTCTTTTGTACCATCTCCGGTTCCCCTTTCGTTCGATGTGACACTTCCCATACTAGAGGTTCCGACCGGGGTGGGTAACCGCTTACATTCCGGTTTTGGTGTTCTTTCTTTTTGTCATGCGTCCGGGGCGTTCGAGGCGGGGGTGTATTATGTTCCGATGCGAACCGGCGTTTCGGAGAAATAATGCACTGTCTCGGCTACCTTTCATGATACGATGGAGGGAGAATAGGATGCTTTGTATGAAACCGACTTTTTGCAAACGGGGCGTGAACCGGAATGCTGGCGATGGACGCGGAATTCGTGCCAAGAGTGAAGCTGATGGGATTCGTTTCCTATCAGCAGCCGTGGATTCATTTCAAGCGGAACGTGGACGAGTTTATTTTGTACATTATCAAAAGCGGCGAATTGCATCTTCGGGAGGACGGAGCCGATTTCGCGCTTCGGCGCGGCGACGCGTTCCTGCTCGAGCCCAACTTGGACCACGAAGGGACGCAAAAACATGTTTGCGATTATTATTACATTCACTTCACCCACCAAGGTCTGCTTCGAAGGTCCGCCGACGCGCCGCTTTCGTCCGCCGAACGAACGTTGATCGATAACGCGCTATACGACGCCAGCGACGACGGCACCTTCTACGCCGTGCCGAAACAGTTCTCGCTCGGCGACGCGGCGCTCCGCGAAACGTTCCGCCGGTTGAACGAAATGCTTCACCTATACAGGCGCAAACATCATCACCGGACCATCGCGGCCCTCAAATTTTCCGAGCTGTTGATCGAAATGTCCCGGGAATATCTGAATCATGAGTTGCAGCAAGGCGTCAAGTCGAAGGCCCGGATGAAAGTGAACGCCTTGCTCGACTACATTCATCAGAATTACACGAACAAAATGACCGGTGCCGACATCGAGCGAATATTCGAGTGCAATTACGACTATTTGAACCGGATGTTTCGGCGCATGACAGGGTATACGATCGTCCGATACATGAACCTCGTTCGCATCCAGCACGCGAAGGAGCTCATCGAAGCGACGCATTTGCCCGTCGGCGAAATCGGATATTTAACGGGCCTAGAGGATCCGTACTATTTCAGCAAATTGTTCAAAAAATACACCGGCCTGTCGCCCTTGCAGTATTACAAGAAAATGAGAGTAGACTCGTAAAAAACGGGAGGAGCCGCGCTGTTCGCATAACGCGTTAGCACGGCTCCTTCCCGATCACGTCGCGTCCGGGACCTTCGCGGCGATCGGCTCCAGCGGAGCGGCGTTCCCGTATTTCGGCGCCGGCGTCGGCAGCGGAGCCGCCCAGCGAACCGCATTGCGGAGAACCTGGCGAACGTTCTCGTTGTAGTACGTCGGGTACGTTTCGTGTCCGGGACGGAAGTAGAAAATCTTCCCCCGCCCCCTCGAGAACGTCATGCCGCTGCGGAACACTTCCCCGCCCTCGAACCAGCTGACGAACACGAGCTCGTCCGGAGGCGGTACGTCGAAATGTTCGCCGTACATCTCTTCTTTTTCCAATTCGATGTATTCGCCGAGGCCCGCCGTAATCGGATGGCTCGGCTGCACGACCCATAAGCGCTCCTTCTCATCCGCCTCGCGCCATTTCAACCTGCACGTCTGCGTCCCCATCAGCTTATTGAAAATTTTCGAACAGTGTCCGGAGTGCAGCACGATGAGTCCCATGCCGTCCAACACTCTGCGGTGGACGCGGTTGACAACTTCGTCGGACACCTCGCCGTGCGCGACATGGCCCCACCACATCAGCACGTCGGTGGCGTTCAGCACTTCGTCGCTAAGGCCGTGCTCCGGCTGGTCGAGCGTCGCAGTACGCGTCGCGACGTCGGCGGCCGCGATCCCCTGCGCGATCGCCTCATGAATGCCGGCCGGGTACACGGCGGCAACCGTTTCGTTCTTGCGTTCATGAATAAACTCGTTCCAAATCGTCACTCGAATCATATTCTCTCACCGCTTTCTTGATTGGTTTACTCGCACGACACCGTGCGCTTGGTCTCGTTCGCCTGGAGTATGGCTTCCAGCACCTTCTGGTTTTCGAAGCCGGCCGCGAAATCGGGCAGCCCCTCGCTCGGCTCGCCGTTCAGCATTCGGGCGAAATCTTCCCACTGCGTCAACTTCGCGCGCTGCGGGACGTTCGCCCGCATCTCGGCGAGCTCGCCCGTGTCATCGTCGACGCGGACAAGCACGACTTGATCCGGCCGGAGCGTGCTGGCATGAAGGGTGCCCTTGTCGCCGTACAGCGAAATTTCGAGTTGATTTCCGGATCCGATGCAGTTGCGCGACGTTTGGAACACGCCCGCGGCGCCGTTCGCCATCCGCGCCTGGAAGCTGGCGAAATCGTCGACCGCGACGGGGACGAGCTCCTCGGAGTTCGGGAGGTTCCGTTCCGGAATGAACGTCGCAAGCTGCGCCGATACATCCCGGAACGAGCCGACGAGATAGTGGGCGAGGTCGATCATGTGCGCGCCCAAATCGCCCAGCGTCCCGGTGCCGGTGACGGCCTTATCGAATCTCCAGACGAACGGCTGGCGGTATGCGGCCGATCCCCAGCCCTGCAAATATTGAACGAAGAAGCTTCTCACGTCCCCGATGTCCCCTCGCCGCAGCAGCTCCCGCGCATAGCGGAAAGCCGGCGTATACCGGTAGCTGAACCCGATCATCGCGGATACCGGCGCCTGGTCGTACAGCGCTTTCAACCGTTCCGCTTCTTCGAAGTTCATCGTGAACGGTTTCTCCGACAAGAACGGCTTCCTCGCCTTCAAACAACGCTCCATGATGTCCGCGTGGACGACGTTCGGCGTCACGGAGATGACGGCGTCCACGTCCGCCTCCTCGATGAGCCGCCCGTAGTCGGCGAACCGTTTGTCCGCCGGAATGCCTAGCCGCTCCCCAATCCTTTCGAGCGCGGCGGCGTCCACGTCGCATATGGCCGCGACCCGCATGCCCGCGATGTTTCGCAAGCCGTTAATATGCGCGTTCGCCATGCCGCCCAAACCGATGATCCCGATCCCAAACGATTTCATGATCGTCCCCTCCGTTTCCGTTCCCCTATAGTGTAGGCTTCGCGCCGCGACTCTTGAATGGGAGATAGAGACTCTTTTTGTACAAAAGCGACCTTGGGCGGAGGAAAAGTAAAACAAAAAAAGCGGCGGGCAATGGCTGCCCGCCGCTTCGCTTTCATTATTTCAACAGTTCTTTCGCCATCCGAACGACGTTGTCGACGGAGAAGCCGAAATATTCCATCACCGCGCCGCCCGATCCCGACGCCCCGAACGTCTCGATGGACAGCACCTTGCCGCTCGGTCCCGCGACTCGCTCCCAGCCGAGCCCGATGCCGGCTTCGATGACGATCCGCTTCGACGCCGCGTCGGGAAGGACGCTCTGCCGGTATGCTTCCGGCTGCGCGTAGAACAGCTCCCTGCTCGGCATCGCCACGACGCGGACGGAGACGCCGTCCTGCTCGAGCGCCGCCTTCGCGTTCGCGGCCAGCGACACCTCCGACCCGGTAGCGACCAGAATGAGGTCCGGGGAATCGTTCGTCTCCGTCAGCACGTAGCCGCCCTTCGCGACCTGCTCCAGGTTGCGCTGCGTCTGTTCGAACACCGGCAAGTTTTGCCGGCTCAGCACGAGCGCGACCGGTCCTTGCCGCTGCGACAGCGCGAACGCCCAGGCGCTCGCCGTCTCGTTGGCGTCGGTCGGACGAATGACCGTCAGGCCCGGGATCGTGCGCAGCGCCGCCAAATGCTCGACAGGCTCGTGCGTCGGTCCGTCTTCCCCGACGGCGATCGAGTCGTGCGTGAAGACGTAGACGACCGGCAGCTTCTGCAGCGCGGCCAATCGGATCGCCGGGCGCAGGTAGTCGCTGAACACGAAGAACGTGCTGACGAACGGCCGCACGCCGCCGTGCAGCGCAAGACCGTTGCCGGCCGCGCCCATCGCATGCTCGCGCACGCCGAAGTAGACGTTGCGCCCCGCGTACGTCTCGAGGGCGAACGGCTTCTCTCCTTTGATGTCCGTCATCGTCGAATGCGACAAGTCCGCGCTGCCGCCGAACAACGTCGGAACGACCGCCGCGTACCGGTTGATCGCTTCGCCGCTCGCGACGCGCGTCGAAATCGCCTTCGCGGAATCGAAAGTCGGAATCGCGGCGACGTCGATCGCGGTCTTGCCTTCGATCGCGTCAAGCAGCTCCCGTCCCTCTTCAGGGTACTTCTCGGCGTATGCGGCGAACAGGCGTTTCCACTCTTCTTCCTTGGCGGCGCCTTCCTGCTTCAGACGGTCGAGATGCGCGCGCACTTCCTCCGGCACGGCGAATTCTTCCTCGTGCGGCCAGCCGTACGCCGCCTTCGCCGCCGCGGCGTCCTCCTTGCCAAGCGGGGCGCCGTGCACCTTGTTCGTGCCCGCCGCGCGGCTGCCGTAGCCGATGACCGTGCGCACTTCGATGAGCGTGGGACGGTCGCCTTGGCGCTTCGCTTCCGCGATCGCCGCCGAGACGGCCGCTTCGTCGTTGCCGTCCTCGACGCGCAGGTAATGCCAGTTCGCCGATTCCGTCCGCTGCTTAACGTTCTCGCCGAAGCTGAGCTTAAGCTCCCCGTCCAGCGAAATATCGTTGGAATCGTACAGCACGATGAGCTTGCCGAGCTTCATATGGCCGGCCATCGACATCGCTTCGTACGAGATGCCTTCCATCAAGCAGCCGTCCCCGACGAGCGCGTACGTGTAATGGTCGACGACCGGGAAGCCGTCGCGGTTATAGCGCGCCGCGAGATGCGCTTCGGCCATCGCCATGCCGACGGCCATGGCGATCCCTTGACCGAGCGGCCCCGTCGTCGCCTCCACGCCGTCCGTGTGCCCGTACTCGGGATGGCCTGGCGTGCGGCTGTTCAGCTTCCGGAACTGCTTCAAATCGTCGATCGTCACGTCGTACCCGAACAAATGCAGCAGACTGTACAGCAGCATGGAGCCGTGCCCTGCAGACAGCACGAACCGGTCTCGGTTGAACCATCTGGCGTTGGCGGGATTATGCTTAAGATGTTCGGCCCAGAGGGCGAACGCCATCGGCGCGGCGCCCATCGGCAGCCCCGGGTGCCCGGAATTGGCGGCGTTGATGGCATCGATCGACAGCGTACGGATCGTGTTGATCGCCAGTTTGTTGATCGTTTGCGTTTGCGTTTGCGGCATGTACGGATCCCTCTTTCTCCATTATATTTTTCTGTTCACGCAGAGTCCTGATTTTACTATAATACGTGTTAGCGTCATACGTGTAATGAATATATTTCAGGGGAGATATAGACCGTATCTATGGCCAGCCATATTAATCACGACTTGTACAAAGTCTTTTATTGGGCCGCGAAGACGGGCAGCTTGTCACAAGCCGCTAAAGCGCTGTTTCTGACGCAGCCAAGCGTCAGCCACGCGATCAAGCAGCTGGAGCGCCATTTCGGCGTCGCCCTGTTCCTACGCAACGCGAAAGGCGTCGAGCTGACGCAGGAGGGCGCCGTGCTGTATTCGTATATCGAACAGGCGCAAATTTTGATCGCGCTCGCCGAAGAGAAAATGGCCGCGCTCAAAAACCTCGCCAGCGGCGAGCTGCGGATCGGCGGCAGCGACTCGCTGTTCCGGCATTATTTGCTGCCGCACCTCGAGCACTTCCACGAGCAGCATCCGGGCGTCAAGCTGCTGCTGCACCACGGCACGACGCCGGAAATCATTACGTATTTGAAGGAAGGCAGCATCGATCTCGGGGTCGTGCGCATGCCGATCGACGAGCCGCAGCTCGAAGTGAGGGAAAGCTTTCAGCTGCAGGATTGCTTCGTGGCGGGCAGCCGATTCGCGCATTTGCGCGGACAAGTGCTGTCGCTCGATCGGCTGCTGCAGCATCCGATCATTTTGTTCTCCCGGAACAGCCGGGCGCGGACGGGCATTACCGAATTGTTCCAAAGCTATGGGTATTCGCTTAAACCCGAGATCGAGGTCGGAAGCGTGGATTTGCTCGTCGAATTCGCGCGGAGGGGGCTGGGGATCTCTTATATTACGAGGGAATTCGTGACGAAGGAGCTGGAGGAGGGCTCGCTGTTCGAGGTGCGGCTGAACGTGCCGATCCCCCCTTCCCGCGTAGGCATCCTGACGAAACGGAACGTGCCGCTGTCGACGGCGGCGAGCGGCTTTATCGAGCTGATTCGGTAGTGCCGACGCGCTCTCCCAAAGCTTGTTTGATAAAGGTATACAACGTATGACTCGCGTGCCGAAACGGGTACGCCGACTCCTTGCACGTCATGCCGCACGTCATATGGATCAGGCTGCCGGCGATGCTGCGCACCGCCATCCCCTTCGCTTCCGGCTCCGCGACCGTAATTTTCGGCACGAGGGCGATCCCCAGCCCGTGTTCGACGTACGCCTTCAAGGCCGTCATGCTGCCGACCACCATCGCGTCGAGCGCGGCGGGGCCTTGCTCCTGCATGACGATTTCCAGCTTCTTACGATAGGGGCAAGTTTCCGAAGTGACGAGCAGGCGGTGCCCGGCGAAATCGCTCGGATCGATCGTCTCCCGCCGCGCGAGCGGATGGCTTGCGGGCAGAAACACCGCGAACTCCTCCTCGAACCAAGGCTCGAAATACAAACCCGAACCGAGATTCGGCGCCGTCGACAGCGCAAAATCGATTTCGCCCTTAAGCAACCGCTCGCTAAGCGCCGGAGTGCTCCCGATGTCCACGGAAACGCGCACGTTCGGGTACGCGTCCGCAAACCGCTTCAAAATCGGCGGCAGCCGGAAGCTGGCCGTCGGCTCCGTCGCTCCGATCCGAACATGCCCCGCTTCGCCCGCCTTCAAATCCGCTAGGCTCGTCCGAAGGCGTTCCACGTCCTTCACGATGTGCAGGCTGTGGTCGTAAAACAGCCGGCCGGCCTCCGTCAATCCGACTTCCTGGCCGCGTTCGAGCAGCTGGACGCCCAGCTCCGTCTCCTCAAACCACCGAAACCCCGAAGGAGCGGATGAACATGGAACTGTCGAACAAAACAGCCCTAGTGACGGGCGGCGGCACGGGCATCGGCCGCGCGGTCAGCCTCGCGCTGGCGAAGAAGGGCGCGGCCGTCGCCGTGGGTTACGCGCGGTCGCAAGCGGATGCGGAGCAAACGGTGCGCCTCATTCTCGACGAGGGAGGAACCGCGATCGCCGTCCGAGCCGACGTCGCTCGGGACGAGGACGTGCGCGCGATGGTCCGGACGGCCGCGGACCGGTTCGGCGCGATCGATCTGCTCGTCAATAACGCCGGCATCACCAGACATATCCCGATGGACGACTTGGAATCGGCGACGGAGGACGTATGGGACGAACTGTTCGACGTGAACGTGAAAGGGATGTTTTACTGCGCGCGCGCCGTCGCTCCCTATATGAAGCAGCGACGGCAAGGCGCGATCGTCAACATCGGCAGCATCGCCGGACGGACGGGAACGGGCTCGTCTCTCCCGTACGCCGTGTCCAAAGCGGCCGTGCACGGCCTCACGATGTCGTTGGCGCGTGCCTTGGCGCCCTATATTCGCGTCAACTGCGTCGCCCCGGGGGCCGTCGCGACCCGCTGGTGGGCCGGCAGGGAAGAACAGATGAAGCAACTGGCTCCGAACCTGCTGCTGGAGCGTATCGCCGCGCCCGAAGACATCGCCGCCCTCGTCATCTCCGTCTTGGAACAAGAGGCGATGACGGGGCAAATCATTACGGCGGACAGCGGTCAAACCTTGTGACCTATCGTCGTCTACCTAGTGATGATGAACATGAACGGCCGCCCCTATCGAACGGCTCGCCTTCATCCGAAGCAGCGGGATCGCGCCCAGCGCGCCGAGCAAGAAGAAGGCCGATGCCAATAAGTACATCTGGTTCAGCGGAAGCGCCTCTTTCAGAACGCCTACAAGACTCATGGTCGCGACCATTCCCCCCATGAACAACGGGTTCAAAATGCCGTTCACGCGGCCGACGAACGACGACTCCGCATGATTCATGACGAGCGTATTGCAGGAGATATGAATGAACGGAATCATCAAGCCGGAAAACCATTGCGCGGCGAGGGCGATCCCGACGCTCTCGGCGGAGCCCAAGACGGATACGGCAGCCGCGTTCAAGGCGAGACCGATCAGCAGCATCGTTTGCGGAGACAATTTCTTAAACAAAGCCATCGCCAAAAATCCGCCGAGAATCATGCCCGTTCCGTTCGCCGCCGTCAACCACTGCAACTGATCGGGGGACAGCCTCAGCTGTTCGGTAATTAGGAAAATGCCCAACGGATTAATGAGGCCCAGCCCCAGTCCGGAAACCAAGAAAAATCCGCCCATATAAACGAACACTTTGTTGCGGGCGACGTACTGCAGTCCCATCTTCATTTCATACGCAAGCTTCGTCGTCGGAGCGGCCTCCGTTCTCCGATCGGGAGGGAGCATCGTAAGCGCCGCCGCCGACAGGAGGAAGCACGCGCCCATCAGAGCGATCGCCGTCTCGATGCCGAACCGGAAATAAATGAACGTGCCGAGCGCCGGCCCGAGCACCATGAACACCGACATGATCGTCTGGTACATCGACATGCCGACATGCATGAGCGACTCGGGCACATGGAGCTTGAACAATTTCATGCCGGAAGGCTGAGAAAATTGCGACAGCATCGAAGAGACCAAGGTGGCGAAAAACACCGCTTCCCATCCGCCGTAAACGAGCGCCAACAGGACGACGAACACGGACAAAGCGCTCAGCAAATCGCTAGCGATCATCGTGCGCTTGGGGCGCCAGCGGTCCGCGAACGTTCCTCCGACGAACGAGAAAATAAAGATCGGCGCGAACTCGGCGAGGGAAATGAGCGACACCGCGACAGGATCCTTGTTCGTCTGCTCCGTCACGAAGAGCAAAATCGCGAAGTTCCGGATCCAGATCCCCATCTGGAGGAAGAGGCCTGACAACAGAATGGATTGAACAAAACGATTGGCAAATAAATCTTTCATGCCGGGCTGACGAGCTTGCGCCGCGGATGACATCATACGAAACACCTCTCATTAGGAATTTAGGAATGTACCCATCATAATCCGGCGGCCGCCCCCGCAACGCGCAAACATGGCGCCGTTCCGCGCAAGTTTTTGCGCGCCAAGCGCAAACGCGAAGGGCGTCCCTCCAAGCCATGGACTTGGGAGGGACGCCCTGATCGCGACCTATTTCTTATATCGATTCGTGAACCAAACGATTAGAGGCACGAAGACGAACGTCGGCAGAAACCACACCCATAGGCTCGTCGACTCGATGTGCAGCAGTCTGGGCGCTCCGAATACCAAAAACGCGGTTACGGTCGCGATGCAGCACGACAGCATGCCTACGATATGCTCTACGGCCCAATGCGCCTTGGTTTTCGGCGTCCTCAGCCAATAGAGCAGCTGCGAGCCTCCGAGAAACACTCCGGTGATCGGAAAATATTGAAGCAGCGGAAATTGTATGATCGTCCCGTAGATCGAAATCCCGACCCCGGAACCGAGCAGCAGCGACGGGAAAAACAGATCCGCAGCGTTGCGGTGCGGAGTCGCACGCCGCTTGTAACGCAGCACGCGCACCCCGTACCAAGCCGTCGAGGAGCTTAACGCGGCGACGAATATCAAAAACCACGAAAACGGAATCGCATCCGCGTCGGGACCCGCGTCCCAAGCGATCCGATACACGCCCATCGCGAACGCGCTGATCGAGACGGCCGCCATCGCGTACACGTATATCCACCCCACCTTGTTGTGCGTTCGGCCCCCTTTCTTCGCAACGATCGGGATCCAAAATACGGCGAGCGCCAAAAAACCGCCCGCGATATGAATGATGCGCAGGATATCGAACAAAAGCTGCATGTTGCCGTCCCCCTTCGATCAAAAGTTTGACGACGCCTCGTCAGCTTTCATTATAATCGAGGCAGGAACGGCGAAGCACGCAAACCTTGCGCGCCGAGGACGCATAGTTTTGCGGCGTGCGCGCAAAAAAGGCGCAAAAAAACCGCTGCGCGATTCCGAATCGTCGGAGTCGCGCAGCGGTTTGCCGATTAATTTCGAATGAGGTAATCGAATGCGCCCAACGCCGCGGTCGCGCCCGAACCCATCGAGATGATGATTTGCTTATAAGGGCTGTTCGTGCAGTCGCCGGCGGCGAACACGCCGGGCACGCTCGTGGCGCCGTGGCTGTTCACGACGATTTCGCCGAAGCGCGTGCGCTCCACCGTATCGCCGAGCCAGTCAGTGTTCGGCACGAGGCCGATCTGGACGAACACGCCTTCGAGCTCGACATGGCGGTCTTCGCCCGTCTCGCGATCCGTGTACGTCAGGCCGTTCACCTTGTCGGCGCCGGTGATCTCTTTCGTTTGCACGTTCGTCAGCACCGTCACGTTCGGCAGGCTGTACAGACGGTCCTGCAGGACGCCGTCCGCTTTCAGCTCCGCATTAAACTCCAGCACGATAACGTGCTTCACGATGCCGGCGAGATCGATCGCCGCCTCGACGCCGGAGTTGCCGCCGCCGATGACCGCCACGCGCTTGCCGGCGAACAGCGGACCGTCGCAGTGCGGGCAGTACGCCACGCCTTTGTTTTTATACTCCGCTTCGCCGGGCACGCCGACGTTGCGCCAGCGGGCGCCCGTCGACAGAATGACGGCCTTGCTCTTCAGCACGGCGCCGTTCTCCAGCTCGACTTCGATCAGCTCTTTCTTCTCGAGCCGCTTCGCGCGCTGCAGCTTGATCACGTCGACGCCGTACTCCTTCACGTGCTCTTCCAAGCTCGCCGCGAGCTTCGGACCTTCCGTGTATTTCGTGCCGATGAAGTTCTCGATCCCGAGCGTATCCATCACCTGGCCGCCGAACCGCTCCGCGACGATGCCCGTGCGGATGCCTTTGCGCGCCGCATAGATCGCCGCGCTGGCGCCGGCCGGACCGCCGCCGACGACGAGCACGTCGAACGGCTCTTTGTTGTCGAGCTCGGACGCTTCCGGACCGCCGCCCAGCTTCGCGAGGATTTCCTCGATCGACATCCGGCCGCTGCCGAACGGTTCGCCGTTGAGGAACACTGTCGGCACCGCCAGAATGTTCCGGCTCTCCGCCTCGGCCTTGAACGCCGCGCCGTCGATCATTGTATGCGTAATGCCCGGGTTGAGCACGCTCATCAAATTGAGCGCCTGCACGACGTCGGGACAGTTATGGCACGTCAGGCTGATGAACGATTCGAAATGATATTCCCCGCGAATGCTCTTGATTTGGTCGATGACGTTCTGGTCGACCTTCGGCGCTCGGCCGCTCACCTGCAGCAGCGCCAGCACGAGCGACGTGAATTCGTGGCCGAGCGGCACGCCGGCGAACGTCACGCCCGTGTCTTCGCCCTTGCGATTGACGCTGAAGCTCGGCGTGCGCGGCAGATCCGCCGGCTCGACCGCGATGCGGGAGGACATGGCGGACAGCTCATCCAGCAGCGCCGTCATTTCTTGGGAGACGGCGTCCGACCCCGCGCTTACCTTCAGCACGACGTCGCCTTCCATCAATTGAAGATATTGTTCCAGCTGCGCTTTGATTTCTTGTTCCAATGCCATGTTCGAATCCCTCCTTAAATCTTGCCGACGAGGTCAAGGCTCGGCTTCAGCGTTTCGGCGCCTTCCTGCCACTTCGCCGGGCATACTTCGCCCGGGTTGTTGCGGACGTATTGGGCCGCTTTGATTTTGTTCACGAGCGTGCTGGCGTCGCGGCCGATGCCGCCGGCGTTGATTTCCAGCGCTTGAATGACGCCGTCCGGATCGATGATGAACGTGCCGCGCTCGGCGAGGCCGTCCTCCTCGATCAGCACTTCGAAATTGCGGGAAATGACGTGCGTCGGATCGCCGATCATGATGTACGTAATTTTGCCGATCGCTTCCGAGCTGTCGTGCCATGCTTTATGTGTAAAATGCGTATCCGTCGATACGGAGTACACTTCGACGCCGAGCTCTTTCAGCGTTTCGTATTGGTTCTGCAAGTCTTCGAGCTCGGTCGGGCAGACGAACGTGAAATCGGCCGGGTAGAAGCAGACGACGCTCCATTTGCCCTTCAAGTTTTCTTCCGTCACCTCGATGAAATGGCCGTTGTGATACGCCTGCGCTTTGAAAGGTTTGACTTCTTTGCCGATGAGAGACATGATAAAAATTCCTCCTTAAGGATACATTAATACCGGCGCCCGATGGGGCCAGCAATAGATTGTGTTAATTCCTTATTGATAATTATTATAATCTAAGAACAATACTTAATTTAAATGATTAATCCTCTCCTGTCAACAGGCAGCCATGAAAAAATGAAAAACCCCTTCGGTCCCGACGGACCAAAGGGGCGTTATACCGATGTTACTTTTTGCGAGAGGGCGATTTCTTCTTCATGCCGCGAATTCCGGCTACGCCGCACGACGGGAACTCGTCGCGGACCGTGACGGTCGTGACGACGTAAGGAACGGGCACAAAATGATGCCGATTCACGATCTCGATCGGCTGCACGATTTCGACGGGCTGCGGATGAAATATGTCGCGGTATACGACTTTCGGCTCTTTCACGCATTTTTTCGGCTGGCAAGGCATTCCGCATCCACCTCCCTTCGTATCGTCTGATACAGTATATGGGAGGGGAACAACTGCCGCATGGGTAGGTGTACAGCCCCGCGCAAACTACCATGTCTAGCTTCTACTCTACAAATTGAACTTCTCTTCCAGCCTGCGGGCGAGTTCGTCGTCCGACAGCGGATTTCGATGCGTGTTTTCTAAATAGATGTATTTCTCCGTCTCCGGCATCAAATATTGTTTGTACCAGAGGAAAAAATCCGGGCTGTCGCCATGCATCCGCAGCCATCGGCGCAGCGTATCCATATTGTCCACCGTGCTCTTGATGTTCGTCAGCCAATCGGCTCGGTAGAAATGTTCCCAAGGCCCATGCTCCGCGTCCTTCAGCGCGTCTATTCCCCGCTGATAGCTCCGCATCGCGCGCGAGGCGTGCACGAAGGCGACCGCATATTGCTGCCGCAAATACGCCTCGAACGCCTCTCCCAAAGCGGCGAAGCCTTCGCAGCCGGACAAATGCAGCTCGATATGAAGCAGCAGATGATCCTTCAGACGAAGCCGATCGTCAGCCGGCAGCGCCGCCATGAGCCGCTCGGCCCGCTCCTTGAGCGACCGCCAGCCGGGAATCGCCTCCGCGCACTTGCGGCGGAACCACTCCACCTGTTCCGCGAACGCGGCGGAGCCCGTCGCCCAATACAGCCGCTCCATCGGCTCGGCGTGCTTGCCCTGCAGCCAATGGCCGACGATCTTCCGCGCCGGGTGATGGTAAAACTCCTCCCCCGCACGGTCGTCTTCGTTCGGGCCGTAGGCAATCGTCCGCTCCGCATATTCGCGGTGCAGCGCGGCGATGTCGTCTTCGCGAGCGGAGTACATGCGGCGCACGAATTCGCGAAGATGCGTCTCCGCGTCCGCCCGCCCCTTGGTCCACAGCTCCCGGACGAGGTCCAGCGTGTATACGTGCGGCCGGATATTGCCGCTGTTCACGAGCAAGTACGAGAACGCTCCCGCGCGGAACGCGTCCTCCAGCTCCCGCGCGATCAAGCCGGCCGGCGACGGGAACAGCGTCAGATGGTTCGACGCCTGCAGATCGTGGAACGTGACATGATAATAGACGCCGTGTTTCGCTCGATCATCCGCCGCAGGCAGCGCGGGAATCCGCAAATTCAGGTTGCCGTGCCGGCGGGACACCATCTTGCCGTAGCCGTTGTCGGCCCATACGCGCATGATGTCCTCCGGGATATCGATATGCCCGCCCTTGTACAATTCCGCGATCTCGCCGTACAAGGCGACGCAGCAATGCGGATCGGCGACCTTGCGCCGCACCATGTCGTACTGCTTGCGAACGACCTGGCTGATCAGCGCCCCGCGCTTCTCCGGCGTATCGAACGCGGGATCCTGCTCCCAGAACGGCTGATCCCCTTGCCCGCGGAAGGAAAGCACCCACACGATTGTTTTGTCCTTCTGCTCCTCGATCGCCGCCTCCCATAACGCTTCGAACAGCTCCGGATGCTGCTGATAGCTGGCTTGCTTGCCGGGATATGCGCGCAGGAACATCTCCGCGCCGAGCGGCTCGGCGTGATGGTGCGTGACCCATAGTCCCATCTCGGACGCCAGTTCGGCATGGATGCCGTGCTTCGGCAAATCGGTGCCGGGGATGACCATGTTGCCGCCGCATCGCAGCAGCGCTTCGAACACCGGAAGCCACACGTCCCGCGTCGGCGGGTACTCCTCCTTCCAGCCGATCAAGCATACCTCGTCGTTGACGAACCAGCCGCGGAATCTCGTGTACGGCTCCGGCGAGTCGAACGGTTCCGCGGGAACGGCGACGGCGTCCCGCCGCTCCGGAGGCTTGTCCGCCCAAAACCAGAACGGATCGACGCCGAGGAACCTGCGGCTGTATTCCAAGAGGCCGTACACGAGGCCGAGATCGTCGCGAGCGGCGATATGCAGCGCCGTCGCGCCGCCGGCTTCCGCGAACCGGAAGCAATAGGCCTCCGGGCGGTTCGGACAGCGATCCTCGGGCTGCGCGTACCGAACCTCCACGGCGGCCGGCGCGTCTCCTTCGTCGATCCGCTTCGGGGCGGCGCCGAATACGCGCTCATGGTCCCTCGCCACCATCTCCCATGCGTGCCGAACGGGGGACGTCAGCGGCTGAGGCAATCGGTATGCGGTATGTCGATCAATCGTTAACGTCATCTGGATCATGTTCCTTTCGATGGGAATCCTGCTTCTTTAAGCTTGAATGGAATCCGCAGGTTTGGTTTGCGTCTCCCGGTACTGTCCCGGCGATACGCCGACGATCTTCTTAAACACGCGAATAAACGACGTCGGGTTCGAATAGCCCATCATGTCCGAAATATCCTGCACGGTCGCGTCCGACTCCCGCAGCAGCTTCTTGGCGTAGTCGATGCGCAGCCCGATCAGGAAATCGCTGAAATTTTGGCCGATGCTGTCCTTAAATAATTGACTCAAATATTTCGGTCCGATCTGAAACCGCTCGCTGAGCAGCGTAAGCGAAAGATTCGGATCCATGAAATGCTCCGCGACGTAATCGCGGATTTCCCGCATGAGCACGTGATGGCGCCGGCTCTGCGCGAGCTCCTCGATTTGCTCGAAAAGCCTGCGCATCGCAGCGAGCATATCGTCTTCCAGCTCCCGCAGCGTATCCGCCTGCTCCGTCGCGGCGAGCAAACGGGGCTTCGCCTCCGCAAGCCAAAACTTGACCGCCTCCTGCATCGTCCCTTCCAGCTCGTATTCCAGATGG
Organism: Paenibacillus sp.; assembly: GCF_035645195.1. NCBI lineage: Bacteria > Bacillati > Bacillota > Bacilli > Caryophanales > Paenibacillaceae > Paenibacillus > Paenibacillus sp. The sequence continues at coordinate 98,905 of NZ_DASQNA010000030.1, read as the reverse complement.
AATATCAAATAATGCAGCAGCCGGTCGACGTCGTCCTTGCGAAGACGATGAACCGCCATGTCGCCGAACAGCCGTTTCGCATCGTCCAGCCAATCCGGCTCCGACATGCGCAGTTTGCGCACGATCGAACGGATTCCCTCCAAATAGGCGAACCATTCGCCTGCCGGCTTGTCTTTCAGCTCCACCGCGTCGATAATTTGGTTCGAACCGAGCGACACTTTGCGGCTGACCGCCTCCGACGCTTCCTCGAACGAGCGATGAATGTCGGCTTCGTCGTTCGCGGGGGGCCCGATGCCGATCGTCACCGTGAAATCGAGGTGATCCTCTACCCACGCCCGGATTTGCTCCGCAAGCTGCAGCGACCGATGCTCCAGTTCCCGCTCCCCCGAAATCAGGAGAAGGACCAGCTGATGTTTCGAGATCCACTCGGCGACGATCCGCGAATGGGTCTGCTCGCCGACTTCGACCGCGACGCTGCTGACGATGAATTTGAACAGCGATTGGTCGTTCGGGCTGTATTTCAGTCCGAATCGGACATAGTTGTCTATCTCCAATAACGCGACGATGCAGCGGCCTTCCGCCAGTCCGTAATAGAGCCATTCTTGCTCCCACGCCGCCCGGTCGTCGTCGCATTCGCCCTTGAGCAGCATTTGCAAGTACTGCTGTCTTCGAATGACGAGGTGCTCCTGCTGCTGCTCTTGGAACGCCATATTGTTGGTGATGAGGCGTTCGATCGCATGGTCGATGAAGGCGAATTCATTTTTGTTTTCTTTCGGATCGGCCGGCTTGATCGCCGACGAAAACCGCTCGATTCGATGCAGTATCGATTCGATCGGCTTGTAGTTCCGCTTAGTCACGTAGAAGGTGGAGCCGATCGCGAAACCAATGCCGCCCAAACCGAGCAATACCCAAACCGTACTCCCATAGGACAGGAAATCGAACAGCTTCCCGCCCTTGATGCTGATCCGGTACGTCCAGCCGGTATAATCCGAGACGATTTCGGCGCTCAGCCTGTCCACGAACGTCGTCCGGCGGCCATCCGCGAAGAACGGTTCCCCGGCGGCGTCGTACAGTTGCGCCTCCGTAATGGACCGGTCGATCATCTGGTCGAGGAACGATTCGAGCGAGGACACCTTCACGTTAATTACCAAGTACCCGAGACTCCCGGAATCGCGCGGGATTTTGAAGCCCAATGACGTGACGCGCAGCGACCTAGGTTCGCCCTGCGATTCGCTCTGTTTCATCCGAGGCGGGGACCATACGCCCGTGTACGGCTGCTTAAGCGCGATGCGGACATAGTTCCGATCGGGAAATTGTCCGAGCGGGCGGATCGCGCTCTGATCCATCACCCTGCCGTCATCGGCTCGATACAGATACACGGACTCGATGAGCCCGTGCCGCACCATCAGACTGCTCAGCATATTGGAAACGTCGAAATCGCGAACCCGGTCCGAAGGACCGTCGAGATACTGTTGAACCATGCCTCCCGTTTCGATCATGCGCTGCGCGTCGAACGAGATGCCTTTCAGCGAGCTGTCCATCATGTTGGCGACGAATTCGGCCGTCATGCGATTCGCCTGAATGGCGTTCCGCACGTTAAGCTGGTTCATGATTGCGAAAAAAATAAAGATAAATAGTCCGAGCGTAACGAAAAGGATGGGGAGATAGGAAAGCAGCATCCGCTTGACGTAGTTGTTGACTTTCATCTTCCATCCCCCCGATCTTAGGAAATAATGACAAACCCCATGATCGCAATGGGGTTTGTCATCCGAGAAACTTATTCCTTCATCGCCTGATAGGCGGCTCTGCGTTCGTCCACGATTTCTTGCCCGCCGAGCCTCAAATATTCCTCGACGCCCGCATCGAAGACGGCATCGAACTCTTCGGGCTTCGCCAAGATGCTCTTCACGACGATCTCCGTCGCTTTCTCCCTGAGCGTCGCCCCGTATTTAATTTCGGCTTCGATCGGACGGTCGAAGCGCGGAGCCGTATATCCGTCCTTGAGCGCATTGACGATCGTTTGCTTCGCCAAATCCTTATAGTCCGGGAACCCGACGGCCACGGCCTCCATGTTTTTCTCGACGCTTCCGAAATCTTTCCCGTTGATGACGATCGCGATATCGAAGTTGTTGTAGAACGTCTTCTTCGCCTCATCCGTCGTGATCGCCACCGGGAACCCGTTCTCGATCGTATGATGCTGGCCTTCGATCCCGTTCGTGAGCGTGAACAGCACGTCCGGCTGCGACATCCAATCCAAAAATTTAATAGCCTCCACTGCGCGTTTGCTCGACTTCGGAATCATCATGTGGATGCCGGTCGGATCGTAAATGATTTTCGGCGTCTTGCCTTCTTCGTTCGTGAACGTATCCATCGCGACGTATTCGGCGCCCGGCACGTTCTTCTTCAGCGTATCGAACACGTTGCCGACTCCCATCAAGCTCGGATGAGCGGCCAGCGCCGTGAATGCGCCGACATAACCGTTCGCTACGTCGCTTTCGAATTGTTTGCCGTCTTTGTCCAGCGCGAAGTCGGGGCTGATCAAGCCTTCCTGATTCATCTTGTTCAAGAACCGGACGCCATCCTTGTAGCCCGGCTTCAGGATTTCTTTGATCCCCGTCGCCGACAGCGCGTAGAAATCTTCTTCCGACATCGGTTTGACGAACGAGCCGATGAGCTGGTCCGTATTCGATACGCTTGTATTGTTCATGGCGCTGAACGCGTACGGGATCACTTTGCCGCCCGTTTGTCCGGGATCCTGCTCCTTAAACGCTTTCATCGTATTGTAAAATTGCTCCGTCGTCGTCGGAACCGGCAGTCCCAGCCGATCCAGCCAATCCTTCCGAATATAAGAGGAATGCGTGAATTGCAGCGTGCGCTTCGCGGGAATCGTATACTGCTTGCCGTCGAATACGCCGTAGGAGAGGACTTCCTCGCCCAAAAACTTCTTCAAATTCGGGCCGTATTGTTCGATCACCGGGCCGACGTCGGTCAAGCCGCCGTCTTTGACATAATTATAGATTGTATTCAAATCGTACGTAAACACAATGTCTGGCGCGTCGCCGGTGGACATGAGCACATTCAGCTTATCCACCTCTTGGTTGCGCGGCACCGGCACGAATTCGAGCTTGATGTTGTTCGGATCGCCGAATTCCTTCTGCATCCATTGCGTCCAGAAATTATCGGTGACCGGGCCCGCTCCCGCCGGCGCATTGCCCCGGTCGAACATTTCCACCCGCAAGGTGACGGGCTCCCCTTTCGTCTCGCCCTCGGCCGATGGCTGGGCGTTCGGTTCGGCCGCGCCGCCGGAGCAAGCCGACAGCAAGCTCGACAGCAGGAAGATGGACGTCAATGACGTAAGACTTGTTTTTCTTGTCGCTCTCATGCTTTTAATCCCCTTCACGCTTATATTTTGGGACTTCCTATATATTGACCCCCTCGGAAGCGGAGGACTCAACCGATTCGCCGCTCCGGCGCGGTCACCCTTTGACGGCGCCGATCATGATGCCCGAGACGAAATACCGCTGCAGCCACGGATACACGATTAAGATCGGCGTCGTCGCGAACATAATGCTGGCTGCCTTAAGCCCCTCCGCAACGACCTCGGTTTGCGTCGCCCCCTCCTGCGCCGTCAAGTCCGTGATCATGCTGTTCATGACGATCTGATACAGCTTCAGCTGAATCGGATACAAATCCGCGTTCGTAATGTAGAAGAGCGCATCCATGTATCCGTTCCATCGGGACACCGCGTAGAACAAGCTGAGCGTCGCGAGCACCGGCAGCGACAGCGGCAGAACGATCCGGATCAACGTGCCGATATGCGAGCTTCCATCCAAATACGCCGATTCCTCCAGGCTTTCCGGAATCGAGGAGAAGAACGTCCGCAGAATGATCAAATTGAAGGCGCTGATCATGCCGGGGACGATAAGCGCTAACAATTTATCCAGCAGTCCCAACTCTTTCACGAGCAAATAATCGGGAATCAAACCGCCGCTGAAAAACATCGTGAAGACGATCAAGAGCATGAACGCCTGTCTTCCCTTCAGCCGTTCCTTCGTCAGCGGATAGGCGGCGCAGATGCTCATCACCATGCTGATCGCCGTGTAGGACACCGTCAGCACGATCGTTAACCCCATCGACCACAGCATCTTCGAATCGCTGAACACAATTTTGTAAGCCGTGAAGTCCAATTCCCTCGGGAAGAGCGTCACTTGATTCGACAAGACGGCGCTTTTCGAGCTCAGCGACACCGCAATAATGTGAAGGAACGGCGCGAGACATAAAAATACCGCCAAACCGATCATCAGCATGATTACGACGTCCCCGAGCCGTATTTTCGACGATTTCGCTTGAATCTCTTTGCTCATGACGCCGCCCCCTACCATATGCCTTGCTCTCCGAATCGCTTGGCGATCGAATTGGCCAGGACGACGAAGAACAGGCCGACCGCCGCTTGGAACAAGCCCGTCGCCGTCGCCAGCGAAAATTGCGCCGATTGAAGACCTACTTTATACACGAACGTACTGATGACCTCCGAATAATCCAATACGAGCGTGTTGCCCATGACGTACGGACGTTCGAAGCCGATCGTCATAATATGACCGAGCTGCATGATCAGCATGACGACGATGGTCGGGCGGATGCCCGGCAGCGTAATATGCCACATCTTCTTCATTCTTCCGGCCCCGTCGACCTCGGCCGCTTCGTACAGCTCTTTGTTGATCCCGGTTAGCGCCGCCAAATAGATGATGGCTCCCCAGCCGGCGCTCTGCCAAATGCCTGTTCCCAGATACACCAGCACCCAATTGTTTTTGTCCGTCAGGAACGGGATCGGTTCGACGCCGAGCGCGACGAGCAAATTGTTGACGAGGCCTCCGTTCGTGGAGAACATCTGATAGACGAGACCGCCGATAATAATCCACGAAATAAAATGCGGCAAATACAAAATCGTTTGCGCCGCTTTCTTATACCAGATGACCCTCAGCTCGTTCAGCAGAAGGGCAAGCAAGATCGGCGCGGGAAACGAAAACAACAAGTCGAGCAAATTCAACAGCAGCGTGTTTCGGAGAACGAGGTAGAATTGACTCATCGCGAACAGCTGCCGGAAATTTTCGAGACCGACCCATTCGCTGCCCGCCACGCCTCGGAAGATGCTGTAGTCCTGGAACGCGATCAGCGTTCCGTACATCGGTACGTACTTGAATAAAATGAAGTACGCGATTGGAAGAATCATCAGCAAGTATAGCTGATAATCGCGCAGGAAGCTTGCTCCCCGCCGGCGCTTTGCGGTCGTCTTCGCCGTCAGCGACTCGCGCTGCAATGTAGCTTGATCCATAAACATCCCTTTCTGTCGGTCGGTTACCCACACTATACGGGGACGCGGGCGAACGAGACAATAGACACCTTTCCGGCCATGAACCGAATTCAGAACCCTTGATACGACTGGGTTTGCGGCGTTGTCCCCGCCCCGGTTCCTCCCTCCGGTTCATCCCCGGAAATGTGTCAATACGAAAGAACAGCCGCCCCGGATCGGTGAGCGGCTGTTCTATTGAGGAGTCCGTTCATTCCTTCACGCTGCCGAGTACAATGCCGCTGATGAAGAACCGCTGCAGGAACGGGTACACGAGCAGGACCGGCAGCGCACCTAAGAATATTTGCGCGGCTTTCACCGTCCGAGTGCTCACCTGGCTCAGGGCGTCCAAGTCGGACGCCGCCAGCGCCGATAAATCCTGCTGGATGATGACCGTCTGCATATAGCTTTGAAGCGGGTAATGCTCCGGCCGGTTCATGAAGATGAGTCCGTCGAACCAGGAGTTCCAATGCGCGACCGTCGCGAAGAGGGTGACCGTCGCGAGCGATGGCAGCGACATCGGCAGATACACGTTCCACAGCGTCCTCCACTGTCCCGCTCCGTCCATGAACGCCGCTTCCTCCATCTCCTTCGGCAAATTGCGGAAGAAATTGAGCATCAAGATGACGTTGAACACCGGCACGGCCGTCGGCAGGACGAGCGCCCAGATCGTGTCCATAATTCCCGTATATTTCACGACCATATAGGTCGGAATCAATCCGCCGTTGAACAAAATCGTAACGACGAAAGCCCAAGCGTACGCCGTCCGCGGCCGGAAGACGCTCGATTCCTTCGACAGCGGGTATGCGATCAAGATCGTCATGAGCATGTTGAGGGTGACGCCCACGGCGACACGCTGCAGCGTCACGAGGAACGACGCCAGGAACGCCTTCTGTTGCGCCACGTACGCATAGCTCTTTACCGTAAAACCGACCGGCCACAGCTTCACCAGCCCCGCCGCCGCGGCTTCGCTCGAGGAGAACGAGATGGCCAGCACATGGATCAACGGAAGTACGCAAGCGAGGGAGACGAGGGACAAGAACGTATAGTTAAAAACGACGAACGCCCTTCTCCCCCATGAAACGTGCTCGACCACGGCTGATCGCTCCTTTCGTTAGAAAATGCGGTAATTGGCGAACCGGTAAGCCAAATAATACGAGAGCGAAATGAACGTCAGAGAGACGACCGACTTGAACAGCCCCACGGCCGTCGCAACGCCGTACTGCGCCTGTTCCAATCCGAGCCGATAGACGAACGTATCGATAATGTCGCCGGTTTGGTATACCTGAGGACTGTACAAGTTGAACACTTGATCGAACCCCGCGTTCAGTACGTTGCCGAGGCTGAGCACAGCCAGCAATATAATAATGGAAGACATGCCCGGCAGCGTAATGTGCAGCGTTTGCTTCCAGCGCCCCGCGCCGTCGACGATAGCCGCCTCGTAGAGGGCGGGGTTAATGCCCGTCAGCGCCGCCAGGTAGACGATCGTGTTGAAGCCGAATTCCTTCCATACGTCGGAGATGACGATAACGTAACGAAACCAGAAATTGCTGCCTAGGAAGTAGATCGGCTCGATGCCGAAAAGAAGCAGCAGGTCCTTCAAAATCCCTTCGGAAGGGGACAGCATGTCGATCAGGATGCCGCCGAGAATGACCCAGGACAAAAAGTGAGGCAGGTAAATTAAGGTTTGTACGCTGCGTTTAAATACCGCCTTCCTCACTTCGTTCAGAAGGAGCGCGAAGACGATCGGTACGACGAGCTGCGCGGCCATTTTCATGAACGCGATGGCGACCGTATTCCAGAGCACCTGCATCGTGCCCGGCAAAGCCATCACGTACTTGAAATTTTCAAGCCCGATCCACTCGGAAGCGCCGATCCCTCGCGCCGGCACGAATTTTTGAAACGCGATGACGAGCCCCAGCATCGGACCGTAGCAATAAATGACGACGAGCAGCAGCCCAGGCAGGATCATGAGATGAAGCGGCAGCTGCGGAATCCGGCCGCCCCGGCGGATTCTCGCCGCAGACGTCGTCCGGACCGCCGTCTCGCGTTCGGCCGTCGGGTGGTTCATACGGGATCTCTCCTTCCTTCGGCGGAAGAGGGCCAGGGTTGCCCCTCGCCCTCCTCAGCGTCTTTATTTGGACTGATACCACTCGTTCACTTCCGCGGTAATTTGATCGCCGCCGAGCTTTTTCCAATTGCTTACGAATGTGTCGAAGTCGTCGACCGATGCGCTGCCCATGATGATTTTCGTGAACGTTTCCTGCTCCATCTTAAGGAGCGTCGCGTTCTTATCCACCATCGTCGCCGTCGGCGCCACATAGAACTCGCTCGGCTGCAGCAGTTTCTCCGTGACGTACTTGTCGATGACCTTGAACGAGCCTTCCGGTCCGAACACCTTGTCATATCCCCATGCGTTCGCGTCTCCCGTACCTTCCGCCATCGCAAGGCTGTTGTTGTACGCGTCCAGCTCCTCCGGGTTCAGCCCCGACGGATCTCTGCTTTTCAGCGTCGCGACGACCTTGTGATGAATCTTCAAGTTTTTGTCGGGACGGCCGACCGGGTACGGGTAGTACGTCCACGTTTCGATGCCGTTGATTTTGGAATGCTGCTCCCAAACCTCCTTCGGCGTCTTCGGGTCGAACTGCAGCTCCGCGAACAAATTGAGCATTTTGAAGAGCGCTTCCGGGTTTTTCGCATGTTTGTTCACGACGTAGTAATTGGTGACGGAGAGCGCGGGCGTCTGCGGCTTCGCCGGATTGCCGTCGGCGGACACGATCGGGTACGCCTGCCAGTCGGTGTTCGGATCGTTCTTCCGACCGTCATTCAACGGCCACAGCGTGTTCCACATCATGCCGTACCCCATGCCCAACTTTCCTGCGTTCGCCAGCTCGGCTTCCTTGCTTTCGTCCTTGACGCCGAATTCTTTATCGATCAAGCCGTTCTTATACATCTCCTGCAGCTGAGCGAGCGCCGCCTTCATCTCCGGCTGAATGCTGCCGTAGGCCAGGTTCCCGTTCGCGTCTTTGATCCAGCTTTGCGGATACGCGCGGTAGCCGTTGAAGAAGCCTTCCAAGCTGCCGAAGGCGCCGCCGCCGTTCGCCCAGAACAGCGTCTTATTCAAGGCGAGCCCGTAGCTGTCCTTCTTCCCGTTCCCGTCCGGGTCTTGATTCGCGAAAGCGTCGGCTATTCTCAGCACGTCGTCCATCGTCTGCGGCTCCGGCAAATTCAGCTTCGCGAGCCAATCTTTGCGAATCCACAGGATCGGCGCGTTGTCGATCGTGGCGTTGCCGGCCGGGAATGCCATCAGCTTGCCGTCGAACGTCGCGGCGGCGAGGCCGTTCGTCGTCGCCTCGGCGAACTCCTTCACGAGCGGCGACGCGTGCTTCTCATACAGCTCGGTCAAGTCGTACACTTGCTCGGAGTCGACCAGCTGCTTCAGCTGAGTCGGATCGCTCACGCCGAAGATGTCCGGCAAATCGCCGGAAGCGAGGGTGACGTTCATTTTTTCTTGCCCCAAATCCCGCTTGACGACCCACTGATTGTTGATCGTAATGCCAAGCCGTTCCTTCAACGTGCGCGTCCATACGTTGTTATCGATATCGTCCCCGTCCGCGAATTTGAGCTCGTCGATGACGCGGACGGTGGAAATTTCGATGCCCGGCTCGTATTTGCCGAACAACGGATCCGCCTCGGCCGCGGGCTGTTCGGTTGAAGCGCCGCCGGACGTCCCGGACGCGCCGCCGGACGCGCCGCCCCCGGATTCGCTCGAATTCGCGGCGCCGCCCGCGCCGCCCCCGCCGCCACCGCTGCCACCGCTGCATGCGGTCACCGCAAGCGACAAACAAAGCATCGAAGCGATCGCAGCCGCCGCTTGTTTCCTTCGGATCATCGGAATTCCTCCCTTTGTTTGAAAGCGCTGTCTTCCCTTTTAGTATAGAACCCGCGGATCGAGGCGTATATTTCACTTCTTCTAGAAGCGTTGACTTTCGTTTACATGTTCGCGCCCGCCTCCCGTCAAGCTTCGTGCGCGGCGCGGTACTCCTGCGGCGTGACGCCGGTATGCTTTTTGAAATATCTCGTAAAATATCCCGACGTTCCGAAGCCGACCCGAACGGCGATTTCGTGAATTTTGAGCGGCGTAGAGACGAGCAGCTCTTGCGCTTTGGCGATGCGCAGATCGGCGATCACGTCGGACAAATTGACGCCTGCGAACTGCTTATACAGCGTGGAAAGGTAGGAGGCGTTCAAATAAACGACCGACGCCAACGCGTCCAAAGACAGGTCGTCGGCTAGATGCTCCCGGATATGCTGGTTAATTTTTTGGATGACTTTATGCGTCCGTTCGTCGATATTCCGCTGCCTCCGGTCCGTCAGCGAGGAAGCGATGCCCTTCAAGTACGTCACGGCCGATTCTCTGGACGGGTGGCTGTCCACGTCCATCAGCTTCTTCCAGCCGTCCCCGTCGGACGCAGCGCCGGCGCCCCACTCGTTCATATGCTTTAGCAGCATGACGGCAACCGTGTAGTACGCTTGCACGTAAGATGCGTAATTCGGGAAGCTCGCCGCGAACAGCTCGTCGAGGTGCAAGTTCCACTCCTCCTGCCGGCCGGATTCCAGCAGCTGCTCCAATTCCGCGAGCCGCCGGTCGGGCACGCCGGCGTAACCGTCCCGCGGCGCCTCCGTCTCGCAATGCGTGAGCAGCATCTCCGTGCCGTCCCCCAGCCCCAAAATCATCGTCTGCTTCAGCTGGCGGTACGCCGCGGCCAGCTCCTCCCACGCGCAAGGACGCCCGGTCGTCACGAGCGAAACCGGCAGCCGCAGCAAATCCTTGCAGGTCGATTGGATGCTCTCGAGCGTCCCCAGCACGAAGCTCGCCGTATCGTCCCATTCCGCTTCGCTGCCGCCTGCGGGCTGGACGAGCCAGACGAAATACGCGCTTCCGAGAATGACCGGCAGGAACGCGACGCGCGCCAAATATTCTTCGGCGATGTTCTGGATCGCGTACAGCAGCAGCATGCGGCCGGAATCCCGATCCTCCTCCCGCCATCGGTCGACGCGGCCCGCGACGAGCAGCGCCTTGCAGTCGGTGCGCAGCGGCACCTCAGCTTCCTGCAGCCTTGCCGGCTGGAGGCATGAGGAGGCCCGCTGCGGGTCGAGCAAGCCGTGGAACCAGTCCTTCCGCAGCAAGGGCATCGCCTGCGACATTTGGTTTCGCGCCTTGACGAGCGCCTGCTCGTTCATCGCTTCTTCGCGGATCGCGCCGATCGCCTTCCGAATCGCCCGTTCGACCGCCTCGTCGCCCTCCGTCTTTAAGATGTAGTCGACGCCGCCGTTCCGCAGCGCATGCTGGATGTACTGGATATCGCTCATCCCGGTCAGGAAGATGACCTTGCATCGCGGCCATCGCGCCTGAATCCAGCGCTGCAGCTCGAGCCCGTCCATGCCGGGCATCCGAATGTCGCTCAGCACAATGTCCATCTTCGCGCGCGTCATCAGCTGCACCGCGTCCTCCGAGGCGCAAGCCGTGTACAGCTCTACTCCTAAATCGTCAATCTCCTGCAACATTTCGGCCATCGCTTCCACGACGTACGGTTCGTCGTCGACGATCAACAATCTATGCATGCTCGTTCTCCTCTCCCCTCGGAATGACGAGTTCGACCCGAAGCCCTCCCCGGCCGCCGGCGGTAAGCCGAAGTCCGCTTCGTTCGCCGTATTTGATCCGCAGTCTGCGGTGAACGTTCAACATCCCCGTGCTTTCCCGCGCGGCGTCGTACGTCCGCAGCGCCAGCTGCAATTCATCCAGCTTTTCCTGCGTCAGCCCTTCGCCGTTGTCCTCGACCGTGACGATCAGCTCCTCCGGCCGAAGCGTAATGCCGACATGAAGCCAGCCGCCCCGGGACATTTTCTCCAGCGCATGCTGGTAAGCGTTCTCAATAATCGGCTGGAGCAGGAGCCGCGGAACCGGCAGCTGCTCCGCCCCCTCCGGAAGCTCGTCGAACGACGTCTCTACCCGGCCGCCGAACCGGATCGATTGAATCTCCATATACGTCCTCGCATGGTGCGCCTCTTTCGCGAACGGCACCTCGTCGGCCGCGTCGCGCGTGATGTATTGAAAATAATCCCCCAGATGCTTCGTCAGCCGCAGAAGATTCTCGTTGTCCTCTCGTTTCGCCATGCGGTATAGAATGTAGTACGTGTTGTACAGAAAGTGCGGATTGATTTGGGACTGCAAGTGCCTAAGCTCCGACAGCTTCGCCCGGTATTGCTGCTCGTACACTTCGTGCACCAGCACGTTCAGCTGCCGAATCATCGCATTGAACTGGTCGTACAAATACCCGAACTCGTCTTTGAACGGATACGCCACCGTCTGGTTCAATTGGCCCTGTTCGACGCGCCGGAACGTATGCATGAGCGCGCGCAGCGGCTGGTGGATCAGCCGGTACAGGCTGTAGGAAAACAGGACGGCGATCGCCGCGGACGCCGCGGACAGGGCGATCAGCCACTTGCGGTACGTCAGGACCGGCGCGTTCACTTGTTCAGCGGGGACGAACATCGTCAGCGACATGCCGAACCGCTCGGACGGCTTCGTCGCCGCCAAATACGCTCGCTTTCCGATGTCGACTTCCCTCAGCGCGCCGGCCGCCCGCCCGTCGACCGATTCGAACAAGTCGCGGTGTTCGCTCGCGCCCGCCGTGCCGACGACGGCCCAATCGATGCTCTTGCCGGCGAGCACGGCGCCGCCGCCTTTCGTCGTAAACCGGGCGAGCGCCGACGTCAGCTCGGAACGGGAAATTTCGATCAAGAGCAGAAAGACGGGGCGCCGCTTCGTCGACGCATCCGGGTACGCCATGCTGATAAATATGCGATCCTGCCACACCATGAACGGCGATTCGAGCCGGCTCGGCGCAAGTCGAAGCGCTTCGAACTGCGACGAATCGAATTCGGCGATCGACTCGTCGTTGGACGAGATCGTCCGATGCAGCAGCGGGATCATGACGGACACATTCTCCACGAACACGCTGGACTGCTTCAGCAAATCGAGCCGCCGTTTCAGCCGGAGTATGGCCTGCGTTCGGTCGAAATCGGTCATGATCTCGGCTTTGACGCTCAAATTTTGCAGGTCTTCGTCGTTCACGTACTGCTGCAGCAGCTGGTAGACGCGATACAGATCGTTGTCGATCATCTCCATGTACAGATCGACGCGGGACGACAACGAGCTCGCGATTTCTTGTTGAATATTGCGGGAGCCGGATTCGTTCATCAGCGTCCCGATAATGTACAGCGGGCTTAATACGAATAGAAAAGTAAGCACAAGCTTGGGAAAAAGCCGGAGCGAAGCGATTCGCGTCTTGAGGTTCAAGCGGATCACGTCCTATTCGATCGGATCGGAGCGACGCACGGGTCCATAAGCGGAAAAAACCGTACCTCCTTGCCGAAGGTACAGTTTTCCACATTATACTATTCGAAGTCTTCGATGCGCCATTCTTCTTTCCAATCCAGATACGCCATCTTCCCGTCGAATCGGAACGGCAGCCACACATAGTCCGCTTTCGTGGTGTCGACCGGCTGGAAGTGGTCTACGGTCGGGTCGAGCCCTTTGTCCGGATTGAAGATTTGGTCGAACCGCTCCGCCGCCTCCTCGTACGTGGCCGGATTGCCCGGCGTATGCTCCGTCACCCAGCGATCCGCGAGCGCGATATACAAATCTTTCTTATGCGGATGCTTGAATACGGAACAAATTTGCGAGCCGAACGACGTGTTCGTCGCATCCCCGACATGGGGATTGCCCAGCACTTCGAACGGGCCGTGGTACAGCTTGGCGCACGCCACCTCGGAAGGGTTCGGGAAGTAGCCCGTCGTGCCGGACGTGACCAAGTAGTGCAAACCTTTCCTGTAAAAATAAGCGGGCGCTTCCCTTACGTAAGGCGGATGCGGCTGCGGGAAATGCGTCGAGTAATACCCGGTGACATCCGTATAATCGTCGGTCAAGTCGGCGCAAATCATTTCGCTGTGAACTCTTTCGAAATAGTAGTACGCTTTGCCGTCGCTCGGATTGACGACGAGGTCGAAGTCGCCCGCGTGCATGCCGAGCGGCTTCAAGTCCTTCTTCACGATCGTATACGGCCCGAGAATATCGTCCGCGACGAGAACGGTCGACTTTTGGGACGCGTCCGGTTGCATGATTTTCAGCCAGCAGACGTACTTCTTGGTGAAGCGGTTAAAGATGATATGAGGGCGGTCGACCAATTTGGTAGGATGCAGAGGCGACTGCTCGTTGTCCTCATCCGGGGGAATGATCAGCCCTTTGTCCTCCCAGTTATACAAATCCTTCGAAGCGTAGCATCGAACGCCCCAATGCCAAATGCCGCTCCCGGGCGCAGACTTTTCCTTATTTTCGCCGTACCAATAATAAGTGCCGTCGATGTACATGATGGAGCCGCCGTGCGCATGAATTCGTTTGCCTTCCGTATCCAGCCACACTTGGCCCGGTCGGATCGAGTGGTAGGTCACCGGAATCCTGTCCCCCTTCAGTTGATGAATCCGTTACATTCTTCGCAACCAAATTATATAACGGCCATACGCGGGGGATCATTGTTCATCTTTCCAGTTTCGTTGACCTTTCTTTAGGAGTTCGCCCCTGGGCGGTACCGGAACCAATCGAAATGCGCAGGAGCGGCGCACGCGCTCCCGTTGCCCGTCGCGTACATGCCGAAGTACACTCCTGTAAAACCGCCCGCCGTCTCCGTAGACAGCAGCGAGCACTCACCCGAACCGAACCACGTTCGTTCCCCGTTCGGACGCTCGTAGTAAAACCGATACCGGGCCGGATCCGCCTCGACGCCGAACACGATGTCCGTCCCCTCGTACGGTTCCTCCAGCTCCGCTTTCCACAGCGAACCGATCCGGCGCCGGAAGCGTACGAAGCGCTGGCCGTCCCGCCGCGTCAGCGCGATATCGTAATGGAACCGCTCGTCCGACCTGATGCGCCGCCGTCGCCGATCCCCATAAGAACCCCTGAGGAAATGCCTTGTTTATGCTCATTCCGGCAGCCCTCCGTTCCGGGCGATGCGGCCCAAATACCGCGCGCTCTCCTTCGGCTTCCGCTCCTGCGTCGCGCGATCGACTGCGATCAGCCCGAACGTCATCCCGTAGCCCGCCTGCCACTCGAAGTTGTCGAACGCAGTCCAATGCATGTACCCGCGCACGTCGATGCCGTCGTCAATGCACGCCTGCAAGCCTTCCAGCCCTCTACGAATAAACTCGACTCTACGCTCGTCGTCGTCTGTCGCGACGCCGTGCTCCGTCACGATGATCGGAATCGACAGCGCTCTCGCGACTTTGCGAATAACGAGGCCCAACGCTTCCGGGTAATACTCATATTTCATCTGCGTCAGCTCGGCGCCTTCGCCCGGACGCACTTGACCTTCCGGTCCGTACACTTCTCTCGAGTAATTTTGAAGCCCGAAGAAATCGTCACCGTCCATCGCATCCACGAATTGCTCGAATACGAGCTTCCATCTTGCCGCAGCCGCCGCTTCCCCGCCCGGGACCGATTGAATGTCGGACAACGCCATCGACCAGCCGACCTGGGTATGCGGCGAAATCCGCTTGATCGTCTCCCTCGCCTTCCGGTGCGCCTCTTTCAGCAGCTCGATCTTCGCTTCGTCCGAGATCATATGGAACGTCACGTAATTGTCGACGGTCGTTCCGCATAAGCGAGCGGCGTCCACCCTCCACTCGGGAGCCGACCACGTCGCGACATCGATTCCGACCGGAGCCACGAAGCCGATCTTCGTGAAAATATCGCGCAGCATCGTAGGCAGATTGATTTCGTTAAACGTTAGCGCGTACGGAATGAGCGATCCCAGCTCGTTGAACACGAACTCGCAATACCGAGCGAACCGTTCCGGCACGTCCGGGCTGCCCCAGCCGCCGTAACGCATCAGCCATTGCGGCGACGAGAAATGATGCATACAGACGATCGGCGTTAACCCGTACTCGCGGCACGCCTCGAGCATTCCGCGGTAGTGCTCGATCGCCGAACGGGAATATTGACCCGGTGCCGGCTCGATGCGCGCCCACTCGAATGAGAATCGGTATGCCTTCAGCCCGAGGCTTGCCATCAGCGCGATGTCCTCGCGGTACAGCCGATAGTGATCGATCGCGTCGCCGGACTTATCGGCGTACGGAGAGCCTTCCGCTTGCTCCTCCGCCCAAAAATCGCTGTTCGTGTTATTGCCTTCGACCTGATACGCCGCCGTGGACGAGCCGACGAGAAACCCTTTCGGAAACGCGTTTGCCATGATGCGACACACTCCTAATCATATTTTTTGAAAAAAAAGAACCGACCACTCGCATGGTCGGTTCGTCGACGAGGTTACTTTTGCTGCGCGAGCCAAGCGTCCAATTGCTTTTGCTTATCCGCGATGATGGTGTCGATGCCGGCCGCTTTCAATTTGGCGACGAATTCCGGATGCACCTTCTCCGGGTCGACGCTGCCCGTCTCCAGCGCTTTCCGATATTGATCCAGCACGTTCTTGACCGCTACGATTTCATTGGTGACCGCTTCGGTCTTCGGCAGGAAGCCTAACGCGCGGGAACGCTCGACCGTCTTGCCGAACTCCAGATCCGCTTCGCGCAGCGCCGGGTCTTCTCCCTCCAGCACATACGTCAACAACCGGTTGCCGAACATGAAGGATTGATTCATCCGATACCCGCTGTCCGGAATAAGCGAAATGACGTTGTCGCTCACCTTCGTGTAATGTTTTCCTTCGATTCCGAAGTTGATTAAATTAATGATGTCCTTGTCCGAATACATCAGGTTGAGGAACTCCATCGCCTTTTCCGGGTGCTTCACGTTGTTTCGAGGCATCGCCCACATCAAGCCCAATACGTTTTGCGTCGTAAGGACCGGCTTTTGCATAACCACCTTAACTACCTCTTTGCCGGACGTCGTCGAAATTTGGTCTTCCAAGAATACGGTGTTTCCTTCGAAGATCGAGAACACTTCGCCGCTCTTAAGCAAATCTTGCGGCGCCGACTTCGCGTTCGCGGCATCCTTCGGCAAGTAACCGGCTTGGTACCAGCTTCTCATCTTTTTCAACGCTTCCACATATTCCGGCATCTCGAACAAATTGACGACTTTCATGTCCGCAGAGTTGTGCGGCAGAACGCCCAAGCTGTTGGCCAGCGTATCGTAGCTCAACCAGTCGACGACGTGCGTCATCGGCATTGGGCCGTTCGGCGCGGCAAGGCCAATTAAGTTCTCCTTCTCTTTCATCGTCTGGAACACCGCGTCCAAGTCGTTCGTCCCTTTGATCTGGGAAATATCGAAACCATGCTTCTCCAGCAGGTCCTTCCGCATCAGGAGCGCCGTGCCCGTATCGGTGAAGCTGTTCACCGGCGTAGCATAGATGCTGCCGTTGATTGTGGCCGCCTCGAGCTTGCTGTCGCCTAACGCTTCTAGAACGCCCTGCCCATGCGTTTCGAGCAGCTCGTCCAGCTCAAGAAATTGATTTTTCGCAACGAAGCTCGCATAATCTTCGAAGCTGGCCACGTATAAATCCATCTGCTCATTGCCGGCCAAGATCAGGTTTTGTTGCTGAAACCATTGACCGATCGAAATTCTGGACAGCTTTACCTTGGCGTTTATTTTCTCCAGCGTAATTTTGTTAATTTCCGCTTCCACCGCGTCGGTATCCGCAGGCACTTCTCCTAGAACCGGATAGCCTAATACGATTTCGACCGGTTCGCTCTTCGCAGCGGCATCCGTCGGCGTTTCCTCCGCGGTCGGCGCGGAACCATTGTTTGTCGTTCCCGTGTTAGAGCCGCAAGCCGTCGCAATTGCCATGAATGCAGCCAATCCAGTACATAAGAAAGCCCTTACTGTCTTTTTCATGCCAAACCCCCCGCAATAGGTGTGATTTCGTGGTACTGTATTCATCATACAATCCCGCCGGCGGATCGACCGCTCGAACTTCGACCCCGGAGCAACACAATCTCGACTTCTACCGCTTCATCTGCCGATATTCGTTCGGATTGGCTCCGTATTGCTTTTTGAACGTTTTGGCAAAATGCGACGTATTGGAATACCCGACGTTCATCGCGATTCTCGTCACCGGCATATCCGTCTTCGCCAGCAGCTCTTCCGCGACGCGCATCCGCTCGTTCAATAGAAATTCCGTCATCGAGAGTCCGGTTTGCTTCTTAAATAACCGATTCATATAATCCGGATGTAAAAAGAACGAGCTTGCGATGATCTCCCGATTCAGGTCCTCATGCATATTTTTCGTAATATAGGCTTTGACCTTGCCGACGATCGACTCGGACGCTTCGATTTCCTCCGCATATCCGAGCGCTTTCTCGATCAAATGGTGCGCCCATTCCGCCATATGCTTCACGGAGTCGGCGGAACGGTCGGACAGCTCGACGGAAACTTGGTCACGGAATAAATGATGCGCTTGAATGCCCTTTTCGCCCAGCACGGAGTATACGATTTGAAGAAGATCCTGGTGAAATTGGTGCAGCGTTAACGTCTTTAACCCCGGAACGCCCTGCAGCCTCTTTAAAAACTTGTTCACTTCCTCCAGAAGCCGCCCCTTAGAGCCAGAGCCCTCTTGCAGCATATGCAGCCAGAGCTTCATGTCGGGCCAAGCCACCGCAGCATCCTCTTCCCGCTGCTCATCCAGGAATAGCACCTGATTTTCGCTCGCGACGTTATCTCGCATCAGTCTCTCCAATCGGGAGTGCGCGATCGGCAGCTCATGGACCGCCGTCGGTTCGCCGACGTAGACCGAAAGATCGCAGTAGAAAAATCTCCGGCAATTGTCAATGTATTCCTGCAGCAGCTTCTTTATCTTTCCCTTATCGGCCGTGATGCGGCCCAGCATCGCCACCAGATAGTTCCGTTCCGGCGCAATAATGCCATACGTCTCCCCGATGCCGCCGGAGCTCTCCTGCAGCGCATTCGCCAAGGCGTATTCCATAATTTTCTCGTCCCGCTGGGTCAGCTCTTTATGCCACCTTCGCACCTGAACCCGCACCGGCGTAATCGCTAGGCCTTCCGGGAGGTGAATATTACGTTCGCGCGCCGCCGATTCCACCGCCTCTGGAGAGGACGGGATCGTTCGGCTGAAGATGTCGGTCCAAAACCGCTCGATAAACAACGGATGATGCTTCACCCACGATTCGCTCCGGCGCTTCAGCTCATGCTCTGCCTTCAACTGTTCAATCGCCTTGGAAATCGCCGCCTCTAGCTCCTCCGGCGGGATCGGCTTCAGCAAGTAATCTAAACTGCCCAATCGAATGGCTTCCTTGGCAAAATGAAAATCGGCGTGACAGGTCAAAAAGATCGAGACGGTGGAAGGATGCTGTTCCCGCACCCAAGCGAGCAGCTCGAGCCCGCTCTCCTTCGGCATCTCGATATCGCATAGCATCATATCGATCTGCTGCTCGGCGAATAGCTCCTTCGCCTGCTTGGCGCTGTTCGCGTCGTACACATGCTCGATGCCCAGCTTGCTCCAATCGATCGCATTCATGACGCTCCGAACCGCCAGAGGCTCGTCGTCGACGATAATGAGGTTCATTCGGCTTAGCCTCCGTAACTAGTAAGTTTAATTCGAATGGAACGGAAGCCGGATGACGACCTTCGCTCCATGGGGCAGACGATTGAAATACTGAATATAGGCTCCCTCTCCATACAAAAGGCGGAGCCGGTGCCACGCGTTCCAAGCCCCAATATGCTCGCCTTGCTCGTCGACGATGCGCTCTCCCGCGTTTAACAACGGAAGCAGCCGTTCATCGTAGCCGGCGCCCTCGTCCGCGATTTCGATCACCATCGCGGCATCTCCCTCCCAATCGTCCCCGCGAACCGTAACGTCCAAGGCGAGGGGATTCTCGACGGAGGACGCGTATTTGAGCGCGTTCTCTACGTACGTCTGAATGATAAGAGGCGGAACCATGGCCTTCAGCAGCGGTTCAGGAGCATCGATTCGGCAATTCAACTTCTGCTGGAATCTCAGCTCGTGGATCGCCAAATAATTGCGAACGTGCTCGAGCTCGTCCTTCAGAGGGACGAACGTTAAGTTGCTTCGGAACATATACCGGAAATGTTTGACGAGCCGCAGCGTCATGTCTTTGATTAATTCGAAATCCTTGTCCAACGCTAGGCTATAAATCAAATTCAGAGTGTTCATGAAAAAGTGCGGGTTGATTTGCAGCTGCAGATGCTGCAGCTCCGCTTTTTGTTTACTTAACTGCTCTTCGTACACCGAAATCTTTAAATCCTGGATTTGCCCGATCATGTCGTTAAAATTGCGGTTGACGGCCGCGAATTCGTCGGACGTTCGGAACGGCTCGATCCTCGTTTGCAGGCTGCCGTCTCCGATTCGTTTCATCGCGTAGATGATTTTATTGAGCGGGGTGAGCACCGTTCTTCGCAAATAGAGGAAGTAAAGCGGGATTAAGAGTATCCCGATCAGCGTGATACTGATCACGATCCGGTTGAGGTACGGCAAATTTTGCAGCACCGTTTCATCCGCGACGACGGCCGCGAGCCCGAAATCGCCCTTCGCCGAAGCGGCGTTGATGACGTGGTACTCGTTGCCGGGCCCCGTCGTATAGGCTTGATTCCGAACGGGCTGCAGCTGCAGCTCCCGGGACGTCACGTAGTCCCGGTTGGTCATTGGAACGCCCGATTCCGTAATAAACAGCGAGTTGCCGTTCTCCCCGAAGTCGATGAGCGACAAGGGCTTCTGCAGTGTGCTTAGATTGACCCAGGCGCCCAGCCAAAGCCTGTCGCCGGGCTGAATTCGGAACAAATAATGGTCATCCCCGATCTTCCTTACGAACCAACGGGTCGGTACGCTGCCGTCCTCGAACGATTGCAGCAGCTCGGTTTGAATGTATCGATTCAGCATCGTATACTCCCTGCTGCCGATCCCCGTCGCCGTCGCCGCGATCGCTCCCTGGTCCGGCGAATACACGAAAATCGAATTGACGACGGATTTATACATTAACGCGTCGCTGTCCAGCTTATTGTTCACTCTCACCTTCGCCAGGACGAACTCTTCCTCCGTGCGAGGCCGGCTCATTAATTGAATATCGTAATCGGAAGCAATGAGATTGAGCAAATACTGGTCTACTCCGTCGAGCCCCGCGTCGATCTGCGTCATGTATAAGGACATCATGCTCTTGTTCGAGCTGCCGACCTGCGTATGAACGACCTGCGCCGCGTAGTAGTTGTAATAATACAACAATCCGAACAAAGGCACCGTGATCATCAGGACGCTAAGCGCCAGCTTCGTTCGAACCGAATTGCCTAAAAGCGATAGGTTAAGAAGCCATCTCATCTGTTGCACCACCTGCGAAAGGACCGCCTACTGAGGCGGTCCTAGGAATGTTCGTATTATACACCAACAGTAGACTTATAATAATAGTCCAATTCTTGATCCATCGCGTCCAGCTGCTCGTTCGTAATGCGCGTCACGAACTGCATCTCGCGCATACTGGCTAGTTTCATGCCGAACACGGCTCCTTGCTTCCGATCGATGTCCGGAATATGCTTTCGCACGATCGCCGCGATCCGCTCGTCCGCGAGCAGATCCCGCAAATCGCTGTAAGAATTGTAGCGAGGCAAGTAGGCGACGGTCGGTGCATACGAGAAGCGATGCGTTCCGGCCGCAAGCTTCATGCGGCAGTCGGCGCCGTCCTGTACGATGTCGGACGGTTTGCGCGCCCCTTCGTACCGAATCCTTCCCGGTTCGCAGTCGGGCAGAATCAGCTCCGCTTCTGTATGGAACGGCACGACGAATTCCAGCCGCAGCGTTCCGTCGTCCTCTAGAGACCAGCCGCTCTCGATCGTTCCGGCGCGGCTGTCGTAACGGGCCTTCGCGTGCCGCAGACGGCCGTTCGGCTTCGGCGCGAGCCGGAAGCGGCGATACCCCGGCGCATTCTCCATCGGCTGAATCCCCGCCATATCTTGTACCATCCAGGTGACGATGGAGCCGTAGGCGTAATGATTCAGAGAATTCATTCCGTGCGGAGCCATACTCCCGTCCGGCAACACCGAATCCCAACGTTCCCAAACCGTGGTAGCCCCCATCTTCACCGGATACAGCCAGCCGGGAAGCTCCTCGTTGAGCAGCAGCTTGTATGCCAGATCCCTATGCCCGTAGTCGGACAGCATCTTGCACAGGAAAGGCGTGCCGACGAAGCCGGTCTGCAGACGGTAGCCCGCCTTGACGACAAGCTGCGCCAGCGTATCCGCCGCGCCCTGTCTCCATTCCTCGGGCAAAAGCTCCATATAGAGCGGAAGAATTTGCGCCGTTTGGGTGACGGAGACGATGCGCCCGTTCGGGGTAACGAACTCCTTGAGGAACGCCTCCCGAATCTGTTCGAACAGATTTGTATATTCGCGCTCGTCTTCCTTGCGCCCCAACACTTCCGCGGCTTTCGCGAGCAGTCGGACGGAGTTGGCGTAATAAGCGGTCGCGATGAGATCTTGGAGCGTTCCTCCCGACAAGCTGCCGGTCGTGCTGTCCAGGGCCAGCCAATCGCCGAAATGAGGATCGTTCTTCCACAGATGCGTTTCTCCGGCGCGGCTCCTTACATATTCCACCCAGCTCTTCATCGAATCCCACTGCGCTTCCAAAATCGACGCATCGCCGAATTGCACGTATTGCTGCCACGGAATGATCGTGGCCGCGTCCCCCCAAGCGGCCGAGTACATTCCGCCTCCGATCATCAGCGGAATCACCGTCGGTACGGCGCCGTTCAACTTCGTCTGCTCGCAAGCTAAATCGAACAAATATTTGCTAAAAAATGCGGCCGTATCCATATAGAAGCCTGCCGTCGGAGCGAACACTTGCGCGTCGCCGGTCCAGCCGAGCCGCTCGTCCCGCTGCGGACAGTCGGTCGGCACTTCAAGGAAGTTGCTCTTTTGGCCCCAGAGCGCATTCTGAACGAGCCGGTTGACCAAAGGGTTCGACGTCTCCAGCTCGCCGGTCGATTCCATATCGGAATACAGCACCCACGCCTCCAGCGACTCTGGCTCGATATACTCCAACCCGCGCACGCGCGCATAGCGGAACCCGAAATACGTAAAATGCGGCCGCACCCATGCCGTCGTACCGTCTGAAATATAAGTGAACGTCTGCTTGGCCGTTAGAAGATTATCCGTATAAAATTCCCCGTGCTGCATGAATTCCGAGAATTCCAGCACGATTTCCGTTCCTGCCGGGGCGTTCGCCCGGAACGTCACCCACCCGGCCATGTTTTGCCCGAAATCGAGCACGGTGTCCCCTTGCGGGGTGGTCACGATGTCCGACACGCGGCGCGTCTCCTTGCGAACGACCGGCAAGCTCCGCCGGTCCGTCAGGCGGCCCTTCACCGGCTGCTCCGTTTCCAAGGCCGCGCGCTGCTCCTGCGGCGCCTGCAGCCGGGCGTCCAGCGTTTCCCCGTCGTATATGCCGCTCGCCGTAATCGCGCTTGCGACGGTTTGCCAGGAAGCGTCCGTGCCGATCCGAAGTTCCGTACCGTCGGCCATGCGGACGACCAGCTCCGCCAAGAAAGCCGGGCGTTCGCCGTACATGCGCACTTTGCCGCCGTGCAGGCCGAACCGTCCCAGCGCCCAGCCCGGTCCGAGGATCGCGCTCAGCTCGTTCCGGCCGGCGCGCAGCAAGCCCGTTACATCGTACGTTTGCACCTGCAGCCATGTATCGTAATCGTTACAGCCCGGAGTCAAATATTCGCCGCCGACGTGTTCACCGTTCAACTGTGCCTCGTAGAGCCCAACCCCGCACGCGTACAAGCGGGCGGAGATCGGCGCGGCCGGCAATTCGAACGCTTTGGCGAACGACGGATGCTCGATGTCCTCCGGTGAACCGATCCAACGGGCCTGCCACGCTTCGTCTCTTTTGCCCGTTTCGAACCAAGCGATTTCGCTGTCCGCGACCGCGCCCGCGTCGGTCCATACTCGCACCCGCCAATAGTAACGCGTGCGCGGCTTCCACTCCAGGCGGACGGGGTGCGCGATACCGTCGATGTCTTCTCGTTCACCCGAATCGTAGACGACCTGCCGCATGTCCGGGTCCAACGCGATCCGCACCGCCGCCTTCGTCTGGCGCATGCCCGGTTCGCCTTCGGTCACCCAGCTGAGTACTGCCGTTTGCATGTCGAATCCTAACGGATTCGCAATATGGTTGCATTTCATTTTCAAAATCGGCATTGATTTTGCCCCCTGATTGCTTTACTTAGCCCGCAACGCGCGATCCCATCATCCTTTGACCGCGCCGATCGCGATGCCCTTCACGAAATACTTTTGGAAGAACGGATACGCGACCAGAATCGGAATAATGCCGACGACCGCGATCGCCATGCGCACGGTTTCGCTAGGGAGTTCCATAGCGGAGCTCGCACCATATGCCGTACTGGACGTCTTGATCGCCTCGATGTTTTGAATCATTTGGTTCAATAGATTCTGGATACTGAACAACATCGGATCCGACAAATAAATCAACCCGTTGTTCCAGTCGTTCCAGTAAGCGATCCCGTTAAATAATCCGATCGTCGCCATGATCGGCAGAGAGAGCGGGAGCACGATTTGGAAGAATGTGCGCATCTCCCCCGCTCCGTCCATTCTCGCCGACTCGAGCACCGGTGTCGGCACGGTCGTACGGAAGAAGGTGCTCGCCAGGAACACGTTAAAGCCGTTCATCAACAATCCGGGAATCAGCAGCGCCCAAATCGTATTCTTGATCGCGAACACTTGCGTGTAAATCAAATAGGTCGGAACCAAGCCGCCGTTGAACAGCAGCGTAAACACCACGAAGAAGGTAAAGAAGCGATTGAACGGCATCTCCCGCTTCGAGAGGCCGTACCCCAGCATCACCGTCATCACCAAGCTGACCGTCGTGCCGACCACCGTGACGAGGACAGTAATGCCGTATGCCCGGGAGATGACGTTGAAATTGGACAACAAATATCGGTATGCATCGAGGCTGAACGCCTCGGGGATAAACTTGTATCCATGCTTGATAATCTCTTGCTCGCTCGACATGGACGAGGCGATCAACAGTACGAAGGGCACGATGCACAGGATCGAAAACACTGCCAAGCATACGTGCGAAATCCATTGCCATAATCGATGATCCATACCCATTGCCGTTCACCTCGATTTAAAATAGGGCGTTCTCTTTGCTGAACTTTTTCACCGACCAGTTTGCAAACAGTACTAACGCAAACCCGACGACCGATTGGTAGAAGCCTGCGGCGGAGGACATGCCGATGTCGCCGTTCTGCAGCAACCCTCTGAACACGTACGTATCGATGACGTTCGTCGTGTCGTACAGCATTCCCGAGTTCATCGGCACTTGATAAAACAGTCCGAAATCGGAATAGAAAATGCGGCCGACCGCGAGCAGCGTCATAATAATAATGACAGGCATGATCAGAGGAATCGTAATCGTCCGAATTTGCTGCCATTTGTTCGCCCCGTCCAACGTCGCCGCTTCGTAATACTCCGGATCGATGCCGATAATGGAAGCCAAGTAAATGATGCAGGTGAAGCCGACCGTCTTCCACAGCTGTACGAACGTTAAAATATAAGGCCAGTACTGAGGTTCCATATACCACGAGATGGGATCCATGCCGAACAGGGGCAAGATCGAATTGTTTACGTAGCCCTGCGCATTGCCGAAAAACGCGAACGCCAGATAGCCGACGATGACCATAGAAATGAGAAAGGGCAGCAATATGATGCTTTGGTACAGCCTGGACATCAACTTGCTGCGCACTTCGTTCAACAAGATGGCGACCGCGATCGAAAGGATCGCCGTCAGGACGATGAACACCCCGTTATACAATAATGTGTTCCGAGTGATAATGTAGGCGTCCGATGTCTTAAAGAGAAACATAAAGTTATCGAAGCCGGTCCACGGGCTGCCTAAGATGCCCCTCGCATAGTCGATTTTCTTGAACGCGATGACGAGACCGAACATGGGCAAATAATTGTTGATGACCAAATAAATCAGGCCAGGCAGCATCATGAGGAAGATCGGAACATAGGGTTTGTAGCGATTTTTCCATACGTTCGCCTGTTTCTTCGTCGCCGCCGCGGGTTTCGTTGTGATGGTGACCATCGTTCTGCTCCTTCCTAGTTGACCGAAATCTATCTGCATAAGTTCTGCCCTTATCGTAAACGTTTCGCCCCCGAAGCTACTACCGAGCTTTCGACCTTCAAACAACAAAATTTCGACCACTTTCGTTTTTTTTGGCAAAAAAAAGAAAGAGCACCCGTCCGGGCGAAAGGTCCCGTGACGAATGCTCTATTATGCAAGTTTATTGAAGAATGTCCCGTACCCCGCCCCAATGCATCCACATGTCCGTCATCGGCTTCCGCCATTCGTGATCGACATGCGTCATGCGGAAGAAGACGGCGTACCGGATGTTCGGCGACACGTTCGGCGCGATGCCGTGCCCCAGCAAATAATGGCACAGGATCATATCGCCGGCGCGTCCCGTAATTTGGCGCGGCTCCGGCAGCTCGACCGGCGGCAGCCCGTTCAGCAGCGCTTCCGGCCCGTGCTCCCGGAAGTATTGCTCGAACTGCCGATGGCTGCCCGGCCACGCCGTGAAGTTGCCCGCGTTCGTCTCCGGCAGATCGCTCAGCAGAATGCCGACGAGCGCGGTGAAGCTCGCGATCGTTCCCTCCTTAACGCCGTTCGTCGGCGTGTACATGCCGTCGAGATGCGGCGCCGGACGCGGCGGCGGATCCTGCAGCATCGGGAAGCGCAGCGCGATCTGCGCGCCCTTCCCCCGCCGGAAGCTGTCCCGGCCGTCCAAGGCGGACGCGACGAGATCGATCGCCGGGGTACGGTCGAACAAATCGCCGATGACCGGCGCCTGCTGCAGCTCGGGGCAGAACGATTGCGCGCGGTAGATCGGCATCTTCTCCGTATCCATCCCGCTGCCGATCGAATGGTTGATCGCCTGCAATGCGTTCCGGATCATCGCCGGCGGCACGACCCCCGGGATGCGGACGTAACCGTCGTCGATCAGTTGTTTCTTTTGGTCATAGGAAAGTTTCATGATTCGAATGCCCCTTCCTTTATGGATGTGGACCGTTTCCATAAAGGATAGCATGATGCGCTAACGTTTCCACCCCTAGAAACTATACTTTTTCGCCTGCCGGAACGAATTTCGCAGCCGCGGACTACCCTCCGAATCGCTAGGTAATTTATGAGGTTTGCTTTCAGGGCTTCCCGGAAGCTGATATAATTCGTTATTATTACTTCGAAGGGGGGAGCCTATGGCAACGATTAAAGACGTAGCGGAACGAGCCGGCGTCACGGTGACTACCGTCTCTCGCGTATTGAACAACCGCGGATACATCAGCCAAGAGACGCGCGAGAAAGTGTATCGCGTCATGCAAGAAATCAATTATCAGCCGAACGAAATCGCCAGATCGTTGACGCGCAAGCGGTCCATGATTCTCGGGGTCATCATCCCCGCGATCGCCCATCCGTTCTTCGCCGAGCTGACGAACCATATCGAACGATACGCCTCCTCGCTCGGTTACAAGATTCTGCTATGTAATTCCAGGCTGGATCAACAGAAGGAGAAGGATTACATCGACATGCTGAAAAGCAACCGCGTGGACGGCGTCTTCATGGCCAGCCATACGCTGGAGATCGATGAATATAAGAAGCTGGCGCGTCCGGTCGTCACGTTCGACCGGCGGATCGAGAACATTCCCTTCGTCTCGTCGGACAATGAACAAGGGGGCGCCCTCGTCGCGGAATTGCTCATGAGCAAGCAGTGCCGGAAAATCGCCCACATCAGCGGGAACCTGCAGCTGGATTTGCTGAGCAACCGCCGCACCGAATCGTTCGTGCGGACGCTCCGCGCCCGTTCCGTAGAACCGGTTCTCGTCGAATTGGGTCCCGACGTGTTCGAGGCCGCCGATAACGAACGAGTAATCGCGAAGCTGTTCGCCGAGCATCCGGACGTCGACGGCATATTCGCCAGCGGCGACTTGCTCGCGCTGAACGTCATGCAGGCCTGCACTGCGCGCGGCATTGCGGTCCCGGATCGGGTTAAGCTGGTCGGGTACGACGATATCGAAGTCGCCAAGCTGATGAACCCGTCGCTGACGACCGTGAAGCAGCCGTTGGAAGCGATGGCGCGCAGAGTCGTCGAATTGCTCGACGCCATGATCGCCGGGAACGATGTGCCGCTCGAGAACGTCCTGCCGGTCACTTTAATCGAGAGAGGAAGCACATAAGAAGCCCGATCGTTCCACGGTTCGGCTTTTCATTTTCCTCTTTGTGTCAACCGCTTGACATGACAACCGCTTGACATATATACTCAAGTCATGAAATCGCTTTACCGACTAATTCATTCAAGAGGGGTAGATACGTATGAAACGATTGCGGTTTGGCGGGGCTATGGCGCTTGCGCTCGGATTTGCGATGGTCGTTACCGCGTGCGGAGGCGGCTCCGAAGCGACGAGCCCGGAACAAGGTTCCAGCGACGCGGGCAAGACGGAAAATGTAAAGATTACGTTCTTAAACTCCAAGTCCGAAATTCAGCAGCAGATGAACGAAGCGGCGAAGACGTTCATGGACGCGAACGCCGGCATCACTGTTGAAGTCATCACGGCAGCCGAGAGCCAATCTCCGGTCGAGCGCGCATCGTCTCTGTACGCGGCAGGCACGCCGGCGACGCTGGCGATGCTCGATGCCGGCGATATCGCCAAGTTCCAAGACAAAGCAGCCGACCTTTCGAACGAAGCTTGGGTCGCCGACCTCGCGCAGCCGAACGAAATCGACGGCAAGACGCTCGCGTTCCCTTTCGCTGTTGAAGGCTACGGCTTGATTTACAACAAAGCCGTCGTCGAACAAGCGCTCGGCGGAGCATTCGACCCGGCGACGATCAATACGACCGACGCGCTGGCAGGCTTGTTCCAATCGATCGAAGCGGCAGGCGTCGCGCCGATGATCATCGGCAGCATGGATTGGTCGCTTGGCAACCACTATCTCGCTCTTGCTTATGCTACCCAGCCGGAAGGCGACGTATCCGCATTCTTGTCCCAGCTCCAAGCGGGCGAAGTGAAGCTGGCGGACAACGCGGCCTACAACGGCCTCTTGGACACCTTCGATGTGCTGAAGCAATATAACAAAGCGAAGAACGACCCGATGGCGGTCAACCTCGAGCAAAGCGCGGCAGCCGTCGCGAAGGGCGAAGCGGCGATGACCTTCAACGGCAACTGGCTCATTACGGAAATGCAAAAATCGAACCCGGACGGCGACTTCGGCTTCCTGCCGGTACCGGTCAGCAACGATGCGAACGATGCGGCGAACGCCTCCATCGCGATCGGGGCGACGAAGCAAGTATTCATCGACAAAGAAAAGAGCACTCCGGCTCAGCAAGAAGCAGCGAAGAAATTCCTGAACTGGCTCGTGTACGACGCCGCCGGCCAAGATTTCCTCGTCAACAAAGCCAACGTCATTCCGGCATTCAAGAACATCACGCTGGAGCTGAGCAACCCGCTCGCGAAGTCGCTGCAGGAGTACAACAACGCCGGCAAAACGATTCCGTTCGCAGGCAACTACGTCCCGGGCGACCACTGGAAGGTGCTTGGCGCTTCGATGCAAAAGTACCTCGTCGACAAATCCGACCGAGCGGCACTCGCTGCGGAAGTCGAAGAGTATTGGAAGAACGTGAAGTAAATCGTATGCACGCGCGGCAATGTCGGTGAGGGTTCGCGCCCTCATCGACATTCCTTATTTTCTACCCTGATTCACACTTGGAACTGGAGGGACACCGGATGATCTCCGAAAAAAATCGACTGAAACGGATCGGGAATCAGCTCTTCTTCACCGGGCCGACCTTAACGGCGTTCGCCGCCGTCATTCTCGCTCCTTTTATATACGGCATTTATATGACCTTCTTCACTTGGGACGGCATTTCGTCCGATATGCCCTTCGCGGGCTTCGGCAACTATCTCGGGGTGTTCCAGGACGATAAGTTTTGGACCTCGGTGTGGTTGACGCTGAAATACGTCGGGGCGACCGTCGTCCTGATCAATGTGATCGCCTTTCTGCTTTCCTACTTAGTTACCTCGGGCATGCGGGGGCAAAACTTTTTCCGCGCCGCCTTCTTTACGCCGAACCTGATCGGGGGCCTCGTGCTCGGCTTCATTTGGCAATTCGTATTTAACAATCTCTTCACGACGATCGGCGCGAAGTACGATATCGCGCTGTTCAGCAAAACGTGGCTCGGCGACGAAACCTTGGCGTTCTGGGCGCTCGTCATCGTCACCGTCTGGCAATATGCCGGATACATGATGGTTATCTTCATCGCGGGTCTCATGAGCGTGCCGAAGGATGTGCTGGAAGCGGCCAAAATCGACGGCACGGGCGCCTGGAAGCGGCTCACGCACATGACGCTGCCGCTGATGGTCCCTTCGTTCATCGTCACGATCTTCTTGTCGCTGCAGCGGGCGTTCATGGTGTACGACGTGAACTACGCGTTGACCGGCGGCGGTCCGTTCGGCAGCACGGTCATGGCTTCCATGCACGTGTACGATAAGGCGTTCCAGCGTTTCGATTACGGGGTCGGGCAAGCGGAAGCGTTCGTCCTGTTCTTCCTCGTCGCGACCGTTACGATTTTTCAAGTGTACATCGGCAAACGAATGGAGGTCGAGGCGTAATGAGAACGAGAATGCTGCTGCAAAACGTTGCGGTGTACGCGATCCTGCTGATCGCCCTGGCCGCCTTCTTGCTGCCGTTCGTCCTGCTTGTATTCAACTCTTTTAAAACGAATGCGCAAATTATCGACTCTCCGCTGTCGCTGCCCGCGTCGTTCTCGTTCGACAACTTCGGCGCCGCCGCTCGCGAAATGAGCTATATGAGCAGCTTTTGGAATTCCGCCTTCATTACCGTCAGCAGCGTATTGCTGATCGGCCTGTTCGCCGCGATGACCGCGCACTATTTCGTGCGGAACCGGACGAAGTTCAACAACGCCATGTTCTTCATCATGGTCGCATCGATGATCATCCCGTTCCAGGCGATCATGATCCCGCTCGTGTCCATCTACGGCCAAAAGCTCGGATGGATTCAAACGGCGCCGGAGCTGACGTTGATCTTCATGTACATCGGATTCGGCAGCTCGCTCGCGGTATTTATTTACCACGGCTTTATCAAGAGCATTCCGACCGAGCTGGAAGAGGCGGCGTTCATGGACGGGTGCACCCGCAGACAGACGTTCTTCCGCATCGTTCTGCCGATTTTGACGCCGACGACCGTCACGATCGCGATCCTGAACGTGTTGTGGATCTGGAACGACTTCCTTCTGCCGCTGTTGATTTTGCAAAACGCAGGTCAGCAAAGCTTCACGCTGCCTTTGGCGATTCAAGTGTTCAAGGGGACGTACTCGTCGGACAACGAAAAGTTTTTGCCGGCCGTCCTTCTCGTCATTTTGCCGATTTTGCTCGTCTACCTTTTTGCGCAGCGCTTCATACTCCAAGGGGTTACGCAAGGCTCCGTGAAATAAACTCGCGACTACTAAGGAATTGAGGGTTGCATCGTGAAAATACAAACGCAGCATGACACTCATCAGCAGGCCATCGCGAAAGCGGAGCGGTTCGTCGGACAGACGCTCGCAAGCGCGAAGGACGACCCGCACCGCTTGGCGTACCACGTCAGTCCGCCGATCCATTGGATGAACGATCCGAACGGACTGATCCACTACAACAGCGAATATCATTTGTTCTATCAATATAACCCTTACTCCCAGCAGTGGGGCGACATTCACTGGGCGCATGTGAAAAGCTCGGACTTGGTCCGCTGGGAACGTCTGCCGATCGCTCTCGCGCCAAGCGCGGAGTACGACGTCAACGGCTGCTTCTCGGGCAGCGCGGTAGAGCACGACGGCAAGCTGTACCTGTTCTATACGGCCAACATCTTCACGACCCCGGTCGGCATTCCGGACGATCTGATCCAGCAGCAATGCGTTGCCGTCTCCGAGGACGGCGGTGTGACGTTCGAGAAATTGCCGGACAATCCCGTTATCCCGGCGCCTCCGGCGCACATCGGGCAGACGAACCATTTCCGGGACCCGAAGGTGTGGCTGCATGAAGGCACGTGGTATATGGTGCTCGGCGCGAAGAAGGACGGGCGCGGCAAGGTGCTCGTCTACACCTCGCAGGATTTGTTAACTTGGGAGTATCGGAATGTCCTTACGGAAAGCGACGGCACGATGGGCTACATGCACGAATGTCCGGACCTGTTCCCGCTGGGCGGGCAAGACGTGCTGCTGCTCTCCCCCGAAGGCGTCGAAGCGCCAAGGCTGTCGGGCTACTACGTCGGACAATTCGATCACGACGCCTGCCAGTATGCGCACGGCCCGTTCCGTAAGCTCGATTACGGCTTTGATTTCTACGCGCCGCAGACGTTCCTTGACGACAAAGGCCGACGCATCTTGTTCGGCTGGATGCCGATGGACGGCAAGGCGCTCGGCAAAGATTGGGCGGGCAGCATGACGCTGCCGAGAGAGCTCTCGCTGACCGAAGACGGCCGGCTGCGGATGCAGCCTGTGGAAGAGCTGCAATCGCTGCGCGGACGTCATGTCGCTGCCGGAGAGCTGTCCGTCGCGGACGGCGAGCTCCGCTCCGTGCCGGGCATCGAAGGCGACTGCGTCGAGTTGATCGTCGCTTTCGACCTGGCGAAGTCGGACGCCCGCGAGCTTGGTCTGCGCGTTCGCTCCTCAGCGGACGGCTCGGAATACACGGCCATCCGCTACGACACCGCCGCGAAGACGCTGTCGTTCGACCGGACGCGCTCCGGCGCCGGCGAGACGGGCGTAAAATCTTGCACGGTGGAACATCTCGGCGGGGACACGCTGACCCTGCGCTTGTTCCTGGACCGTTCCACGGTCGAGCTCTACGCGAACGAAGGCGATTACGTCATGTCCGGCTTCGTGTTTCCGAATCCCGAGAGCCGGGGCATTCAAGTGTACGCGGTCGGCGGCACCGCCGTCGTTCGCCAAATTGAATTCTGGGAACTGGAAGACGTCTCGGCAAGCCTCCGGGCTTCGCTGTAAATTTGAGAACCTTAGCTCGCTCGCGAGCTAAGGTTCTTTGTTGTTCGATCAGATCGAAAAGTTCTTAGAAAATCTCGATTTCCGACAATCCGACGTTACTGCCCGCTCCGCCGGTCACCTCGAATGTAACCCACTCGACGGTTTTACGATCAAATACGACTTCTCTCATGCTTCCGTCCTCCGGTATTCCGCCGACCGGTATGCTGCTGCCGTCGCTGAAGCGGAGCACGCCGGTCAGCGCGTTGTCCGCCAAGTTGATTCGGTCGTACAACCGTATGCGGTCGATCGTTACCGGTTCGTTCCAATTCAATTGAATCCACGGGTTCGATTCGCCGCTCGACGCCCACTCCCCGTGGTCGTGATAACCGACTACGCCGTCGGCCGCTCGCGCGGAACCGTAATGATCGCTGTATTGCGAGGAAGCCGTAATCGCCGCCTCCCTGGCGCGGTTGACAGCCTCGACCATTCGAATCTCCGACAATCCGACGTGGGTCCCGCTTCCCTCGGTTACCTGAAATTTCATCCAGGAAACCGCCTTGCTCGGGAACGTGATCGCCTTGCCGGACCCATCGTTCGGAATGTCCGACACGTCGATCGTCGATCCGTCGCCGAAAGTAAGCGTCCCGCCGCTCGCGTGATCCTGCAAGTTGACCCGGTCGTAAAGCACGACTTCGTTGACCAGCTTCAGACCCGGCCAATCGAGGCGGATCCACGGAAGCCGCTCGCCGTTCGACGCCCATTCGCCGCGGCCGTGAACGCCGATCACACCGTCCGCCGCCTTGGCCGCGCCATACTCTTCGTTAAATTCCGACGAGGCGGTTACGAGCGTGCCCGCATGCCCTCCCTCCTGGAACGCTTCGATTTCGGACAGCCCCACGTTGGCGCCGGAACCGCCGGTGACTTGGACTTTCAACCAGCGCACCGTCTTCGGATCGAAGCTGATCTCTTTGAACGCCCCGTCCGCAGGAATGCCCTCGACCGGTATCTGGGTACCGTCGCTGAAGTAGACGGACGCGGTCACGGAATTATCCTGCAGGTTTTGCCGGTCGTACAACTTAATAGATCGGATGGTGACGTCCGACGCCCAATCCAATCGAAGCCACGGATTCGATTCGCCGTTCGACGCCCATTCACCGGCGCCGTGCACGCCGGCTATGCCGTCGACCGCTTTCGCGGCTCCGTAATCCGCATTATATTCGGAAGATGCGGTCGCAACGGCCAGCGGGGCGACGTTGCCTCCCGAGACGTCGAGCGGGAACGTGCGAACGGACACCGCATGGCCGGGCGCGGATTCGTTGCCGAATACGTCGTAGGCTGCGACCGTGTACGTATATGTCTGTCCTCCCGTAAGGCCGGTGTCCAAGTAGCTCGTGAAGTTCGCCTTGAGATCGGCGATCGGTTCGCCGTTCCGATAAATCGTGTAGCCCTGAAGCCGAACTTGATCTGTGGAGGGATGCCAGGACAACGACACTCTCGAATGATTTTGCGCGAACGCCTGCAGCGCTTCGGGAACCGATGGCGCCTCCGTGTCCGTAATGACGCCTACCCTCGCACCCGCGGCCACCGAGTAATCGCCCTTCGCACCGTTCCTAACCGCGCGCACCCGGTAGTAATAATCGTGCTTCATATCGGAGGTCACCTGATCATCGTAGTAACCGTTCGTCGTCACCGAGGCGACATACGAGCCCGGGCCCGGGACGAAGTCGGCGCTCGTGCCCCGGAACACTTCGTAATGCGACAAGCGATCGTCGGCAAGATCGTTCCAGGTCACATACGTTCCGTTCGCGTTCGACACCGCGGATACGCCCTGAACCTGTTCCGGCGGCTGTCCGTGAACGATCCGGAGCGTCACCCAGTCGTGACCTTCGATGTCGAACGTGACGAACCGTCCTTCTGTCAGGTCGAGTATCTCGATGTCGTTCTCTACCATGTCGGTTCGAAAAACCCGCGCCGGAGCGAACGTGTTCAAATCGACGGTAACCGTCGTGTCTTCGCCTAACGTTTCGTTGAAACGAAGAATGACCCCCTCGCCGTTCGCCTCCGCCAGCTTCGCTGCCGTCAGAACGACGTTGTCCCGGTCGATCGTCATAAATTGCCCCGCGGACGCACGAAGCGTACCTTCCGGCTGCGCCTCGTCGATCACGACGCCGTGCAGCGCATGGCTCGCCTGCATGCCGAATCGGTCCGCGCGCCCCGCTTCCCAGTCCCCTCCCGCATGGGAAGCGATCGAATAACGGAAGGTTACGGGCCCCGGCTGCGTTTTCTGGAAATTCACATGCCACTTGTTGTTGAATACAAAGCTGTAGATCCACGGATTTTCCGTATTATAGTCCCAAGGCCCGAGCGCCGACCTACGCTCGCCGTACTGGACGATCGGGTTGGAAATCGGCGAGAGCGTAATGCCGTAACTCTCCTGGTCGGATGCGTCGATCCATCGGTTCACCGTGTAGTACGCCGTGCTGGAAGACAAAAACTGCTCGTTCTCCGGGTGGGCAATATCCGTTCGTACATACGGTCTCATGCTCCCGCTCGGCATCTCATGGCGCAGCATAAAGTTCGGCATGCGAAGCGGGAACGTAAAGAACGCTTCTTCATCCTGCGTCGCGTACGACGGCGCATCCTCCTTCACGACGTCGTTCACAATATCGATACGAGGCAAATCCTCATAGAGGATCACCCGACGGCGCATATCCTTGACGCCGACGGATACGCCGTCGGCGATCATCGTACCGAGCACGGGACCGGATTCGCCGGACAACTCCGCCTTCGGCACTCGATGCTCGGTATATACATCGTGGCTCATCTTCTTCGTCGTAAAGTAGATGAACTCATTCAATCGGTACGGCGATGCGGGGTCCACCATCTCGCGGTTGCCGTGCCGCTTGTCGACGATGCTGGAGATCGCCCCCGTATCGTCGAATGTAATTTTATAAAAGCGGTTCTCCAACGTGTCGTCGGTCGCAACGATGCTGCTCGCGAACGACGGCTCGCTCTCGCTCTCTTCGATCGCGAACGTCTTATACCCAAGTCCCGGGACGTCGGTTACGACGAAAACAATCGAACCGTCGTCCATCTTCTGGTATTTCACCGGCTGTCCCGTTTCTTGATCGATGAGATGAAACCGGTCCGGGAAGTCGTCGCCGGGCATGGTGACGACATCCGACCGCGCCCAGCCGAGTGCATTATAGACGACGACGGATTTTCCCGGAACGGCGATCTGGCCGCTTATGGATTTCAGCGACCGATCCAACACGCGATTCGCCAACGTATCGCTCGCGATCGCGGTGTTCCTCTTCCACCTCCATTGATCGTCCGGCTGCGGAATTTCACTTCCCCACGTATGTTCGTCATACAAAATCATGTTTCGATACGCGTCAGCCAGCTCCTGATACGGGTACTTGACGCCATCCACGAGGGCGTTCGCCAAGGTTGCGTAAAGCTCTGCGGCCGGCAGCTTGTCATGATTTTGTTTATTTAGCGCCGTCTCGTAAGCGGTCGAGGAGACTCCGTAGTTCCACCAATCCTCCATCGTCCCTTTGAAAACGGGAACCTTGTCGCCGTAATGCTCCGATACGTAGGAGAAGAAATCGTCGACCGTCGAACTAATGAATTGCGGGTATACGTAATTGCGACCGTGCGCATCCGTCTTCGCATTCAGGAACGCGATATTATCCTTCACGGCCTCCGTAATGCCTTGATTGTCGTAAGGCGTCGTGAAATCCGCGATGATCGCGTCGTAAGGGTAATCGCCCCTGTGGTAATGCATCAAGCGATCCGTAATGTTCGTGTAGGGAACTTGCGGATCCGAGTTTCGGAAATCGAATTCGTCGGTGGCGTAATGACCGTAATTATACGTCAAGATCCGGTTGTCCGGGTTGAGTCCCTCATAATAAAACAACTCGGGATAGGGCTCGAGCGGGTAAGGATTTTGCCGCAGCATCGCATAGCGAACGCCTGAAGCGGCGAATGCGTCGATAGCCGCCCACGACATGCCCGGACTATCGGACATATACAGCACCTTGTTCGAGGCGACGCCCAGCCTATCTAGTAGATGCCTATCCGAGTAGTACTGCATGCGGGCAAGCTCTTCCGTACCGAGCCCCCCGTACACCGTGTTCACATAGTTGGACGGATAGGTCAGCGTACCTTCCCGCAGCCGCGCTTTCACCGTCTCGAACCAGTCGGCATTCCGCGCGTTCCATGCCGAATCGTGAAGCATATAAGAGGCTTCGATCGGGTATCGAAAGCGATCGTTCGGCTCCCGGCCCTCGGTTTCTTCGATATAGCCGAGCGCATCGTCGAGATACCCCGGCCAAACGTCTTCCAGGAGCTCTTCCTGACCGTGGGTATACCCGATATCCAAATGCATATCGTGCGCGACATACACTTTCCAATGTCGAACTTTCCTCTGTTCGACCGTAAGCGAAGCGTGCGGCGCTCCTTGACCGTGCGCATTGAAATACAGCTCGAACGTCACCTCGTCGCCGTCCTGCTCCAACTCGGCGACGTAGACGGTTACCTCGTTTCTCCCCTTGGCAAGCCCCTGGATCTTTTCCATATAAGGCGCCTTGCCTTCCACCGAAATTTTCACCCATGCGTCGGCTCTAGCGTCATTGCCCTGCTCGATGAGGAGCTTCGTTTCCGATTTCAGGACGCCGCCGTCGTCGACGATCCATGGAGTTTGCACGGCCTCGATGATCGAAACTTTCGATGCGAACGCTTTCGGCGGAGACAAGGGAAGTGTAGAGAAGACTAGCAGCAGCGTCAGTACGTAACGAATCGTTTTACCCATTCCTGAATAACCTCCTTCGATTCTGCAACCTACCGTTGCAATCTTGTAATTCATGGTAAGTTTTCGAATAGTCGGGAGTAAATCTCAATATTTTACGATATACATTAGATTTCTACGATGGGGATCGTGACGCACACCCGCGTCCAGCAACCGGGCTCGCTTGCGATGGTAATGCCATATTGACTCCCGTATTGAATGCGAATCCGCTCCTGGACATTGCGAAGACCGTACCCTCTCGACTGCTTGATCAGCACCTCGTCGGCGACGTCGGGCGGGATTCCCGGACCGTTATCCTCGACAATGAATACCATCGTATGTTTGTCCTCGCCCACCCGTCCGCTGATCCGCAGCGCCCCTCTTCCGGTTCGCTTCTGATCGATGCCGTGTTCGATCGCATTTTCCACGATAGGCTGCAAGACGAGCTTAATCATTCGATGCTCTGCGATTCCCTCGTCAATCTCGTATACAACATCGAAATCGTAATCGTGCATAATCAGTTGCATCTCGAGGTAGGACTTCGTGTTCAGCAATTCGTCTTTGACGAGAATATAGTCTTTGCCCTGATTCAGCGTAGTGCGATAAAACGCAGACAGGATCCCTGCCATCCGGCTGATCTCGTCCGCCCCTGCCTCAATGGCCTTCCAATTGATCACGGATAAAGAATTATAGAGAAAATGGGGATTGATTTGAGCCTGGAGCGCCCTCAGCTCGGCTTCCCGTTGGGTAATTTTGCTTTTGTATCCTTCCTCGATCAACAGGTTAATGCTCGCCAACATTTTGCCGAAACGGGACTCCAACTCGCCGATCTCGTCGCCGGCATGAACCTTCAAATTAATGGTAAGCGTTCCTTCCTCGACCAACTGCATCTTGTGGTTAAGACGTTGAATCCTTCGTACAAATACGCGGGAGAAGATCCAGATGATGAGCAATAACACGGCGACGCTGATCCCTTCGATAATTAAGGTCGCTCGAATGATTTTCCATGGGCTGATCGTCAATGCCTCGGCGGGCACGATCATCGACAAAGACCACTTCGATTCCCTAAGTTCGCGATGCAGCCAGAGGTGTCCCGGAAGCTCGCCTCCGCCTCCTTGGAGCCGCTGCTCGACTAGCTTGACCGCGTCGAACGTCGTCTCCGATTCCGGCTCCGTCGCGAACACAACCTCCCCCTTGGAATCGGTTATGACCGCAACGGCCTCTTTGAAGTCGGAGAGATTTATAGAGTTGGACAGGAAACCCGGAACCAGCTCGACGTAGACAAGGTTCTTTTTCTCGTAATTCACGTCCCCGAAGATGCGCCTGACCCCGAACACCTTGCCGTCGCGGATGTACCAATGCGTTTCGAGCGTCTGCATGGCGTCTTTATACCAATCTTCATGCTCCACGGCGGCGATCGGCATGATCGAATTCATGCGCTGCGTCAAGTTGTTTTCTGTATAAATAATGATCCGCTGAATGTCGCTGTTGAGGAAAGTCGCCGTATTAATCAGCGGGTCGACAATCTCCTTCAGATCGACGTACATGGCGTAATAACTGGTGTATTCCTCATTGAAAATATGGGAGAAATTCGGGTTGTAACTGATCAGTTCGATCGCCGAATTAAAGCGCTGTAGTTTGTAGCTCAGATTATCGTCGATTTTCCTTAAATTATCTTGCAATACGATATGAGCCTGCTCAAGCTGAACTTTCTTGGACTGCTGGTACGAATAGACGCCCAGAATCGTGAGGGGAATCAAGACCACGGCTAGATAAGAAACAAACAGTTTATGCCTCAGCTTCATTGAATGGATCCAGTTCGCAAGCAAGCGCCTTTCCGCCTTTCCCGTCGCAAATCCGACCCTAACCAATTCCCCTCGAAGCGCCGAAATCCTTTATTTGCGTTACTCCTTCACCGCGCCAAGCACGATGCCGCTCACGAAGTATTTCTGCAAGAACGGATAAATGAGTAAAATCGGCACCATAGACACCATCACTTTGGCGGAATTGAGCAGCTGGCCCGACATATTCGTCAACCGCTTGATCTCTTCGGGGTCCGTCGTATTCATGATGGAGTTGACGCTGATGATCAGCTGCTGGATATAGGTTTGCAACGGCCAGTTCTCTTTGTGATGCATCAAAATCATGCCGTCGAAGAAGGCGTTCCAATGCCCGACGATGGAGAACAGCGTTACGGTGGCCAAGGCAGGCAACGAGGTCGGGACGAAGATGACGAAGAGCGTCCTCCACGGTCCCGCTCCGTCCATATTCGCCGCTTCCTCCAACTCCTTAGGGATACCGCGGAAGAAATTCATAAGCAAGATGACGTTAAACACAGGAACGGCAGTCGGCAGGACGAGCGCCCAGATCGTATTCAGCAAGCCCAACGAATAGATGGTCATGTACCAAGGAATCAACCCGCCGTTGAATAGCATGCAGAAAATGACGAACCACATGTAGACGTTCCGGCCGGGGAACTGCTTGGCGGACTTGGACAACGGGTATGCCATAAGGATCGTTATAATAAAGTTGATCGCTCCGCCGAGCAGCACCCTCTGCACCGACACGCCTAGAGAAATAAAGAAGCTGCGGTCTCTGAGAATGGACTCGTACGCGTTCAGGTTAAATTCGACCGGCCAGAAATAGACTTGCCCGGACATGGCCGGAATTTTCCCGCTGAACGAAATCGCCAGCGTATTGAGGATCGGAGCGATCGACAGAAGCGCGGTCAGGCTCAAAATCAGATAGATCGTCAGATCGACATATCGGTTCGTTCCACGAATCATGAATTCGTCACTCCCGTCAAAAAATGCGGTAATTGGCAAAGCGCGCGGCAAGAATGTACGAAGTCGCGATTAAGAGTAAGCTGACAACGGATTTCAGCAAGCCGACAGCCGTAGCCAACCCATACTGGATTTCCAGGAGCCCTGCGCGATACACGTAAGTATCGATGATATCCCCCGTCTCGTAGACGACCGGGTTATACAGGTTCAAGATTTGCTCGAACCCCGCGTTCAACACGTTCCCCAAACCCAATGTCGCGAGCAGGATCACGGTCGGCAACAAACCGGGGATCGTAATATAGAGCAGCCGTTGAAAGCGGCTTGCTCCGTCGATCGCGGCCGCTTCGTATAAGTTCGTATTAATCGAAGTCAGCGCGGCGATGTAGATGATCGTGTTGAAGCCGAACTCCTTCCACACGTCGCTGGCGACGAGCACGACTCGAAACCAGACATTGCTCTGTAGAAACAGAATCGAGTCCCTTCCGAAAAATTGCACGACCTGGTTGATGACGCCTTCCAGGCTGAGCAGATTCACCAAAATGCCGGAAAGAATGACCCACGACATAAAATGAGGCAAGTAGACGATTGTCTGAACGATCCGTTTGAACTTCATGTTCGTGACTTCATGAAGCAGCAAAGCGAAGAGGAACGGGACGGCCATCCCGAATGCGATTTTCAGTGTAGCGATCACGATCGTATTGACGAAAATCGTACGGCTGTCCGGCAAGGCAAACATATATTCGAAGTTCTCCCAGCCGATCCACTCCGACCGGAAAATGCCGAGCGTCGGTTGAAAATCTTGAAAAGCGATGACGATGCCGAACATCGGAATGACACTGAAAATGAAGAGCAGTGCGATGCCGGGCATCAACATGATGTGGTAGTTACGGATAAACGTCTGGTTTCTCATTGCATCTCCACCCATGCGTAAGTTTCTTTTCACTAAAGAAGGGGCCACCTCACGTACTGGGCGGCCCCTGACTTGCCTTGCGAACATGAACCGGATTACCGATTGTTGACGATTTCCGCGATTTCTTTGGCGATCTGGTCTCCGCCGATGGACTTCCATGTGGAGACGAATTTGTCGAATTCGTCCAACGGAGAAGTGCCGGAAATAATTTTTAGGAACGTCTCCTTCTCAAGCTTTTCCAGGTTCGCGCCTCGTTTGAGCATCGTCTCGGTATTGCCGTAAAAGATCGGTTCGATCCGATTCATTTCCTTGGCGCCGGTAACCGCGGCGGCGGTATAGAACGCCAATGAATCCGCGTACGCCACCATATCTTGCTTCGGATTCTCAGCATTTTTCAGGACCGCCTCCACGCGAGGCAAAATCCGAGCCGGCAAACCGGTCATGTCTTTATCCTTAAGCACTTTGTCGTAGATCGGGATATCTCTGGCCAGCGCATCCTGGTAATCCAGCTGTAAGTTTAACGGGTAGTTCAACCAGCCTACGCCCTGCCCTTTGTACAGCTCCTGGGCTGCGGGATCGATTAAGCGGATGCCTTCGTACTCCACGTTCAGCACTTTTAAGACCGCTTCCGGATGTTTCGCGCCTTTCTTCACGACCAGGAACGAACCGGAAGGTACGGACGGCACGAAGTTGCGATGGCCCGCATCGTCGAGCGGTACGGCGAGCGGCACCCAGTCGGCGTTCGGATTGGCTTTGACCGCGTCGGACATCGCCCAGCCGCCGTACCATGGCGCGAAGAGAATGCCGGCCCGCCCGCTCGATACGAGACCTGCGTTATCCTCCCACTTCCGCGTCAGGAATTCCATGTCGATCAGACCTTCGGCATACATCTCGCGCAGTACGCCGAGCGCTTCTTTGGTCTCCGGCGTTGTGGAACCGTAGAAGATGTTGCCCTGCTCATCCTGGAACCAGCTTTTCGGGTACGAGTGGTACGCGTTAAAGATCGGATCGAAGGTGAAGAATCCCCCGTCGCCGACGATGCTCGGGTCCCCCAGCAGGCCGATCGTATCCTTCTCTCCGTTACCGTCAGGGTCTTGTTCGACGAACGCTTTGATGATGCCTTTCACGTCGTCCACGGTTTTCGGCAGCTCAAGCTTCAGGTTATTGAGCCAATCTTGGCGAATCCACAGCAGCTGGAAGCTGCCGTCGATATTCGTATTCGGAAGCGCATACAGTTTTCCGTCGATTCTGCCGGTATTGAGCACGCGGTCCCCGGTGTAAGACCCATAATACTCCTTAATCAACGGCGAAGCGTAGTTCTCGTATACTTCGGTCAGATCCGCCAGCATATCGGCTTTGGCCAACTGATGGAATTGCTGCTCGTTGACGACCATCACGTCGGGAATGCTGTTGCTGGCGATCGCTAACGTAACCTTCTGATTGTAGGCGTCCAGGTCCTCGACGGAAAATTCGTACTTAATGTCTACATTGAGACGTTCCTCGACGTACCTGAGATACTCGTTGTCCTCCAGCGTGTCTCCGGCAGGCAAGTTGTTGCCGGACACGCCTTGCCGTCCTAGCGTTATCGTAACGGTGTTCGCGTACGGTTCGAACGGTCCGTCTTTGACGGCAGCGCCGTTCGATCCTGAAGACGGCTGCGAATCGCCCGGCTCTGTCGCCGCGTCCGGCGAAGAACCCCCGTTACCGCCGCTGCAAGCTGTCATGCCGAGGAGCGCCGCAGCGCTGAGCAAGACAAGCCATTTTTTTCTGTTCATGCCCCAACCTCCAATGATTGAACTAGGTACGTGTTCATCATACCAGCCCGGTGTAAGCGCCTTCTATCTCGTATATTTTAGATTTCAATCGGTTTTTTACGGAGTTTTCTCTCTGAATTTCGCCGGAGTGACGCCGTAATGCTGACGGAAGGCCTGGATAAAATAGTTCGAGTTGCGATACCCCAGTTGTTTGCATATATCGACGATCTTCATGTTCGTGTCTCTGAGCAGCGCCACGGCTTTGTCCATGCGGACCTGGGTAATGTACCGAATCAGACTTTGACCGGTTTCCTTCTTGAAGAGGTAGCTCAAATAGCTGGGCGTTAAATACACCTGCTCCGCAATTCCTTCGAGGGATAAATCCTGATCGTAATGTTCCTCGACCATTCGCTTGATTCCCTCTATGATTTTATTCGTGGATTCGCCCTTGCCCTTCGTTTCGGCGCTGGATTCGTAGAGATCGAAAATGTCGAACATCAAATCTTTCAAATCGTGCAGGGAAGGCGTTCGGGTAATCTTGTCCAAGTAATCGTTAATGACGCTTATGCTGTTCTTATGATCCTTGCCGAGCGCTTTCGTCATGATTTCCGAGCATAGAAACTTGGTGTACAGCGAGGAGAAATGGCCTTTGGACTTCAAATAGGAAAACAACAGCTCGACCCCGTACTTCGCGCCTCGCGTGTCGCCGTAGTCCAGGCATTGGTAAATTTTATCCGCGATCGATTGCAATTCGACCCCGTCGACGGACGCCTCCGCGATCTGCTCTCCGGCGAACAGAATGGCGTCGTCATTCATAAAGAATGTAAATTCCAGCATGCGCTCGATGCCGCAATAGGCGTCATGCACGCCTTCCCATCCATCGGCTGCGGCGCCGACGATCAATCTCACCGGCTGTTCGTAACGTTCCGCGGCACTGGAGGAGATGGACTCGGCCAACGATCGGAGAGTCTCCTTAGGCAGCGGAACGGGGCTGCGGACGAACAGGAGGCTTTGATTTTCGTTCACGTTCAAATAATCGAACGAGAAGCTGATGCGTTCGCCGAGCATCGAGAAGAAATCGTCGTTGTGCATATCGAAAAACGGGCGCAGACACTCCACTAGTATGAGATGGATCGACTCCCGTTCCGGGGCGCCGCCATTCGGCTGAAAGAACGCGGCCGGCTTGATCGGCTTGGTCCCGTTGAGCGCGTCCAGCAGCATTTTTTCCCGCTCGTAGGCCATGCCCCGCCGGTAACCTTCTAGCAGCTCGCGCTCGCGGATTTTATCGGCCTCTTTCTCCAGGCAAGCATCCATCGCCCGGTGAACCGCCGCTAGAAATTCAGGCACCTGGATCGGCTTCAGCAAATAATTCGAGACATTGGTGCGCATCGCTCTTCTTGCGTACTCGAATTCGTTGAATGCGCTGTAGATAATAAGCTCGATGTCCGGTTTTTCCTCCCGAATTTTTTCCGCTAATTCCAGCCCGTCCATGAACGGCATCTTAATATCCGTGATGACGATATCCACCGGCTCGTTTCGCACGATCTCGAGCGCGGCCTCTCCGTTCTTGGCCAGGATCGGTTCCAGCTCCAGCTTCAACGTGCGGATCAGATTGCGAATGCCTTCCCGTTCAATTCGTTCGTCGTCGACGATGAGAATGCGTTGCATCGAATCGCTCCTTTCTGCTCGTGTAAGCACAAAAAGGGCTTCTCTGCAGAGAGATAGCGCCCTTCTTATGCTTGTCGAACTATACGCTTCTAAATGCTACCGTTCCCGCGTTTACGCTGTGATTGGCGCGAACGGCCTGCTCTACCGTACTAAATCGCTCTCCCCATTGAAGGGTATAGCGGAATTCGTAGAAACCGCCTAACGTCGCCTTGAAATTCGTCTCCCAATAGTTGGTCAGCACCCAAGCGTACAACGTTTTGCGTTCTTCCTGCGGAACCTGGCCTTGGACTTTCCTCTCGCCGAATTCCAACGGTCCGGTTTGCATCAGCGGGGTGTCCGGCGTGGCGAGAGCCAATCCGCCGGTCGGCGCAACCAGAGCCAGCCCTTCCTGAATGCAGTAGAAGTCGGTCAAGGTGCCCGGAATTTGATCGATTCCCGGTCGGATCGCAGCCC
The DNA here is from genome assembly GCF_035645195.1 of Paenibacillus sp. Taxonomy (NCBI): domain Bacteria; kingdom Bacillati; phylum Bacillota; class Bacilli; order Caryophanales; family Paenibacillaceae; genus Paenibacillus; species Paenibacillus sp. The sequence continues at coordinate 54,117 of NZ_DASQNA010000030.1, read as the reverse complement.
CTGACTTCTCGAACCACAGCTCGCCGTTGTCCTCCCGGAGGAACGGCAACGATACGTACACGTTCTCGGGCTCCCAGACGCTTGCCTTGTGCATTCGGACGGATACGTCGACTCGCGGCTGATCTTTGTATACCTTCAAGAAGAGCGAGTAATGGCTCATTCCCTCCACTTGATACGTAAGCTCTACAATAGCATACAAAGTGCCGTTCGTAATCGTTTTGACGCCGCGGAGTCGGCCGAAGAAGCGCTGGACGTTCATCCCTTTGCGGTTTCTGCCCATGATTCTTCTGACGGTCATCTGGTCGCCGCGTTCGCCCTCGGTCACTTCGTAGACCGGCGTAAAAGCTCCGCAGCCCTGATCGCCATCGATCCATTCCTTGCCCGTCCGCTTATCGACCCACGAGACAATCCCCGCCCCGCGCTGCCAAGCGATTCGCACATCGGCGGACTCGATGCTGTTTTCCGTGATCGCGATCCGGTCCGAGTTCTGCGCCAGCGGGAGCAGATCTCGGATGTCATGGATGCGGTCGGCGCCGACCAGGCGCGTGCTGCTGGTGGTGCGTCCCGAGGCGGGAGCCGCGGCGCTGCGAATTGCGTACCGCCGCTGTTCCCGCGCGTCCAGCTTTGCCATGATGGCGATCTGATAACCTCTGCTCACTTTCTCCTGCTGGTGGGGCACGACCTCCCCGGTTGCCTCATCTACGACCTCTAGACCGTTCCGGAAGTAATCCGCTTCCCACTGTTCTTCCAAATAGAAGAAGGCCAAATCTTCCACAGGATAGTCGAACGAATTGATTACATCGTATGTAAACGCCCGATTCGCTCGCAGCAGCACGTCCCCCTGGTTCCGCAGCACTTTGTCCAGCGATCGGTGAACCAAGCGGCTTGCATTGGCGGCGTATGCCTCTTTGCGGACCGCCAATTCCTGCACCAGCGGGTGCCACGGCTCGGAGATCGAGGAGTGATATCCCCAGGTGTGCTCGGCATACATGATTAACTGCTGCTCGGCTTCTTTCAGCTCGTTCGCCAGGACGCTCTTGCGATCCGGATCGAGCCTCTTGACGACGGACAGCGTGCGCTGCGCGTTGCGGAAAATTTGCGTATGCATCGCCGTGGAGGCCACGCCGTCGGACCACCAATCGGGCCAGTCGCCTTTGTACACCGGGATTTCTACGTCCTGCTGCTTGACGAGATCGAAATATCGGTTCAGCGTGGTCATCTCGAGCTCTACCCGGTCTCCATGTTTCGCGTTCCATTCGTGAATGAAGCTCATAATGCGTCCGTTGGGCGCGGCGTTGTCCCGGAGCAGCCCCATGACGTTAACCAGGACGAAATCGTACGGATAGCCTTCTTTGTCCAGTTGATTCAGATAACGCGCGATTCTTGTTTCGGCGAGTGTCCAATGGTCTTCGGCGATGCCCCAGACCGGCGTTTCGTCCCGGACGGAGTAGGACAACGTGCCGTCGGGATTGAGGCCTAAGTCGTTGCCCATCATATAATGTTCGCCGCTCCATACGAGCAGACGCTTGCCGCCCGGCGTCTCCCAGTAGAACGGGAATTGTTTGCGCCCGATGGCGAACATGCCGTGATGGGTATGGATGCAGCTCAGCAAGTGCTCGATCCCGGCATCGGCCAACGCCTCTGCGTATCCCCAGCTATAACCGTTAATGTCCGCAGTCATCGCCGATCTGACGTTAAGGCCGTAAGGCGCTGCAAATTTCCCGGCTCTAGCGAGCATCTCGGCGAGAAGTTCGTACTGGATCAGCTCCGTCATGTTCAAGTACGTGCCCGACAGCTCGATATCTCCTCTGCGCAGGGCGTCGACGAACCGTTCCTTTTCTTCGTCCGCCGCTTCCTCCAGAAATTTCTCGACGGCCCAGAACGTTTCGCAGGTCCACTTGAAGCCCTTCCACTCCGGTCGCTCTTCCGTCCGCGCGGCTTCGCAGATCGCTACGGCTTGCCTAATAAAGTCCACGTGATATTGCTCGATTTTTTCTTGTCTTTCCGTATAACCGATATCGGTGTGAGAGTGGTGAATCACATAAATTTTCCACTTTTTATTGCCGATTTGCATGAACTCTTCTCCCCTAATGTGAGATATTCACTTCTATACTTTCGATCAGTATAGCGTCAGGGAGAATCGATCGGTAGGCTACATTTTTGCGATTTGTATCGGTTTTTTTCGTTATTGGACGGCCGTTCGGATAAGCCCGTACACGCCAAGAAGCGTGCTGGACAACGAGTCGCGGCTGAGCCGAATTTCGGCGTGCAAACCGGCAGGCTCCGCCGCCTCCCGGAAAGCGGGCACGAACAGATGCGCGCTCTTGGAGATTTGGCCGCCGAGCACGATGCGTTCGGGCTGGAAGCGAAGCAGCGAAGGAAGAAGGACGTCCGCCATCCGCCGCCCGAATCGTTCGAACAGCCGCAGCGCCTCCCGATCGCCCGCGTCCGCCAGGCTCGCCAGCTCGCGAACGTCCAGATGCTCCGCATTCCGACCGAGCCCAGCGGCCAGCTGCAGGATGCCTCTGCGGGAAATATAATCGTCCGCGATCCCGTCCTGGTAAGGTACGGTATACAGCCAACCTTCGGCAGGAACGTCATCGCGCCGCTTTACGAGTCGTCCGCGCTCCAGAAAACAAGAGCCCAGCCCCGTTCCGATCGTCAAGCAGACGGCGCGTTCCGCGCCTTCCGCCGCGCCGCCGGGGCCTGTCTCGCCCAAGCCGAACAACGCCGCGTCGTTCTCGAAGGCGATGCGAAAGCGCGGCGTAAGCCGCCCGCTCGTTCGCCCGTCCGAGCGCAGCGCTTCTAGAAGAAGCCTGCCTACGGGCAAGCCGTACAGCGAGTCGAACTTGCCCAAGCCTCGGATGCGGCTGACGCCTTCTTCATAATCGAACGGTCCGGGGAAAGCGATCCCCCATCCGTCCGCGACGGCATCCGGCCCCGCCTTGTCGAGAATATCCGCGAAGATGTCTACGAAGCGGGCCGCCATCGGCCCGGCAGGCAAGTCGGCCCGTGTTGCGTAGTGACCGACGGTCGCTGCCGCGATTCTCCCATCCGCTATGGCGGCAGCTTTAATCTCCGTCCCTCCGACGTCGAATGCGACGATCCAAGACGTTGTCATGCGCCTCGCCTCCTACGCCCTAACATAAGCCTTAATCGTTCCTATCGTCTTGCCTTCGCTCGGACCGCTCGGGCGAATCGTGTACGAGGCGACGGAAGCCGGCACGATGAAGGTTTCGGCATAACGGACGACGAACGGCTCGAACGAGCCGTCCGGGCTCTCGACGGTCGCCTCTTCCCCTTCGATCAGATTGAGCATGTGAACGCTGCCGTTCTGTTCATGTGCGACGGGTTCGGAGAACCAATGTCGTCTCGTCTCGATGAACTGAAGCTCATGCAGTCCCGTCCGCTCTTCCTTCCAGCCATCGCCTTCCCCGATCGGCTCGATGCGGTTGACGCATTCCGCCTCGATCCACGGCGACGTACGATCCCAGCGGATCACCCGCTCGCCATGCTCCAGATGCACGGGGCGGGGCTTGCCGTCGAGTCCCACCCGATCCCAGTCCCATAGTTTAAAGGTGAAAATGTACGGCGTCGCGCTGATCTCCAGCACCATACAGCCTGCCGCGGAACAATGGATCGTTCCGGCGGGAATGAGGAAGTGGTCGTGCTTGGCCGCCGGGTACTTCTGAACGTACTTCTCAGCCGGGAACGGGTACGCGCCTTCCTGAGCTTTGCGCAGGTCCGCGACCATCTCCTCGGGAGAGACGTTCTCCTGAAGTCCCAGATACACTTGCGACCCTGGAACCGCATCTAGAATGTAGTAGCTCTCATCCTGGGTATAGTGCATGCCGAAGCGATCGCGGATATACTCCACCGTCGGATGAACTTGCAGGCTCAAATTTTGCCCGCCAATCGTATCGAGGAAGTCGAACCGGATCGGGAACTCCGCGCCGAACCGCGCATACACCTTCTCGCCGAGCAGCTCGATCGATCGGAAGAACACCAGATTGATCGCCGGCAGCTCCAGACGAACCGAACCGTACTGAAAGTATAGACTGTTCTCCTCAGGTACGCCGTCGAAGCCCCAGGCATAGGGATGCTCGCGCTTTGGCAGATCGATTCGCTCTTCCAGCCAAGTGCCTCCCCATACCCCGGGATCGAAATAGGGAACCAGCCGGAACGGCCGCCTCGCCGCCTGGGCCATCCCTTCGAACAGCGCCTGACGGGTGACCATCTTGGGCGAATCCTTCACGTTCGTATCCAGATAGTAGTCGATTTCGCCGAGCCGCTTCTTCTTCAGCCGGTCCGCCATGCGCCACTCGAAGAAGAACCCCCGCTTGTATAGGCGCAGGATATCTTCCTCGCGGCGTCCCGAGCGCCAATGGCCGAGCTCTCGGGAGCGGAAGCGTTGCTGAATCTCCCAGCGCGCCAGATCGGCATAGATGAACAGGTCGCCGCGGGCAATCAGCGAAGCGCCGAACCCGATGACAAGCACGACCCCCTCCTCCGCCGCATCGATCCGGCCTCGCAAGATGTCGATCCGCTCCGAATCATAGAACTCTTCGATGAGGAACGGCGCCATATAACCGAAGACGCGGTCATCCGTCAGATAACGTTCGACTTTGCCGTCGACCTCTTCGGGATGCAGCGCCGCGTCCTCGGCCGGAACGACCGTTATCGATTCAAACGCCTGTCGGAACGCCGCGACGAGTTCCTCCTGCCGAACGCCGGGGTAACATTCCAGAACAACCACGGTTTTGCGTTTCCCCATACGCTTGACTGCGGCATCGAGCTCGCGCTTGATCGTCTCGTACCCCTCCCACGCCTCGTGCTCCCATCCCCGAATCGCGATAAAAGGCTCTTTATCATAGCGTGATGACATAGAACGGATGCATCTCCCTTGTGTTGGTTTATCATAATGTATCATAAACGAACACAAATTAACATCCGGAACATCAATTCTTACACCCTTTATCCCGACACCGGCGCCGCAGGCTCTAGACGATGTGAAGCTCCACGCCGCTCTCCTCGATGCGTTCCCGATCCTCTTGTTTTACGCCGTTATCCGTTACAAGAACATGAATGTCCGTCAGGGTCGCGACCGGAGAGAAATAACGTTGGCCGAATTTCGAAGAATCGAGCAGCATCACGACCTTCTTGGCGGAGCGGATCATTTGTTTTTTGACTTGCGTATCCATTAGATTCGGATCGGTAAAACCCGCCTCGTGCGTATAACCGAGCGCGGACAAGAAGACCGTGTCGGCATGATAGCGGGCGAAAAATTCCTCCGCCACCGGACCGACGAACGTGCCGGATATGTCCCTGAACATCCCTCCGCAGCTAATGATCAGCCGCTTGTCGGTTGCGAAGGGCCGGAACCGATTCAGCGTTTCGATGCCGTTCGTGAGCAGCGTCAGCTGATCCAGATGGCCCAGTCGCTCGGCCATGCGGGATACCGTCGTACCGTTCTCCAGCACAACGGTGTCGCCGCTGCGCACAAACTTCTGCGCGGCATATGCCGCCAGCCGGTCCTTGACGTCCCGGTTGCTTACCTGTTTGGTCGTCAGCTCCGGCTCGTCCTGGCCGATGTCCTGCTCCGGCTGCAGATAGACGGCACCGCCATGAGAACGGCGTATCCGGTGTTCCTGCTCCAGCTCGTTTAAATCGCGGCGAATGGTCATCTCCGAGACGCCGAAACGGTCGCTTAACTCTTTCAATGTAGCTGCGCCTATTTCGGCCAAGTAGGCGATTAACGCTTGTTTCCTTTGTAATGGCAACATGTTAGTGGCACCTCGTCTTTTTCTCATTCTATCACAAATGGACAAACGAAAAAGGCCCGCCTTAGCGGACCTTCTCCAAAGCCATAGCCCGCTCGTCCAGCAATGCAGATAATAAGGAAGGATTATCCGTATATTGCGTACAGGCGGAACCCATGGATTCATGATATAATAATTCTCAAAATCTAGAAGATGGCGGTATGAAGCATGCCTATAATGAAAGCGCTGTCAGGCACTTTCTTCATAAAACTCGTCTTATTCGGCTGTCTCTTAACGAGTCTTCCGCTTCTCGCGCTAGGCATCTATTCCTATAGAACCTCATTGGATATGACGCAAGAGCAAACGAAACGGGAAAATATGCAGCTTCTCGTTCAAGTGCGGTTAACGATGGAACAAATTCTCGGGACGGCCGCGCATTCCGTGACGCATCTGCTGAACTCTTCGCTGATGGAGCGGAGCATGAACGCGAGCTTTACGGGCGACGACTACCGGTTATATAACGAACTTACGGAAAACCTGCATCATCTCCAAACGTTCGATACGGGCATTCAAGACATCTTCATCGCGAATCCGCAGCGAGGTTGGGTCATTCACAACGACGGGCTATACCGCTGGGAGGACATCTCGTTCGGGGACGAATACGACGATTACATGGCGGCCCCGCACGATACCTATTGGACCTTGCGCGCCGGATCGCCGGGCCTGGGGCGATCGATATCCGCGAACGCGAAATGCGGCAGCTACATCGACTATGTCGTCAAGCTTCCCGTCAACCGCTCCGAGAAACACGGGCTCGCGGTGACGCGAATTCCCGTGTGCGAGCTGCTCCGTTTCTTCCCGCAATCCGAGCATGAGCGCATGTTCGTACTGGACGAGTCGCTGCGCGTAATCGTCGCGGCCGAAGTGTCGATGTTGGGGCGCCCGATCCCGGAAGTCGCGGAGCTCGAAGGCATTCGCGATGCCCTGCAGCCTCGAGGACAATTCATCTCGACGAGCGATCGGCAGCGGTACGTGCTCTCCTACGACCGTTCCTCGCTGAACGGCTGGACGTATTTGTTCATGACGCCCACCGACCAATTCGCTGAACAATCCAGACGGATCGGTTGGTTTACCTTGTATCTCTGCGTAGCGATTCTGCTCGCGGCGGCTTGCGTCGTCCTGTTCGTCTCCTTACGCTTGTACGAGCCCGTCCGAACGCTGCTCCGCTCCATCGTGCCGGATCAAACCGACCGCGACATGCCGGGAAGGCATAACGAATTCCATTGGATCGGGCAGCAATTCCAACGGCTGCACCAAAGCAAGGAGAAGCTGGAGACGGAACTGACGACGCATTGGAACCAATCCAAAACCTACTTTCTCCTCCAGCTGTTCCAAGGCGATATTCGGCCTAGGGAAATCGAGGAAAGGCTGCACACGTTCGGTTATTCGGAGACGGCGTTCCGTTGGAAACAGATGGCCGTCTTAACGATCCAGATCGATTCGCTCGATCGAACCCGTTTCCAAGAATCCGACCGGCCGCTGCTATTGTTCGCCGTCAACAACATTGTCGGCGAGCTCGTTCCGGAACGGCGCAGGCTCTCGCCAACGCTCGTCGAACAATCGCAAGTCACGTTAATCGGCGACGACGGCGAAGAGGAGGAATCCTTCCTCGAGCGGCTGGAGCAAGATGCCAAGCTGATTCAAGACCGCGTGAGCTCCTTTCTGGGATTAACTGTGAGCATCGCGATCAGCCAGCCGTTCCAGCATTTCCGCGAAGTGCCCCGCGCCTACCAGGAAGGTTTGGAAGCGCTGCACCATCGGATGCGGCTCGGTAACGGCGCCGTGATCCAATACAACAGCTTGCTCCCGAATCAGAAGTTCGTGCTCGCTTACCCGAAACGGCTCGAAGACGCGTTAACGGACGCGATCCGCGTCATGGACAAGGAGAAGGCGCGCGAAACGCTGGAACAATTGATCCGCGACATTTTCGCCGTGGAGCGCCATCCGAAGGAATACCAAATCGCGCTTGCCCGGCTGCTGAATCAATTGCTGATCGTCATGCAAGAACTCGGGGTCAGCATCAACAACGTTTTGAAAGATCACCTGTCGCCTTACGACCGCTTGTTTCAAATCAAAACCGTACCGGAAATCGAAGCTTGGCTGCTGCAAGGGCTCGTCGATCCGATCATCCGGACGCTTGAAGAACGGGTAGGCGCCCAGTACCACCATCTGTCCGAGAAAATGATCGCCATGATCCATAACGAATTCGATACGGATATTTCGCTCGAGAAATGCGCTGAAGCATTGCACTACAACACAAGTTACCTAAGCAGCGTCTTCCGGAAGGAAACAAGCATGTCGTTCAGCGAATATGTATCTAATTACCGGCTCCATATGGCGAAGAAATGGTTGACGGAAACCGACATGTCGATCAAAGAGATCGCGGAACGGCTGCAATACAACAACTCCCAGAACTTCATCCGGTCCTTCCGGAAAACAGAGCAGGTAACGCCAGGCCAATACCGGAGCCAGCATCGCAACGCTCCATGAACGGCAAGAGCGCGGAAGACTGAATGTCTCCCGCGCTCTTTTTGCCGTCAGGAATTCCCGGCCACTCGATGCTGCTCGTTAATTTCTTCGACGATCTTTTGACCGCCGTCCTTCAACCATTTGTCGATCGCGGACTGGAAGCCGGCCTCGTCAATGTCGCCCAATATATACTTATATGTCGCGTCCGTAATGATTTGCTGCAGTTGAACGCCCATTTGATCCCGGGTCGGAGAATCGTAAGCTGCAGCCGGGTCGGTAATTAAGATGTTGTTATTATCGGCCATCGCGGCGTTCGTCTTCTTATGCAATTCCGTTTCCTCGTAACCGACCAAGCCGTCGACCGTCTCCGGTCCACCGATTCGCAAGCTGAGAAGCGGGCGAACATCCCGATCGCGAGCGGCCACTTTCTCCTCTTCCGTAAATCCTTTGGCCTGTCCGTTGACGATTTCGTAATGATCGCCCTCGATGCCGTAGTTCAGCAAATTGTATATTTCCGGATTCATCAGTTGATCGAAGAACGACAATACCTTCTTCAGTTCTTCCTCGTTCTTGATCGAAGATTTCGGGAACAGCACCATGTTGCCGTAGCCCGGGACGGACCAGACGCCGACTTCCCCGTTCGGCCCCTTGATCCGGTTCGCGACATCCAATTTGACTCCCGGAATCGTTTTCTCCATATCCCGTTGATACCCCGGAGCGGCGCAAATACAACCGATGAACGTGCCCGCTTTCCCGGTCTTGAACAACGCTTCGTGGTCCGGCTTGCTCGTGACCGGGAAGTCGTGATTAATCAGGCCTTCCTGGAACAGCTTTCTAAAGAAATTCATCGTGTCCATATAAGCCGGGAACATAAATTCCGGACGGAGCTCGCCGTCGAGCTCTCCCCAGTTGTTCGGCGTGCCGAAATACGAGCTCGTCGTTTTAAACGCGCCGTACACCAAATCGCTGCGATCCGCCAGCCCGATCGTATTTTTTTGTCCGTCGCCGTCCGGATCTTGTTCTGCGAACGCCTTCATCATCGCGTACAAATCATCGATCGTTTCCGGCGCTTTCAAGCCTAACTTATCCGCCCAGTCCTTCCGGTAAATGACGCCTTGCCGGGACAGCGGCGTCGCTTGATACAGCCCATAAATTTTGCCGTCGACGGCGCTGTTCTTCAAGACGACGGGATCGAGATTTTTCAAATAGGGGAACTGATCGAGATACGGCCCGATTTCCCAGAACTGCCCGGCCCGGAGCGAGCTCTTAAAGTTGTTGTAAATCGCGATGTTGCCGACGTAAATCGCTTGCGGCATCGAATCCGTCGCCATCGAGGACAGTACCTTTTCTTCGTACACCGCATTCGGCACCCAGTTAATGTTTAACTTCGTGTTCGTTTTCTCTTCAATGACATCCAGCACCTTGTCGCTCGGCAGCTCCGGCGTGTGCAGCACCGTCATGATGCTTAGCTCGAACGGCTTCTCCTCGGCCGCCGGCGTCGCTGCCGTTCCTCCATCCGTCCCGGCGGCGGCGTTCCCTTCGCTCGTGTTCGCCGGCGCTCCCCCGCCGCTCGAGCACGCGGTGACAACGACCGTCGACGCGAGGGCGGCGTTCAGCGCGATCCACCGCCAGTTCTTGTGATCCTTCCTGCGGTTCGTCAATTCCATTCGGTTGCGACCTCCTGTTTTCTATCGATTGGGTGAAACGAGGTTTCCGCTTCATCCTACCGAAAGAAACCCGGGGACGACTATAATCCTGGCATTAGAAAACCCGCGCGGGACCGGGGTTTTCCGGCGAATACAACCAAATGATTGTGCGTGTGATTATGGTTTGGAGAAGCGGTATTGCGCCGTGAACTCCTCGATCATCCGCTCGCCCCCGCTCGCTCTCCACTCTTCGACGGCGTCTTGAAACGCTGCCTCGTCGATGTGTCCGAGCATATATCGATAGGTCGCGTCCGTAATGATTTCCTGCAGCCGGCTGCCGATCTCGTCGTACGTTTTCGACTCCAAGCCGACCGTCGGATCATCGATGAGGAACCGTTCATTGTCGTCAATCAATTGCTCCGCGTGAGCGGATAATTCGTCGGGGCCGTTCACTTTCAGTCCGTCGATCGTGCTCGGCCCTCCGATTTGCAGCGATGTCAACGGCCTTACTTCGATCTCCATCGTTTCCGGGTCGGCGACGATCTTGGCGCGGCCGTCTACGATTGTGTAGTGCCGGTCCTTAATCCCGTATGTCAGCAAATGATAAATCTCCGGTTCCATCAACGAGTCGTAAAACGTTAACACCCGTTCCAGATCGGATTCCGTCGGAATCGCCGATTTCGGGAACAATATCGCCGCGCCGTACCCGGGAATGGACCAGACGCCGAGTCCGCGCGGGCCTTCGATCCGGTTCAGCAGGCCGAACTTCGCCTCCGGATCGTGCTTCAGCGCCTCCCGCGCCAGTTCTCCGGCATCTCCCAACGAACCGATGTAAGCCCCGGCGACGCCCTCGATGAACAGCTTCCGCTGCGCGATCTTGCTCGTTACGGCGAAGTCGGGATTGACGGCCCCCCGCTCCCGCAGCGATCTCATGAACTTCATCGCGTCCATATACCCCGGGAACATAAACTCCGGTTCGACCCGCCCGCCGCGAATTCCCCAATTGTTGGGCGTTCCGTAGTACGAAGCCACCGTCTTGAATGCGCCGAACACCAGATCGTTGCGTTCCGCCAGTCCGATCGTGTTCCGCTGTCCGTCGCCGTCCGGATCTCGTTCCGCGAAGGCCGTCAGCATCTCGAACAGCTCGTCCACCGTCTCCGGCGGCTCCATGCCCAAGCGGTCCAACCAATCCTTCCGGTAGATGATGCCTTGCCTCGAGCTGGGCCGTTCCTGGTAAAGTCCGTACAATTTGCCGTCGACCGCGGTGTTGCGCATCACCTTTTCGTCTAAGCGGCTCAAATTGTCGTACTTGTTTAAATGAGGGCCGATCTCCCAAAACTTCCCGTGCCGGACGGCGTCCTTCAGTTCCTTGTAGAACAGCTGGCTTCCCGTCGAAACCGACATCGGCAGCGAACCGGTCGCCATAGCGGCATTCAGCTTTTCATAATAGATTTCTCCGGGAACCCATCGGATGTCCAACTTCGTATTCGTCATCCGCTCCACCTCCCGCAGCACGACGTCCGTCGGCTGATGGCGGGTATGCAACACGGACATGATGCTAATCGTGAACGGCTTCTCCTCCTCCGGCGCAGCAACGTTCGCTTGCCGTCCGCACGCCGACGCGAAGATCATCAAGCCGCAAAGCGCGACGCTTATGATGCTAATGAACGATTTCCGGCTCCACATCGGACGAATCAGCGCCTCCCCGTTCCCATTTCTTGTTTGGTTTACCATAATGGTATGTGTAAGCGCTCTATCCGTCAACACAATGACCATTTCGGCGAAATGGAAACAGCCGACCCGGTGCCGGATCGGCTGTGTGCTAAGGCGTATTTAACCGCGTACGACCGTCAAGACGACCCTGCGGTATGCGGTCAGCGACGGCGTCCCGTTATCGGAGGCTTCGCAGATGAGGTGCAAGGTTTGTCCGTCCGCTGCATCGGGAGGCACGGTAAACCGGCATGTGATCTCCCGTTCGCTCTCGATCAGTGCGGCGACCTCCGGCGAGCCCGGTTCCGGGACCTTGAAGGGATAGACCTGCGCTCGCTCGGACTTCGCCTCTTCTGCAACGGAGACCAAATCGATCGAACCGGGGTACGTATCCGCTTCCTCGTACCGCCACCAGCGGCCGACCACATGGTCGCCGTCCGGATCTTTGACCCTCGCCGTCAACGTGACGGTTTGTCCAGGGCGAACCGTGGTCTGTTCCGGGCTGATCCATTCAATCGTCGGCGCGTGATTCGCATCGGCATAACGGGGCGTCACGCTCCATTTCATCCTCGCGGCGAAATCGCGCTGCGCGGCGCCGAACCAGCGCGCTGCGGCATAGGAGCGCGAAGCCGTACCGTCCGGCGCGATATCTTTCCCGTTCCGTCCGCCCCAACCGCCGTAGCTGCTGTTCAAATGGCCGTCGAGGCCGTTGTCGATGAGATTCATGAAGATCGACGTATCGCCTTCGGAAATCCAAGACCCCGCTTCTCCCAGCTCCTGTCCGAAATGCGCTAACCACACGAAATACCCTAGTTTCGTCAGCTGCTCTGCGGTCAGGCCCGCGAAGCCGAAGAAATCGGTGATGTCGTTCTTGTGCATGATTTTCCCGTCGCCCCACACCCGGTAAAACTTTCCGAACGGCCCAACGGAAGAGATGTTCTCCCGCATCCACGCGGCCGACAGGTACTGCCGATCTTGTGGAAGAGCCTCCTTATGCGCTCCGTATCCCCACAGCCTCGTCGACATCTCCCGGAATTCGATCTCAGGCCAATTCCCGGCGATGTAGTTCGGATAGACGCCGTCTTGATCGCCGAACGCTTGGATGATCGCTTTCTTGGTAACGCGTTGGTACACGTTCTCCCATTGCTCAGTCTGCTTGAACTGTTCTTCGATCGACTTCAAAGCTCTGCCGATGGTGGACAGGCCCGCCCCGGACAACAGGTATAACGGCTCAGGGTTATCGTCTAACAGCAGCGCCTTAATCCGCTCCGAGCCCGGGCTGTCCTGCGAGATGTCGCCCGGAAACTGCACATTGCCCTCGAGAATCCGGCTTATCAACACATCCGGTTGAGGGTAGCTACCGGAGTGCGCTTTCAGATTCGGATACACCTTGGCGTAAATATCAACCGCTTCCTCCATAAAGCGCGTACCTTCATCCCAACGCCAGCTCGCGATCGGCCCGGTCCCGAACCGGGTATGCTCGGATTCGCCCTGGTACAACGTACCTTTCCCGTCGCCCTTCCAATGGAAAATACTGCTTTGATAAATCAGCGCTTCCGTTTCGAACTGATCGCTATAGAGCAAATACCGAATCAACGTATTCTGGTCATCAAGCTCGGGGTCCAGCAGAAGTACCGTGCGCGGTTTCCCGCGGGTCTGCTGTTCCATATGTTCCACATCCATTCCCATTACCGTCACCTTCCCCTTTCCACATGTCCTTTAACTTTCAGTGTAAAGAACAATGGTGAAAGCGCCCACCTAAAACTCGACCTCTTAGTTGCATTATTTCGGTGGAATTTTATGGAAGGGGAAAATGCGGACACCGCTTATGACGGCGCCCGCACTTTGTATCAGTTGATTACTTATGGCGTTAATAGACCCAAAATGATATAATTTATCTCAATTACGTACGTAGTAGGAGGTCGCTATGGAGCAAACTTTTAGTTACAACTTCCCTGCCATTCGAGGAATTCAAGCAGGTAAGGAATACTTCGTTGCCATGTGTCCATTAAAGTTGATCCCGCGAATCTTTCTATTCGATGAAGAAGAGATTCCTCCGGAGCATCGTGCGCAGCGTTCTCTTAATAAATCGAGGATTCCAGAGATCTGCAATTACATACTCAACAACCCCAAAGATTACGTTTTCTCTTCATTAACCGCTTCCGTCGATGGCGAGATGGAATTCACACCGTTCTCGAACGAACCGCAAGTGAAGGATATTGGGAAGCTATCTATTTCGCTTGATGCAAGATTTTTGATTAATGACGGACAACATCGTAGAGCTGCTATTGAAGAAGCTCTTAAAATTGCGCCTGAACTTGGTGCGGAAACTATTTCTGTTGTATTTTTTCATGATACCGGACTTGTAAAGAGTCAACAACTCTTCGCGGACTTGAATCGTCATGCAGTTAATACCACCTCTTCACTAGGGATATTATATGAACATAGAGATCAACTGGCTAACATAACTAAGCAGATCCTTTCGCACATCCCACTGCTAGAAAGGTACACCGATCGAGAAAGGCAATCGCTATCTAAGTTATCGCCGAAGCTCTTCGCACTCAGTAACTTATTTCAAACAAACAGCCGACTGCTAAACAAGAAGCGAGGAGAATTCATTACCGATGCGGAACAACAGTTCCTCAAGGAGTTCTGGTTCGAGCTTTGCGAAGCAATGACCGAATGGCAACTTGTGATGAAAAAAGAGCTCTCCCCCGCCGAACTTCGTTCGAATTACATAAATACCCATGGGGTTTTTCTCGAGGCTGTCGGTATGGTAGGCAATTACCTTTACACGTATCAACCAACGGATTGGCGCGAGTATGTTCAGAGATTATCGAAGGTAGACTGGAACCGTAGTAATAGGGTTTGGCTTGGTCGAGCTTACGGGACTACCGGAAGAATTAATAAAAATAATGAAACGATTCTACTAACGGCAAACCAAATCAAAATGAGTATTGGCCTCCCCTTAACAGAGCAGGAGCAAAAACTCGAACAAAAACTGAGAATTGGGTGATACTTATGTTAAGCGGACTTCTTAACTTCTCCAATCGAATTGATCAAAAAATAAAAGATATTCAAGAGATGTACCTTGCCGACGAACGTCCGTGGGTTGTCGGTTATAGCGGCGGGAAGGATTCTACTGTTGTAGTCCAACTCGTATTTGATGCATTACGAGGTTTGCAACCCGAACAGCTCCACAAGAAGGTTTTTATTATATCCTCGGATACATTAGTGGAAACTCCGTTAATTATTTCGTCGATTAATCGAACCTTAATTCAAATTCAAAATCTGGCATTAGATACTGGAATCCCGATTGAAACACATAAAGTGAAACCGGCGGCAGAAAAGACCTTCTGGACTTCACTAATCGGTAAGGGCTATCCGTCGCCGCGTCAAAAATTTCGCTGGTGCACGGACCGTATGAAAATTGACCCAGCCAATAAATTTATTTTGGATAAGGTGTCTCAGTTTGGCGAGGTGATCATGGTACTGGGCGTACGGGACTCTGAGAGTGCAACGCGTGCCCAAGTTATGGAATCCCATACGATCGATGGAAAGACACTGATGCGACACTCCACACTCTCAAACGCATATGTATATGCCCCTATTCGAGATTTTTCATTAGATGATGTGTGGGAGTACTTGTTGAGTAATCACGGCAAAACACCGTGGGGCACCGATAATAATGAACTTCATGCTTTATATCAAAATTCATCCGGTGGAGAATGCCCACTGATTGTCGACAAAGAAATCAAGGAAAGCGCCGGTTCTTGTGGAAACAGTCGATTCGGCTGCTGGGTATGTACCGTGGTCAAGGAAGATAAGGCGCTCATCGGGTTTATTGAAAGCGGAGAAGACTGGATGACCCCGCTCCTTAAATTCCGAAACTGGCTATCGGAAATTCGTGATGAACGGGAATATCGGGAAAAACATCGAATGAATGGTTCTATTTACTTCGTCGGAGAAGGCGAAGACCGGGAGTTAGGATTAGGGCCGTTTACTTTACAGGCAAGAAAAATGATTCTTAAAGAACTGCTTATTACACAAAAGAATACAAGAAACCCTTACGATCCGGATTACAAGTTAATTCAGGAAGACGAGTTAAGAATGATCCGTAAATTTTGGCTTGAGGACGGGGATTGGGACGATTCCCTCCCTACGATATACAGAGAGGTGTTCGGAGACGATCTAGATTGGGAATATAACGATCGTCCATTGTTTGAACAAGATCAAATAACGGATCTGGAGCTGCTTTGTTCCCAGTATGATGTGGACTTAGACCTCTTGAAGAAACTGATCGGGATAGAAAAAAACTACCTAGGGTTTAAAGTTCGACGAGGTCTGTTACAAGATTTCAATAAAGTATTCAATCAAGACAAAGTTCATTTCGGAAAAGTGGATGGTTATAAACAATGAAATTTATTCGACTTCGATTAATCAATATCGGCGCTTTCCACGGAAATTATGATTTCGATTTACGCACGGAGTCAAGTCAACGTAACGTTGTGCTGTTTGGGGGAAAAAACGGCGCTGGAAAAACAACGATTTTAGAGAGTGTAAAACTTGCTTTATTTGGACCGTTAGCTTATGGGTATAAAACGGAGTCAATACCGTACTTTGAAAAAATTCAGAGCAAATTGAATAATGTTGCCCGAAAAAATAAAGAACAAAGGTTTCAAATCATCCTAGATGTCGAAATTGTTGAGGACTTTCAAAAAAATCATTATACACTGCTCCGAAGCTGGACTCCTACAAAAAATAGTTTGAAAGAAGACTTTACTGTGCTTCGGAATCGGGTGGAGTTGTCTATATTAGAGCGGGAACTGTTTCAGAATAAACTGCGTGAAAATACGCCTCCTCAACTTATGGATCTCTGTCTATTCGATGGGGAAAAAATTTCACAAGTAATTTCTGACGAAGTCCTGTCTGATTATTTAAAAGAAAGCTCCAAGGTTATGTTTAACTTAGACTTATTTGAACACTTGGAATCAGACCTGGCTTCTTATCTAAAGCTGGAAAACATTCAGAATACACTTACTGCAGATCAACAAGAAGTTATAGAGCTGAACTCTCGGTTTGAGACACTTCAGTCTCAAAAAATGAACCTAGTATCCGACATTGAACGTATAGAACAGGAACTGGAAGACAACCATGATATATATAAAGACTTGGTTCGGAACTACGAGACGCATGGTGGCTTGTTAAAGGATCAACGCGAAGCGCTGCTTCGCGAACAAAACGAAATTGAACTTAACCGGAAATTAATGATGGAGTCGACGCGGGAAACTTTGTCTTCATTACTCCCATTTGCACTTGTTAAGCAACAATTAACCGATATTGCCAAGCAAATGCAAAATGAAATTAAATACGAACTGGTTGAGAACGTGGATACCCTCTTCCATCCCGACGGGTTACAACATATTCTCAACCAGATGCAACGAAGAGGAAGCATTTCGTTGCAACAGGCCCAGGAGGCCGCTTCCCAATTGCGCGATGAAATGGTTGCTTATCTTTCTAACCAACTTCCTGCGCCGATTCACAGGGCTTCATTCGAGCAAAGAAGCGAAATCCAGTCCATGATTGTTCAATTGCAAAATTTTGATTCTCAAGCGCTCAAAGAAAGCTTCAAGAAAAATGCGGATCTTATTAAGCAAAGTCAACAAATTCGGAAAAAACTGTCGGAAAACGACGAAACAAGCGAACTACACGATTTATTAAATAAAATCTCGACTACGCAAAGCACAATCACCTTGTTGGAGCATGAAATCGAACAAAAGAAAGTTATCCAGGCGGAGCTCGAAGAGGAGATCCAACGAGTCAACCACTTGCTTCTAACAGCAAAGGAAAAACAGATCCGAAACAAGAAAAACGAAAACATATTTTCAATATCGACTAGGGTTGCTGAAGTGAGCAAGCACTTCCGGAAGATCCAGCTTACGAAGAAACTACAAGAGGTAGAAATAGAAACAGTAAAGATGCTTCGGCTGCTATTTCGTAAAGAACTGTTTGTAGTACGAATCTGGATTCATCCGGAAACTTTCCAGTTAAAACTCTATAATGCTCAAAACGAAGAAATCTCGAAAGATATCCTCTCTGCTGGCGAGAAACAAATATTGCTTTTATCAACAATGTGGGCTATGGCAAAGAGTGCGAACCGAAGGCTTCCTTTTATATTTGATACTTTATTGGGGCGTCTGGATCAAACGCATAAGAAAAGTATTATTCAACATTTCATTCCAAAGTGCGGCGAACAGGTCATCATCCTCTCAACGGATTCGGAAATAGACGAGGAGCATTACAATTTAATTTACCCAATCGTCGCAAAAAACTACCTGCTTGATTATAGTACCGAGGATTCAACTGTGCATGTGTTCGATCAATATTTCCAATTCTCAAGGTAAAGAAGGTATTGAACCTTATGCAATTTCGTCTTAAGACTTCAAGGGAAACAGCAGAACGCCTAAAAACTTTGCAGAATTCAACAGGCTACACGCCAAATATCCTCAGTAGAATTGCGGTATCACTCTCTCTGCGAGAGTCGGGCGAAATTCACCATGCTAATGTTAAAGACCAGGGGGGCCTTGAGTTCAATCGCAATACCCTGACAGGAACGTACGATTATATATTCAAAGCACTTATTACGCAATACGAAGGCCGCGAAGTGACAGATGAGGAGTACTTCCCCGGACTGTTCCTTGCTCATCTAGAACGTGGCGTAAAACTCCTCGAAAACGAGTACCAATATGCTGGAAATTCCGAGAAGTTTATAATTAACCTTTTGGGTAAAACGGAGGTTAGCTGATCGTGATCTACTTTGATAACGCAGCTACGACACCGCTGGATCCGGAAGTTAGGGAAGCCATGCTCCCGTATTTGCATGAGTTCGGTAATCCTTCCAGCAAGTATTATCCTATTGCGGAACGAGCTAAAGAAGCAGTTCAAGCTGCACGTAACAGTGTCGCAGAACTGCTAGGTTGCGACGCTGAAGAGGTGATCTTCACGAGTGGCGCAACGGAAAGCAACAATATGATCATTAAAGGTGTCGCCGACGCTTTCTGGGGATCCGGGAAAAATTTCGTTACAAGCGCAGCTGAGCATTCTTCGATCTTGGAAGTTGCGAACTACTTGCAAACCAAAGGAATCCGGGTCGAATTAGTTAATGTGGACGCTGCCGGTCATGTAAACATGGAACAGTTGCGCCAACTAATTACACAGAACGAGCCGCCGCTTCTAATTAGCATCATGTGGGGGAACAACGAAGTAGGATCGCTTAATGACATCGCTACAATTTCGTCCCTATCAAAACAATACAACATACCATTCCATACGGATGCTACCCAAGTGTTAGGGAAAGTTCCAGTCTGTCTAGCGGACCTGCCGATTCAATATGTTTCAATATCGTCTCACAAAATTCATGGTCCGAAAGGTATTGGCGCCGCCATCATACGAAAAGATGAATTGGGGATTCGCCCGCGCTTATCCCCATTAATTCATGGTGGCGGACAAGAGTTCGACTTACGTAGCGGAACTCTTAACGTTCCAGCCATCGTTGGGTTTGGGAAAGCGGCAGAGGTAGCGAAACGGGATCTAACCATAAACCAAAATCATATCGCTTCATTGGAATCTTACCTTACTGCAAAACTTAAAGAGCATTTCGAAAGCATTGTTACTTTTAATTCTCCTTCAAGCAACAAGTTGCCCGGCATTGTGAACGTGAGATTTAAAGGGATACACAATGAGTTGTTAATCAAGAAACTTGCTCCTTATGTAGCCGTTTCTAGTGGTTCGGCTTGCAGTAGCAGTAAGCCCTCCCACGTGCTTAGCAGTATCGGGTGTAGCCTCGACGAAATTCGTTCCTCAATACGAATTTCTCTTTCTAAATTTAATACCATCGAGGAGATTGAGAAATTTATTGGAATACTGCGCGGGTAATGTTTAGAAAGGATGAACTCCTATGCGTAAGATGAAGGAAAAGGAGATCCAACTACTGTCTAAAATATGCAGGGAAAATGGACTTCCGATGAAACTCGTATCCGAACTTTTGAAATCAGCAAACAAGTTCTCTTATGAGAATACAGTCGAAGCAGCAAGACTAAAGGAATACCGTGAATTAATCGATTTTTATGGCAAGGATATTAAGGGTGGTTTGGAATGATCATAAAGAAACTGCTTCTTCAAAACTATAAAACTTACTACGGCGTACAAGAGCTTGATTTATACATTCCAAAGGCCGTTCGAGAAGAAGGTCAACAAAACATCATACTGATTGGCGGATTAAACGGCGCAGGTAAAACGACTCTTCTCAAAGCGATTCATTATGCCTTGTTTGGCGAAAGAGGCTTATCCCCCGCCGAGCACAAAAGGCAATTTTCAAATGTTTTAAACAATACGTTCTTCGAAGAAGGCGGAAGAGAGTGCTCCATCTGCCTTTCATTGGAATTAGGTGGCGGTGAAGAATGGGATTTAGTTGTCAAATGGACATTTAATTCCAATAAGGTGCTCGTTAATGAAAACCGCGAAATTAGTGTGCGAAAACCCGGCATGATGGGTGGAAGAAAAGCGAATGTAGAGAGCATCGCTGCTTATTATCGTTACATCGATCGTATGATTCCATACCATGCCGCTCCGTTTTTCATTTTCGATGGCGAGGAGATCAAAGAAATTATTCTTCGCCAGAACAGCCAAGAGATGAAGGAAGCAATCCATAAAATCAGCGGAATCGAAGCTTATAAATTCCTTATTAAAGATTTGGAAATTTTGAGGAATTCCGTTGCCAAAGATCTAGCCAAAGCAAAAAATCAAACTGTTGTTACTGGCCATGCAAAACGTCTTACAGAAATCGAATCCGACCTTGCGGAGCAGGAACAAAAACGGGATGCTTTTGAGAAAGATCGGAAGCAACTACTAGCGCTTCTTGATGAAGCGAAAAGAACTCGTAATGAAAAGATGTTGCTCAATTCGCGATCAAGGGAAACCATTATTAATAAGCAAGGCCAAGTCGCACAGAAGTTGGACTTTGCCGTAAATAGCCTCAATGACCTTATTCAAACGAAAGCCATTGAGATCATACTTAGTGAAAAAATACAATTACTCCAAAATCAACTTCGTAAAGAATATGACTTGCGTCAACGCCGACTGATTCAAGAAGCAAAGTTAACACCTTATTACACATTCTTTAATCAGCTAATTCAGCAGCCAATTACACCGCCGCTTTCTAACGAGCAGCTATCTCAACTGAGAGAAGCGGGTGAACAATTGTGGAAAAAAGAGCACAATATCAAAGACCAGCCAGAAAGCTCTGGGAAGGAATTACACGATTTATCTCCCGCTGATTACAACTACCTTGTAAATCTTCCGAAGACAGACAAGAACAGTGTCGTCCGTCTCGTGAATCAGATTGACGAGCTCCAACAAGAACTGTCTTCGATTGAAGCTGAACTTCGCAATGCCCCGGAGGCGGTAGACGTAGCGGAAGAGAACAGCAAAATCGACTTATTAACGAAGAAAATCGGTGTGTTAGATGTAAAGATTAGAACTCTCAATAACAAAATACAAATTCTGAAAGAAGAAAAATCTCAAGAACAAGGAAAACTGACCCGCAGTTCGACAAATGTGGACGATAGCGGGCGGTTGGCTCAACGGTTAAACAACATTACTAAATTGGAAAACGGGATGCGTCAATATGTTCAAGAAATGACTCAACTCAAAGCAGAGTTCATTAGGGAAGAATTTGCAAAAATGCTTACCACTCTCTTCCGGAAGCAAGATGAGTTTGGGAAAATTGAGTTTGACGTCAACACATACACAATCCGCCTATATAATGAGCGCCAACAAGAGATCAGCATTCAAGATCGCTCGGCCGGCGAGATGCAAATGATTGCATCCTCTTTAATTTGGGCATTAACCAAGGCGTCGGATTTGTCATTACCAATGGTAATTGATACCCCACTCGGGCGCCTTGATAGCCAGCATCGCAATCACTTAATTCATCACTACTATAAAAACCTAAGTGAACAAGTCATAATTCTGTCTACAGATACGGAAATAACCAAGGAATATGTTTCTTTAATGAAACAACATTCCTACCGCCAATACATGTTGGACTACGATCAAAAGAAAAAGTACACCATAATTCGCGACGGTTACTTCGACTTTGTAAAGGTGTGATCCAGTGTCTAATCGCAAACGTAATTTATCCGGAACGGGAAAAGAATTGTTGGACTCGCTTTGTGCAAATGCGGGGGTTGATCGTCCCACAGCACTAAGAATAGCTTTAGCCAAAGGTATTGCGCTTGGTAAATACATGCTTGAGCCGCCGAAGGATGAAAAGAACAAATGGATGATCCCGGATGGATTGATTAGAGACCGGGAATATCTCCTTTTCAAACATCTTATTGTTCAGGAACTTCAGCAAACTATCGACGATGAAACTGTAAGCGATTATATGCTTGCGTACATTGAAGCGGGGCTTAGGGCACTGCAGCAAGTTGCAGAGGGTCAATCCTCGCTTGAGGACTTCCGAATCAAGATGTTGTAAATGAAAGTGGCCTGTAGACTTGTTCCTATTGGAACTTCGTCTACAGGCCTTTTCATTCTTAAAGGGTGGCTATATTCGGTCTTTGAGTGGGGTTATGTTTACTACAGTCACAGTAGGGGCCGATAGCGAACCACCATCTTTAAGAATGGGACCGTTAAAAACACATTGTCCCTTCCTCAAATTGGAAAGCAACTGCTCCACTTTCTTTCGTTCCGTCGGATCATTAGCGAGGTTTCCGGCAATATATGAAATTTCTTGCTCGGGTTGTGCAAAGTACAACTTTTGACTTGAGTTTTGTAATCTCGCTAACTCGTCGTTCCCTAGTTGTGCTTTTAGGAACTGTGTGGCGAACCAGCCGGACCAACCGAATTTTCTTCCCTCTGTCAAAATCTTCGTCGTAGGCGAATTTTCACTATGATCTAGATTTTGAGCCTCGTCTAATACGATCGGAATAGGCTTCATTTTATTACCGGTTCTTATGGAGTAATTCCATAGATCCCATAACACGAACTCCGTTAATATTAATTGCACTTCCCTTGGGTAACCGGTGAGTTGAATAATGTAAACTTCGCCAGTCCCATGTAAGATATCGCCCCAATTAATGGGGTCGCCATCCGTGAAAGGATCTCGATCAATGAATGGACGAATCTGGGATAATGCAGTTTTAGCATATGTCGAACCATCACTCTCCAGCTCTTGTCTTAACTGCTGAAGCGTGAACTGGTCCCCATATTGACTTAAGCCACGTAATACTGCATCGTAAATCGCATTCAATTGTTGAATCCCAAGGGACTTGTAAACGGAAGCGAAGATACTCCTGACCCTCTCTGCAACGTCCGTATCTCCTTCTGGGAGCGTGATCCCGCCAATATTCCGTATGTTTTTACGGAACGGATTCATCGGGAATTTATCGTTAAACACTACCCGCTGGATCAGTTTGGGTCCGAGATGTTCTATGAACTCCGGTTCCAGCTGATTTGGCAAAAACCCCTCAGTATAGTCGACGACGAGGCTCGAAATCCCTTTCTTCGATAGTTCAAGCAATAAGCATTGAATCAAATACGTTTTTCCTTGCCCCGATTTTCCAGATATCAGAAAATGTCGATTTGCGAGTTCGGCATGCCCATATTCCCAGTAAATTTTCCTCTCACTGTTCTCTGCCTTACCGATAAGCAATCTTATGTTCTCGACCGAAACTTCATCCATAGCGCCCGTTTCGGGTTCTTCCTGAGCAATGTTACTTGTTGCCGAGCCTTCTTCCGTGATGGGTGAAACTACCGTTAAAGATTCTCCATCATCTGCATCGGTTGGATCTGTTAACGTCTCCTCGATTGTTTCCGTCTGTTCCTCTTCACTTTCCTCAGCTGACCCAATTTCGTCGTCTTGTTGATGTTCAGCACTTTTAGTCGACTCAGGGTGACGGTCACTTGCGCTGCGATCTTGGAGATCATCCTGATTGATCCGGTATAGAGAGGACAACATGCGCTCTCGAATAAAATCGTTATCCTGATATTGAATCCAAGTTCTCGTGCTCTCCATTGATTTGGTCAGTATATTGTAACCATCCGCTTCCGGCAACGTTATATACGTAATGCCATCTTCAATAGAAGAGCTTCTGACATACGCGGCCTTTTCGAAAGAAAGAACCGCTCCATCACCGATCAAGGAATTCACATGGTCAGAAATCGCAAAATCATCCTTGAGTAACTTCTCAATATATTCAATTGGAAGCAAATACTCGGGTTTTTCCGGCCAAAATTCGCTTTGATGGAGTTTCTGTGCATTCGTTATAAAGAGTTGCGCGAAAAAGTAACGGTAAAACATGCTCGTAAACGGCATATTCGAATTCGTTAGCGCATCAATTATAACTTTCTTTGTCTTATGCACCTGGTCTTTGGCTTTCCCAATGACCGCTCCATTGTTAATTCCGATCTTAACCTCCACAGGATAGAAATGCATTTTCAATTTGTTACCCCGGTCTTCCAGCCCGACTAATAGCAAATCATCACTGTGAGCTCCGGTTACTCCCAAATTCTTTGCAGAGAACACGCCCTCCGATTTGTTTAAACTGACGGCTCCGGCGACCCTCAGGATCTCCTCCAATGAAATCGGGACCCATAAAATATGGGGATGGTCAAAAAATGCAAGGGAAAACTTGATCGCTGAGATAATGCTGAGCTTCTCCCTTGTAAAATGTCCTTTACTCCCAATAATACGAAGCAGCCATTCCCCGTTAAACGTATTAAATGCTTTTACCGTATTCTGAATTCCCTCATGGCTTACTTCCACCTGTTTTCTGCTTAGCACATCTTTAATTACAGCATAGTACTGAGCCGATTTATCCGTAACCGTAATCGCATCATATTTTGAAGTCGTCGAATATTGATCGCTGTAGTGAATCACAACAAGATTCTTAAAGCTGTGGAAGAACTCCAAGTCAATATTAGAATCAACGAACGTAACCCAATACGAAGCATTGAAAATCGCTTCAAGCGTCTTCTCGTCAGCTGTTGTCGTCCTTGAAAAAATCGCCTCCGCCTTGCGATATGCGTCATTTCCGCCATTCCTCAAGTTTGCCGCAATCTCATTGAGGTAGTAGACTGTATTCATCAACACGTTCTCGGCTTCAATTTTATAACCTTTTACACCGAACCCGCTGCGATAGTTCTCTTCCGACTTCATTGCGGGTACAAACGAATATAATCCTTCCAACGCAACGCCAGCCACCATTTCGTTCATCGGCTGCAAGGCATCTTTTTCTTGCGCCAGCATTTTGTAGAACGAAATGTGAGCATATTTGTAGTTATGGTTTTCTTCCTGTTTATAATAAGTTAATTTCGTGCGAATCGTGCGTAACAAATCCGCAGCGTCGTACTGTTTTGAGGATAGCGAGATTTCGAATTTTTCCTGCAGCTCTTCAACAGTAGCTACTCTCGAAAACAAATCGAATGCACTTTGGGACTTGCTGCCTCTATACAATGTTAATTCTAGTGCGTGAACGCTATCGATTCCCTTACGTTCGATTACTCGAAGCATCCACTGGATGATTCCCCTTAACACCTCGGTATCATTCTCAATGTGAATCAAGTTAATCTTTACCGGCGCCTTGGAACCCTCCGCTAAGAGATAGCCGAAATGCTCTTCGAATTGATGCAACTTATCTTCGATCACCTTCGCCAAATACTTGTTGGCATCCGAGACAGAAACTTGACTTACCGGTTTGTAGACCATCCACTCCATCAACCGAGTCTGCGGTTCCGGCTTATACAACCTGTCTTCCTCATCATATAGGAAGGGTAATAAAGCATCTGGTCTTAACCGATTCAGTATATTGCTATCAACTTCCTCGGAACCTAGAAGTTCGTTCAACTGCAGTTGATACGCGACAAGCAGCGGGTGGAACGGAGTGAAATAAATAACGTTATTTGCCCTAATAACGCCTAACTTAAACAGCGACCTCCCGCGCTCCCCAGCCTCTTTATTCTCTTTAAACGATTCGATCACGCGCGTGTAAGCCTTCAAGTATTCCTTAGCTCTTACTACCATCTCATCAGTATAATGAGTCAGGCTGGGGATATTTCGAGTCGCTAGAAATTGATTTACAAATCGGCTATAGGCCTCACGAAGATCCTCGTCAAGTTCGACATTCACACGGACTAAATTACCAGACATGTAGGTAGCCGACTTGTAACCTTCTTCAATCCATTTCATTTCCCAATCGAAAAACTGCTTGTCTTCTCCATGCATATAAAATTCCCGGTTGCCAAGCATTAATCGATTGTTTTTCCATTCGAAACTCCGCTGACTTTCACGCTTCAACTTCCAAATACGTGATCCTGTGATCGGAATAGACTCTGGCAGCTCATTGACGAGTTTTATTGGAATCGCAGTATTGCCATGTGCAAGCTGAAGACGGAGCGTCTCATCATCGGCAAAAGCATCCGGTTGTGGTTGTACAACCAACCTTCTTTCACTCGGGATTGTTACCGTTTGACCATCTTCATTCACATCAACAAGCGTCTCTTCCGAACCTTGGCCAAACAATAGACGACTACCTTCAAATTGGATTGAGATATATTTACCCTTTACGTTAACCGAGTAGGCTGCCCGATAGTTTTCAAAGTAAGTCGGATCCAATGGAATTACTGCAATATGTAATTCTGCACCAAGTGCAGACTTATTGTTATGCTTGTAATCTACCTTCGTAAAGACGCATTGATCTGTTCCTTGGATCTCAATTTGTAAGTTGGTTTTACCGACTTTCGTAATAACCTCTTTACCAGACGTGCGCAGAAACTTCTCATGTAGACTTTTTACTTCCCCTTCAAGAAGAAAGGATACGGACAATTGGACCGATGTCGCACGACCTGGGTTAAATAAAAGAATATGTCTTTTTCTCGTGCCCGCCTTCGTTTCTTTTACCGGTTTGTCCCATAGGAGCGTCTTATCATGATACTTTATTGCCTTCAGGTCTACCTGGGCTTTCATTGAGTTATCATGCTCTTGCTTAGATTTTAAGATTTCTGAAAATGGGAGAACCGCCCAATCTTCCCCCTCCAGTTTTTCCCTACCCTTGCCGGCGAATTTCTTGTCTAGTTCCTCAAAGTCCAAGCCGAAATCATGGATGTTCTTCACAAAATCGAAGAGCTCGCGGTTTACATCCAACCGTTCCTTTAGCTTATTTCCCTTGAATGTATCTAACTCCGCATCTTTGAAAAGACCTAGCGCTTTATAATCTTCATCTTGGATCGAACCTACCTCCAGGATGCGAAAAATTTCCTCAAAATCAAATATTGTGATTTGTTGGAACATCTGCTCCTGCAACGTCAATTCCATACGATCCAATAAAATCAACTGTTCTACCTTACTTAAAACGCTGTTTTCGATTTCATGCTTTAAGTGGGCAACAATCGAGTGCGCGTGTAGAGGCATGCCCTCTTTCGAGAGGTCACTGCTTCCACCTTGAATCGAGTCCAATTGGGAGGATACGATGCTTAATAAAGCTGTACTCTCCCACTCCCCCTTTTGCTCCCCTACCTGATTACGTAACGTTACCAAGAAATCCGGTTTTACAGTGTTCGACGTGTATGCAACAACGAGGTCGATCCCGTTAATAGGAATAGCAAACGTGGTATATGCTTCCCCGTATTGGTGCTGGTATACAAATGGTTTGCACTCGGGATGCATATGCAACGCTTTGGCCATCTCTTCTACATCATTCTCGTGATCTAATTGAAGATAGTACCGCTCCCCCGGCGAGTTTAACTCTCTCTGGAAGAACTGAAACAACATCTCTGCAATCTTCTTAAAGAATGGGTTTGACATATTGAGCATCTCCACTGTCACTTTTTTTGTCCAAGATATTCAAGGTGTCGAATAATTCAATGATCGCCTTTTTCGAAAGCCGATCAAAATCGACTCCACGTTTCGTAAACTCCGTGAACAGAGCATTTAATGGCATACGAGTTTCCTTAACACAAACTGCCGTCAACAGTAATAACATCTCTTGGGTCATATTAAATACCTGGCCTAAACTGCTCCGGCTTTTGATTAAAGTTTTCCCTCCAAAGGCGGGAAGATTTTTACCGTATTTCATTGCCGCTTCTTGATTTACTCCCTGTTGTACGGTTTGGAATAGCCCTTTCATCGCTTCGCCAAGTTCGTTGTAATCTGGAAACTGTTGATTCTCGCCATCCTTCAAGAATGTTTTCCTGTAAGTACGTAACCATCTGTTTATACTGTTGACAAATTCAATCCGATTATCATCCGAAGCCAACCTCTGATCGATGTCAACGTATGTTAAGAACGGTTGCCCTTCCGTATCGGAGTGCATGCTTAACATAGTCATAGTATGCACGTGAACAAATAAGTTCGGAAGCTTATCTTTTATTGCCCGATAACCTAGCTCCTCGGTAGCTTTGCGCCTTTTACTTAATGTCTCCCACTCCAAGGCGAAGTAAAATGGTGTGGCCTGACTATAATCTGCATGTAAGAAACGCTCAAATTTAAAGGCTAGTTGACAGATATACATAAAGGCGTAAAAATGTGTTAGTAAAGGGAAATGCGATAAAAAGTAATCTTTGTATTTGCTTAGGAATAGCAGGTCTTCCCGGTACATTGCCGACAGAAAAGGAAGCAAACCTTGATGTTTGGATTTCTCCCTACGGTTTACGGACACAACCTGGAGATTATTAAGGATTAACTCCGTTAACAAATCATCCGCTTGTTTATCTTTAAAGATCTCCGCTATATTGCTGTCGCCCTCTACAAGCACATCTGAAATAAACGCCGCATACTTCCGTAGGCTTTCCTTATCCGGTTCTGGTAGGTAGTTGTAAATATACGGATGGAAAACATTCATGCTACGGTCATTTCCAAAAAGGAAATATCTCAGGAAGCGCTCGAGATCTAACTGCGCCTCGTTCTTAAAGTCAATTTGGCTCGTTAATTGTAAAATAAGCGGGTCTTCAAATTCCAATTCATCCTTGTGTTTTTCTGGAGATTTTATCGCATGGCCGCATATTTGACGGACATACTCACCTATGAGTACGTCAATCCCCCCTTGGAATTCGTTCACCTGCTTTGTTACGAAAGGAAGAACAGGATTTACAGGCGTTGATTGGGGGTGGTTATTTCTATAGCTCTTTTCTAACTGTTCCTGTTTCAACATTATTGTCATCCTCTAATTACTCCTTTTCAAAAACAAAGCCGGAGAAGTCATCTTTGTATAGTTTGTACATACGGGAGTCCTGGGGGAAGTGAACCAATAATTCCTTCTTCTTTTCCCCGAGTCTCATTAATCTCTCGACAAACTCCACGAAATTTACAGCATCTTCTTCGTCCTTCTTATTAGGACAATAACCGTTTAATACTTTTTGCAATAGTTCAAATAGTGGATAGTCGATTTCCAAACTAATGCTTTGCTGGTCGGGGGATCGGTAGGCTACCTTAATCGTATTGCGAAACTTCTCCAATTTCTCCTGCGGTAGCTGCGTAATATGCGATACATCCGGTTTTAACTGTAGTCTTTGTGCAATCCGAATCATATCCGTTGGTTTGTTAATGTACACATAATCCCTTAATGGAGAGCCTCTCCAGTGATGGATTGCTTCCTTCGTTTCTTCGTAAAGAGTTTTGAGTGCCTCTTTCTCACCTACATTAACGCCAAAAAGCAATTTCAAGTATTTTTTGTAAATTTTCGAACTAGTTCTCTCATAAAACTCCGGGTTTGTTAATTCCGCTAGGCGGATGATGAATTCACAGTATAATGAGAAAACATTGGGAGCAAACTCAACCTCGTCTGATTGCTGAAATACTTTTAACCATCTCAGTGCAACGTCATTCGTTATGTGAGCTTCTACAACCTTCGACCAGTTGCTCGAGGTGTTTAACTCAATAATAATATTGTCCGTGTGTTCATTTCGTTTGTGAATTGGGTCTAGTTCATGCATGACCCGCAATATAAAGGAGCGTTCCCGGCGTTTAAACATTAACGTTGGGACGGACTGTTCCATTCTTTCCAAATCGCCCATGAAATCGAATGGCGTCATGTCGTCTGGAACGACAATGTCTGCAATAAAGTTGAGGAAGGCCCGGGCAGAAACGACCAGTTTGTACTGAATAATCGCCTGGGTAATAAATTGTACAACCTGTTTCCGAACAGTCGGGTTCTGCATGAATAAATAATTCTCATGCAACATCGTCTTCACGTTTCTAGTCAGGTCTTCTTTATAAGCTAAGTAAAAGGGATTCCCTTCGTTCGGGGCAAAAACTTTCTCAAGAATTGCAGTATAAAAACTCGATTCCGCCCCGTTCGCTGTAATCTCGTATGGATGGTAATCACTGAAGCTTAATATGTCGAAATAATCATCCGTCCCGTTCGTTTGTGTAACTTCATTTGAAAACAGTCCGCTTTCATTCACATTGCGTTCTAGACGGCTGTACGTTACTCCTTCTCGACTTTTCGAAGAGATGAAATTGTGCAAAATCCCCATATTTATGGCTAAGATCACTTTTCTTCCCGACGTAGCGATTCGTTCATCGGAAAAATCCCTCAATATTTCATCCAACGTTTCCATAGCATCTTTCGTAGGCGAGAAGCTCTCTGTAGCATCATTAAAAACTTCATATTTCTCCAAGAGTTCCGGTCTATTTTCTTTCAAATAGGCCAGAAGATGCGACTTCCCGTCACCAACATTACCGCATAGCAATATCAAGTTTGAGTTTGGCGAGTCTTTCCTACGCCTTAAACATTCTTCTAGGTCGATTTGAACTTTGCGTTCCACATGCAGATACTCTTTATATTTACTGAACGCATTCGCGTTCTCAATCGCTTCTTTCGACGAATCTCTTAGTCTTTTCATTTCCCGTAGCAAATAACTATGTCCTGCGGGTAAATTCAACTGAAGCAAAGATGGATTAGTTCCCGGAACCGCCATTTCCACACTTTCTTCAGTCATTGGCAGTTTGCCGGCTTGTTCTGCACGAACCATCTCCATAATTTTCATTACTTCTGCTTTTAATTGCTGAATTTCCTCCGAGTTTTCGGAAGGAGGTTTCGGATATGCATAATCAGGTACCGACGATTGGAATGATAAATACGTTTCGTAATACCATTTAAAGATCATGTACACTGCTCTATGCAGCTTTATTGCTTCACTTAAATCATCGTAATTCGCATTATGTGCAGCTTTGTTCCCCGCCAGACGCACTGTGTGCAGCAAACTTTGGGTTTCTTTAGTAATGTACTCCTTAGTGCTTAATAATGAGATTTTGTCGTGAAGGCTTAAATTTTCCTGGAGAATGATTCCTTCTGTTTGAAATACCCTTTGAAGTATCTCCTCCACAAATACCCGGGCTTTCAACATCGCGCTGGCCGGGTCTTGGTAAATTAACGTTTCCATTTTGTAAATCAGAGTGGCCAATTCGTCGTTCCATTGCTCAATAAATTGAACCAAACTAGACTTATTCGTAGTCAATTAAATCAACTCCACAGGGTAGGGTAATGATAGATTAGCACTATAAAAACGTTAATTAGCATGTGTATAATTAACATTGTATCAGAGTAAGTAATATATGTAACCATTTAACATATTCGTCACTATAGAGAAGGAACTTCCCGATCGTCCATACTCAAATAGTTTTGTCTAATAGACAGTATTTACAATGAAAGGGAAATTAAACGTTGAAATTGACTTGCTCAGGGTTCGAATACGTTGGCATTTACAATGAAGTTCTTACGCCTAAAACAAAGAAGCGGAAAAGCCCGCTTCCTTTTTCGTCTCCCAAATTGTGTTTTGCTGCACGGACCCTGGCTTCCCTCATACCAACTCCAGCAATCCCATCTCCAAGCATGTCTTCACCGAGAGCTTTTTAAGCTCCGCCTTGACCCTAATTTCGATCGTATCTTCGCTTAGCTGCATGATTTCGCCCTGTCCGAACACTCGATGCTTCACGAATGTTCCGATCCTCAAATCAGCCGTCTTTTGGATCGCGTTGGGATTGTGCAGAGGAACCGCTGTCTCTTTCCTTTTTCTTACCCTTACCGGCGGCCCATTGTCGTTTGGAATTTGCTTCGGCGGGTTCATGATGTTCCGGACGTTCGTTACAAATAAGGACTCCGCAACTTTTTCCCCATCCCTCTCCCGATAAGAAATGAGTTCCAAATGCTTCTTCGCCCGCGTCATGCCGACATAAAATAGGCGGGTTGCTTCTTCCATTAGTTCGACTTTCTCCTGATCGTCTTTAGACGGGATGATTCCTTCAATCAGGTCGATCATATATACGTGCTCAAATTCCAATCCCTTAGAGCTATGAAACGTCGAGAACGTCACCGCGTTTTGCCCTCTTCTGGATTTGGAAGTTTTCAATGCCGATTCCAGATATTTGAGCCGATTCGCGAAGTCTTCCATCGTAACAAGCGTATCGGCAATTTCCTCTAACGTGTTAAGGATGCCCACCAAGTACTCTTTCCGGAATCCAAGGCGCTCGCACATCTTTTCAAGCGACTTTTCGTAACCTAACCGATCGCGAATAACGCGGATCGCGTGACGCGGCGGCATGCCTTTCATCTGTCCGAATGTTTCCTTGCACGCCTGTAACAGCTTGACCTGATACTCCTGCAACGGGACGTGATTCAGCAAATTATCGAACACGGACTCGTTGTTGTCGATTTCTTTCAGAGAGGCCATTTGCTGCTTGCTAATATAGCCGTTCATTTTCAAATGAATTTTCTCTAGTAGGTCGGGTCGCTTGTCCGTAAAGGTCATGCGCATAAAATTTAAAATATCCTCGACGACCCAATGCAAAAAGAACCGGTTGTCGGCATCCTTCATGTAAAACGGAATCCCTGCCCGGTCAAATTCATTCATTAAAGAAATGGAAGAGGAATTGTTACGGTACAATACCGCCACTTCGGAAAGCTGCCCGATCTCCTGAATTGCTTGAACCAAGTACTTGGCCTGGTAACGATAATCCGCCAAACTTATGATCTTCACCGGCTCGATTGGCGGATTCGCAGTAAACATATTTTTGTCGTACCTGCTCTTATTGCGCTTTATGAACTGATTGGCGATATGGACAATATCCTTCGACGAACGATAATTCTGCTCCATCAGTAGGGTCGTCGCATTAGGGTACACTTGCTTAAAGTTCAACAGGTACGACGGCTCCGCCCCGCGCCAGCTATAGATCGCCTGATCCTCGTCGCCAACGACGCAAAGGTTTCCGTGCTTCCGAACCAGCTTTTCGATAATCGCGTGTTGAACCATGGAAGTATCCTGACTCTCGTCCGTAAGGATGTAATCAAACCGGTCCTGGTATCTCCGAAGCAGCTGCCCGTCCTTCTCTAGCACCTGCTCCGCTAGGGTTAGCATATCATCGAAATCGATTAACAACTTGTTCATCGACCTCTTGAATGCCTCATACTCGCGTAGTAATCTTTCCGCTTGCGTCACACTCGTTTTTACCGTTGACCAAAGATCGGCAGGAACCATCTTGTTCTTGATAAAGCTGATGTACGTCGTCAGTTCGTCCATCTGATCGTCGGTCATGTTTTCCCCGACAATGGTTTTGAACAAATTTCGTAAAATAAACTTCTTATGCAACGGCAGATCGTTCGTGTCGAGCTTCACCTGCTCCTGCGGATCTAGGTCGCCTTCGATAATTTGAAAATTCGTCCTTGTTCGACGGAAATGCTCTTTCACAACCTCGAAAGCGAAACTATGAATCGTGGAAAAATCAACCGGCGGAAGATGGGGAAAGAAACGTTTGAACCGTTCCTTCATGTCGTTCGCTGAAGCCCGGCTAAACGTGACCGCCTTGATCCTCGCCGGGTCGACTCCCTTTTCCTCAATCAAATAGCCAATCCTCATAATAATGGTCGTCGTCTTCCCCGAGCCCGGAGACGCCAACAACAGCAACGGCCCCTCCGTTTGAATGACAGCCTTCTTTTGCACGTCATTTAGGGAGACGCCGATGTCGTTTTTCTTGCGGGTAAAGAAATCTTCTTTTACCTTCATGCTTTTACCTTTCAATGCTGATCTCGTGGTGTTTATTATACCATCGTATGAAATGGAAAAAGAGGAGTTTGCGACTCCTCTTATTGCCTTGTTATATGGAAAAATTATCATCCCTACGCTTATCAAATGTGAAAGTAAGAACACCCCCTGACACGGTAGGCTTCCACTTTGAAAAGAATTTAAACAATTTCAGATAATTTGTCTAGTCATGAAAACACTTTCCCAATACTATATTTTCTCAAAATGTACTACGATATAGATCATTAAAAATACTGCATAATTGAATGCTTTAACTACATCTTCTCGGTCAAGTTTAGTATTCGCTTACTTCCAACTCTTCTGTCAGTAGAACTAAGTACTTGTTATCTGCAGCTACAAAATAATTTCAGATTTATCAGGTAAGAGTGTTGCTAGGAGTTAAAAAGAAGCTTACATAGCTTGAAGGCGAGTTTCCGTCCCCTACTGCATCAATTAACCAACTCGGGAAAGTTATAGTCAGCTAATGCGAGAACTCAAACTGAACAAAGTCGATAGGCTGCCCGCAAAATTTAACTTGAAATACCGATAAGTCAAAGAATGACACGGAACATTAAGTTGTAGGAATTCCACCGGCAAAGCCTAATCTTGAGAATGATGACTATAAGCTCATTCATAAGATTAAAGTTTATTCCGACGCAAGCATCAGGATATTACACACTTCTTTTCGGGGCGTGAAACAAGCGGAGGAAATCATTCCCCCACCCAATTTAAGTAATGCTTAACACTCCACATGTGCGTAATCAAATGGGATTCAGCATTATAATCTTTACTGATTTGCTACCGCTGACAATACCGATGCATACATTTTATCTACTTCTTTAACATTAATAAGTTTGGGGCTATTCATTTTCACTATTCCGCTACCACCAAGACCCTTAATATCTTCCTTTATATATGACAAAATTGTATTTCTAACATTTGAAGTTTGACTAAGGAACTCCATCATAAGTGCAAAATCTTGTATACCATCCTCCCCAACTTCAATATCGACCATTATAAAATAATTCTTCTCAACGAGTGCGAAAGACTGCCTCTCAGTTTTTGACATACCAAACTTTGCTGATTTAAGCACATAATCTAATACCTGAAAGCTATCAAAGATTTTTGTTCCAAATTCAAATTTTCCGATTTGTTTAGAGATTTCTTCCTCGACATTTTTACCTGAATCCTCCAATCTTTCCAAAAACGTGTTGAGTCCTTTGAATTCTATAAAATCAAGTCTATTCACCTGTGGTATAATTTTCAAAGCATCACATGACTTTGGTTCTTGCATTTTCCATTTAGAACTGTTAATTTCCGCAATTATCATACGTTTTGTCTCATCGAAATCAATTACTTCGGTAGTAGAAACCTTGCAGCATGATTTATCTATATCTTTAATCGGTAATATTTTAAAAATTCCATTTTCAACACCAAAACTCAATAATCTCTGTAACATCCAGTTAGTTCTCCCACACTAATTTTTGTATTGGCTCAGACAACTTTCTAAATGCTTTATTTAGATTACCGTTAATATTCTCAATATTCACGTGATTATTCCCACTTTCTTTTTCTGCAAAGTAATAGTTAATTCTATTTTCATCCATATCTGAATTCTCAGCGAAAACTTTAAGTGCTTGTAATATGTATGGACTATGAGTTGTAACTAGAATGTTAATATCTCTCTTCACTAGCTCAATAATCATTTTACAGTATTCTACTTGCCACTTCGGATGTAGGTGAATCTCCGGTTCATCTAAAATAATAAGTGTCCTTTCATTAAGTAATCCTGCCTTTAAAAGCAGTTGGAGTATTCCAAAAGACTTAATTCCAGTGGCGAGATTCCCAGATTTAATATTAATGTCTTTTTCGATAGATTTTTTTGAATAGACAAAGTCTCTTTGCTGTTTTTTAAAGGAAACATCTCCGCCTATTAAATTAGAGATACGGTTAAATAGTTGGATATCTTCTTCTTCTGATTGTTTATTAAAACTTTTAAAGTATTGAGCATTTTCCATCTTATTAATCAAATCTTTCAAGTGAAAAGCAATCTGTACCTTTTTTGAGGCACGGTTATGGACTATAGATGATTTCGTGAAAAGTTCCTCTTCTTCAAAAAAAGCCGTACTTTTAGAAATTGCATCATACATTTGAAGCACCAAAGGGCTTTCTATATAAGTTGCATCACTAAAGAAAAGCTCATCAAAGTATTCAATTCTATCAATTTGGTCTTTTATAATGGATATTTCTAAAACCTTGTTATTCCCCTCAGTACATTTGATTAAAGATTCATTTTCTATGTATTTATTTGATATTTCAGAATTAAACTCAGACATAAAAGCTAATTTTAAAGCTTTTACAATGTACTCTTTTTTTTCGTTTGTATAAATAATAGATGAGCGTAAATTTAATAATGTGTGTACTGTTGATTCCATTATTCTGGTTGGAAGATTCAAATTTTTTATTAGCTCAATTTTTTGACTCAGTATTAAATCTATATTCTCAAAATTCCCAACATCTAGCGAATACTCTATATCTCTAAATATTCTAGGTGGTAAAAATTCTTTCCTTAGCGCTTCATGCTCGTTAAAATCAACATATTTTCTTAACTGAAAATAAACGGTTTCCAGCATATTAAAATATGACTTTCTAGTTTCCTCGGCAAAATCTTCAGAATATCTTGTAAAAGCTTTGATTATGGAGAACAAGACCTTACCTATTGTACTTTTACCGGTATCGTTTTCTCCTGCAATAACCGTTAAGCCATTAATTTCTATATCCGCTTTACCCAACAAACCAATGTTCTTCATTTCTAATCTCATAACTCTTCACCTCATTTGTCTGACTCACTTTATTATATACTTCTTTATTAGCATTTCCATGATTTCATAAAATAAGATGGAGAAGTTTCAAATGTATCTAGAAAAAAATCCATCGGCTGCACTTTGTTTGGATCTCAAGAAAGCATCGTTTCGAGCTAACGGAAATAATCGTAGAACATTTGAACTGCTTGTTGTTTGATTTCTACCGAATAGCTCTAATTCTCTGAACGGACTTCCAAACCCTAGACGCAATGCAGTCGCCACCACCATCCTTTTAAAGTGCTTGTGTTACTGATATATTTCCAGTCGCCCCCAGTTAGTGAACCTACTCCGGTTTCAAGTTCTCTCAAGATGGAGAGTTTCTCTTTTACGCTATACTCGATAATGGGGCATGAAAAAACTCCCCTCGGCAACCAGGTTTTATTATTTCGCCTGTCTACGTAAAGGGGAGCATATCAGTACCGGTCCTGCTGTGCTTTATTTCTTGATGTATTGTTGAAAGTTTCCCATCTCAAGAAACGCGGTGAACGTCCCGGTTAGATGATCTTTTGGCAATTCAATCCCACCAACAAATCGTCGAACCACATAGGTTTGTTCGAACTCACCCAAAATACAACGGCAGCCACACCATCATTTCACCGTTGCCGCGGTTGTCCCAGGCGAAATAAGGAATCATTCGGACACGGACTCGCTCCAAGCCTTGGA
The DNA here is from genome assembly GCF_035645195.1 of Paenibacillus sp. Taxonomy (NCBI): domain Bacteria; kingdom Bacillati; phylum Bacillota; class Bacilli; order Caryophanales; family Paenibacillaceae; genus Paenibacillus; species Paenibacillus sp. The sequence continues at coordinate 16,869 of NZ_DASQNA010000030.1, read as the reverse complement.
CATCCAAGGTCTGATATAATGCCCCCCGGTCCTTATCTTGCTTCCATTTCATCGTTACGCCTTCCGTCTCTAAGGCCAGGACCTGTTTGCCGCTGATCTCGTAAGGGACGGTTTCGAATGTAGCGGAGGTCGGCAGCATGAAGTCTGCCAGTTCCGGGAGGGGCACATCCGGCGTCTCCAGGCAGTACACCAACGGACCTCTCTCCACGGCAACTTGGTTGACTGTCTCTTCCAGATAAGAATGAGCTACGGTCAGACGAACCGGCATCTCCAGCAGCAACTCAATTCTTGCTCCGTCGATCTTGGAAAGATCAACGCTGAAGTAGCTGGAAGCATGGCTTTTGTTCAAGTCCGCGATCTTTTCGCCGTTGACCGTAATGGAGCCTCCTGCTGCCCAGCCGGGAATGCGCAGCTTGACCGCAATCGGCACATCCGTTTCCACATCCTTAAATTCCATGACGATGCGCCCATCCCAAGGGTATTCCGTCTTCTGCGCGATCGTGAAGGCTGCGCCGTTATTCAGACGGAACTTCGCCGTATTCGCTCCATACATACCTGCGTAAACGGAATCGTCGGAAATCATGTAAGCGTATTCGCTAGACTCTCCAATAATTCTGGCCATATTCGGCGGGCAGCAGAAACAAGTCAGTGTACCTTTTCTTTCCAACGGCCACATGAGTTCATGATCTAAATGTTTCACTCTTCTCAATGCGTTTTGGTAAAAGTATCGGTCGCCCGACAAACTCACGGATGCGATGGTTAGATTCAGCATGGAGCGTTCGATGATATCGAAATATTTCGCTTGCGGGTCGATCGCGAACATCCGTAAGTTCCACATGATATTTCCGATCGTCGCACACGTTTCGTTATAAGCCGTAATATTAGGAAGTTGGTACTCGTATCCGAACGCTTGATGGACAACGTTTTTCGACATGTCGAAGCTAAACTTGCCATAAGGCGACGTACCGGAATAAAGCGCTCCAATACCGCCGTTTATGTAGAATTTCTTGTCGATACAGTTTTCCCAGACGGAATCCAGTACTGTCTTCAGCGCTTCTTCCCCATTTTCAAGATAGAGGTCCGCGACGCCTGCATACAGGTAGGTCGAACGCACGCCATGGCCGACGATCTTTCGATGTTCACGCAGTGGGATTCTGTCTTGATTATCGTCGGTTCCGTTTTTCACCAAGTCCCTCGCTTGAAGGGCCAGCTCCGCCAGCTCCAGATACTTACGGTTTCCGGTCGTTCGGTATAATTCCACGATCCCCATGTAGTGAGATGGACAGACCTCCGTTAATGCCTCGCCCTTTCGAATCTCCTCTTCGTACAAGTTTTTCAAATAGTCGGCAGCCTTCTCCGCCACCTTCAGGAGGGAATCCTTCCCCGTAATACGCTTATAGGCGCAAGCCGTGGTCATCAAATGACCGAAGTTATACACTTCGAAATCATTGACATTGCCCAACCGGCTGTTGCCTCCGCCATTCCGATCGGCGATGATCTGCTTGGTGGAGATGTATCCGTCCGGCTGCTGCGCTTTGCTGATCAGTTCAATATAATCATCCAAGTCCTTCTCTAGCTCTTTGTCTCCGCGCTTGGCCACAACGTACATGGCCGCTTCCATCCATTTATAAAAATCGCCGTCTCCGAACGGCGTTCCTTCGTGTGTTCCTTCGTGAATTCCAGCCGCCACGCGGAAGTTTTCTACGACATGAAACGTCGGCGATGTATCTTCGAACTGATTCCGAATATGAGGAACCGTTACATCCGCGCAAACGTCGTATCTTTCCTTCCAGAAGCCTTCGTTCCAGTCGATATCCTGGACGGGTATCGAATGTACTTTAGCATACTTACTTTTTCTTGTGTCGATCAGCATTGTACTTCCTCCTCGGTTCGCTTCTTCCTTCACCCCCATGATATCACTCATGATTCCTGATTGTAACCGCTTTAATAAAGTTTATATTATAAAATGTGGAAACGGGAAATAGCCGACTCGTTGCCGAGCCGGCTGTGTGTAAAACGTCGCCCCCATCTATAACGTACTGCGCCGCAGCTCATAAAAATACTGCACAATGGGATGCTTTAGCTTTATCTTCTCGGACATGTTTTGGATCCGCTTTTTTCCGACTCTTCTGTCCACCAAAGCCAAAATATTCAATAAGATGTCGTTACTCTCTAAGCTTTCCTCAACAGAACTAGATAAAAATTTATTCGCTGCATCGCTAAAATTGGATTTACTTAATGCGGCTTGTGCTGACAAAAGCTCCTTGGCATATTCCGATAGTTTTCTACTTCTTGCAATGACTTGTAGACGATCTTCCGGAACGTTTCCCTTGGTGTCTTTCCTGACCGTTTCAAGATCTTCCTGGTTGATAGGAATTTGGATCTCCGGATCATTCTTAATTTCCTGCTCCGATTGATACCATCTGATGGAGCTCGTTGTATCGATCATATTGAGGATGTTCTTTTTATCTACGGCGATATAACAAATTCCGGATTTATCGGGTAAATACCGGTAACCGGTTGCCCGGTATTCGACCCTTCCGTGTAACGCAGGACTGAGGAAACTCTCCAGATTTTGCTTCAATTTGCTCCAGGACATGTATTCTCCTATGCTCTCAAAGCCTTTTTTTTGATAACAAACAGCCGACTCGGGACTGAGTCGGCTGCTACCCTCGAATACACTTGCTTTACGCTTTCCCCTGCTCCGCCTTGGCCGCCTGCAGCATCGCTTGCCAGTTCGAGAACGTCGTCTCGCGCGCTACGTACCGATCCCACAGTTCCTCATGGATGTTCGCGATGTCTTCCAACGTCTCCGCTTGGAAGTTGCCCTTCTCCAGAAACTCGGCGAACGTTTCGGATTTCGAGTACCGTTCCATGAATCTCTTGTTGAACAGATCGTGGATGCCGACATTTTCGGGGTTGTTTTGGTTCGCCTTTTGGCCTTTCAGTTCCAGCAGCAAGTCGTCGAACGACATCGGTTTGTTCCTTTTCAAATGACCACTCCTAAGATTTGATTTGTATTAATAATGCTACGCATTCAACATGCCCAGTATGCGGAAACATGTCCACCGGCTGGACCTGGACGGTGCGGAAGCCGCCGGCCTCGAGCACGGCGAGGTCGCGGGCCAGCGTCGCGGGGTTGCACGAGACGTAGACGATCCGCTCGGGAGCCATGGCGACGAGCGTGTCGAGCAGGGCCGGGTCGCAGCCCTTGCGCGGGGGATCGACGACGATGACGTCGGCGTCGATGCCGTCGCGGCGCCAGGCGGGCAGAACGACCTCGGCGCGGCCGACTTCGAAGTCGGCGTTCTCGATGTCGTTCAGCCGCGCGTTGGCGCGGGCGTCTTCGACGGCGTCGGGGATGAGCTCGACGCCGTACACCTGGGCTGCGCGCTGCGCCAGGAACAAGCTGATCGTGCCGATGCCGCAATAGGCATCGATCACGGTTTCGACGCCGGTGAGGGCGGCGTAGTCGAGCGCGGTGCCGTACAGCCGCTCGGTCTGGACCGGGTTCACCTGATAGAACGACCGCGCGGAGATGGCGAAGCGGATGCCGCCGATCGCGTCGAAGATGACGTCGGTCCCCCACAAGGTGAACGTTTCCCGCCCGAAGACGGCGCTCGTCCGGTCGTTGTTGACGTTCAACACGAGGCTGACGAGCTGCGGCAGCTCGGCGCGCAGCCGCTCAACGTACGCGTCCAGGCCGTCCGTACGCCGCGACGTGGCGACGAGGACGAGCATCAGGTCGCCGGTCGCGAACGACACCTTCGCGACGAGGTGGCGCAGCCAGCCCGTGTGCGACTTCTCGTCGTACGCCTCGATGCCCATCTCCCGCGCGATGCGCTTCGCGGCCAAGACGGCGTCGTCGTTGCGCTCGTGCTGGATCAGGCATTCGTCCGTCGAGACGATGCGATGCGTCCCCTGCGCGTAGAAGCCGCCGACGAGGCCGCCCTCCTCGAGGTCGAAGCCGATCGGCACCTGCGCTTTGTTCCGGTACCGCCACGGCTCGTCCATGCCGATGACCGGATGGACGACGATGCCCGGGCGCGGCGGATCGTCGGCAGAAACAACCTCCGAAGAAGCCGACGCCCCGCCCTCCGGCTCCACCTGCAGCTTGCCGATGCGCGTGAGCGCGTCGACGACGAGCTGCCGCTTCCAACGCAGCTGCGCGCCGTACGCGAAATGCTGCAGCTGGCAGCCGCCGCACCGCGCATACACCGCGCACGGCGGCGCGACGCGGTCGGGGCTCGCCGCCAGCACGGCGAGCAGCTCCGCGCGGCCGTACTGCTTCTTCGTCTCGACGACGCGCGCGCGCACCCGCTCGCCCGGCAGCGCGCCGGGCACGAACAGCGTGAAGCCCTCGTAGCGGCCGACGCCTTCCCCTTCGTGCGCGAGCCCCGCGATGTCGAGCTCGATCAAATCATGAAGCGCGACGGGGAGCTCCCGCCGCGCGGCCGGTTTCTTCGCATTCACGATTGTACGTCCACTCCATTGCTCGTTGTTCCGCCGCCCGGAGCGAAGCCCGCGCCCGGCGTGCCGCCGGCATGCAGGACGACCCCGCTGCTGTTAGGCTTATGGTAGCTCGTGCGCCCCGTCGGATCGACGAACACGCCGATGTGCCTCGGCAGCACTTGAATGTCGCACGGCAGCGTGCCGCCGAATTCGCCGTCCAGGTTGAGCTGCACGTAATCCGGCGATTGAATCGTAATGCGCTTCGTCTGGAACTGGATCAGCAGCGGATCCTGCACCTTCTCGCCGCGCACGACCGTCGACGCGAGGCGGATGAAATCCGCCAGCGTGCAGCGGCGCAGGAAGAACGCGTCCATCATGCCGTCGTCGATCGCGGCCTCCGGCGCCAGCTTCTCGAAGCCGCCGACGGAATTCGAATTGGCGATAAGAAAAATCATGAATTCTTCGTCGAACGACATTTCGTCGGACGTCACCTGCATGCGGATCGGCCGAAGCCGCGGCAGCTTCTCGAAGCCCTTCATATAATACGCGAGCTGCCCGAGCATCGTCTTCATCTTGCTCGGCACTTCGTACGTCAGCTCCGTGAGCGACCCGCCGCCGGCGATGTTGACGAAATAGCGCTGGTTCACTTGCCCGACGTCGATCGCCCGGACATGCCCTTCGGCGATCAGATCGATCGCCGCGTCCCACGCGCGTGGGATGCCGAGCGCCCGCGCGAGATCGTTCGTCGTGCCGAGCGGCAGCACGCCGAGCGGCGGCCGTACCGGCTGCTCGGCAAGGCCGCTGACGACCTCGTTGATCGTGCCGTCCCCGCCGGCCGCGATGACGAGATCGAAGCCGCGTCGGCACGCTTCGGCGGCGGCGAGCGTCGCGTCGCCGCCCCCAATCGTCATGTGGGTCGACGTTTCGAAGCCGTAGCCTTCCAGCCGCTGCAGCACCTCCGGCAGCCGCCGCCGCATCTCTTCCCTCCCGGAGGTCGGGTTATAGATCAGCCTCGCCCGCTTGATCATCTTACGCCAGCTCCTTCGCCTTCTCCTCGACGCGCCGCGCCATCCAACGGGTCAGCAGCGGATGGGGCAGCAGCGAACGACCGTTATACCGAACATCATACCCAGCGAACCGCGACGGTATGACATTCGTGGTAAAATAACCCTCGCTTACGAACAACGGGACGACGATCGGCGCAAGGTCCGGCCGGCGCTCGCGCCAATCCTGCAGCTTCGCCGAAGCTTCGTCCGGCAGCAGCATGACCGTATCCGCCGCCGCGAAGCCGCCCCGCTCGCGCAGCCGCGACGCCGCCTCCTCCAGCACGCCGCGCCACACTTCATGAAAGCCTTCCAGCTCGCTGCCGTGGCCGACGAGAAGCAGCAGCTCCTCGGACGGACAAGTCGACAGCGGCGACGCCTTTTCATACAAAATCTCAATAACGTCCGGATCGGCGTCGATCGGATCGCAGTAATGGACCCGCGCGTTCACGCGGAACGGCTCCAAGTCGGTGTCGCACCGGCACGCCGCCTTCGCGCCGAGCGCCCAGCCGATCTCCTCGACATGGGTGCTGCCGATTGATACGAACAGCGGCACGACGATGAGATCGGTGACGCCAAGCCGCTCCAGCTCGTCGATGCCGTCTTGGATGAGCCGGCCTTCGACCAGCTCGAGGAACGCGCCGTACACCGGATACGGCAACGCGGCGCGCAGCGGTTCGATCGCTTCGTCGACGAGCCGCACCCATTCCTCGTTCCGCGAGCCGTGGCTAATGACGAGCACTCCCCGCATGCGGATTACCGGCCCAGCCGCTCGAGCGTCATTTTGTAGCCGTCGTTCCCGTAGTTGAGGCACCGCTTGACGCGGGAAATCGTCGCCGTGCTCGCCCCGGTTTCGGTTTCGATCTGGTTATACGTGCTTCCCTTGCGCAGCATGCGAGCCACCTCGAGCCGCTGGGACAGCGATTGAATTTCGTTGACCGTGCACAAGTCGTCGAAGAACGTGTAGCATTCCTCAATATTTTTCAACGTCAGGACCGCTTCGAACAGTTGATCGATCGTTTTGTCGTTCAGCTTCTTCAATTGCATCGGTTTGCTCACCCTCCGGTCGCACATTACCGCATTAAAATTTTACATCACTATAGTATCACGCCAGCAACCTTTTTGGAAACCGGGCGGGCGTCTATACACATCGGTGGGCGAAAACATAGAGTGTTATGAAAGCCTAAACCAATTGAAATAAAGGAATGTGAGCGCAGTGAATGAACACCCACACGTGAACCATACCCCTTACGGCGGGCAATATCCCGCGCCCACGCCTTACGCGGGGGGCCATCAGCCGCTGTTCGGCGACCCGACCGGCTATCCCGGCGTTCCCGGCCACCACGGCGTACCCGGGCCGCAGCAAGGCGGCTTCGGCGGACTGGGCGGGGCCGGCGGCGGCTTGAACGGCCTGCTCGGGAATATGGGCAACATCAAGCACATGATCGATCGGATGGGCGGCATCGACGGCGTTCTCGCCAACGTGACGAAAATCCAGAAGATCATGTCCTCCGTGCAGCAAATGGCGCCGATGCTGAAGCTCGTCATGGGCGGCTTCGGCAAGTCGGCCAAAGCGGCCTCGAACGACGACGATTACTTCGAGGAGCTTCCGAAACGCCGCCGCCGCCGTCGTCGCCGCCGCAACGGCTCGTCGCGGTCGCGCCGGCCGCGCGATCGCCGGTAAACGCCAAAAGCAGCGTCCCTTCGGGAAACCCGATCGGGCGCTGCTTTTCGTTTAACCTTTGACCGCTCCCGCCGTAATGCCTTGAATGATGTACCGCTGCATGAACAGGAAGAACAGCATGACCGGGACGATCGCCAGCGTTAAGGCGGCCATCCCCAAATGCCACTCGTTCGTATATTGGCCGAAGTACACGGCGGCCGCGAGCGGAATCGTTCGATTGGCGGGCGAGCTAAGCGTAATGAGCGGGAGCAGAAAGTCGTTCCAAATCCATAAGGTGTGCAGAATGGCGATCGTCGTCGTGATTGGCTTGAGCAGCGGCAGCAAAATCCGGAAGAACACGCCGAACGGGCCGCTCCCGTCGATATGCGCTGCCTCCTCGAGCTCGCGCGGCACCGCTTTAATAAAGCCGTGATACAGGAACAGCGCGAGCGGGATGCCGAAGCCCCAATACATCAGGACGATGCCGTATAACGTGTTGATGATGCCTAAATCCTTGGCTACCTTCACGAGCGGGATCATCATCGTCTGGAACGGAATGATGAGGGACGAGAGAATCGCGAGGAAAATCGCGTTGCTGACCCGGCCCGGGTTCCGCACCAATTGATACGCCGCCGCCGAGCTGAGCAGCAGAATGCCGATGACCGAGAACACCGTCACGAGAATCGAGTTCAGAAATACGCCGAAAAACCGAAGCTGATTCCACACGACCGCATAGTTGACGAATTGGAACGTTTCCGGCAGCGCCATGGTGGAGGTGACGACTTCGTTATACGTTTTCAGTCCGTTGATGACCGTCATATAGATCGGCACAAAAAACAATATCGCGATCAGCACCGCCAACAGTTCAATGATCAACAACCCTTTGCCGTACCGCGTCGTCTTCACATCTCCACCTCCTTGCGTTTCATCGTTGCCACTTGCACGAGCGTAATGCCGGCCAGAATGAGGAAGAAAATGACGGCCTTCGCCGATGCGTACGTGAACAGGTTTTTCGTGAACGCGTCCAAATAAATATGCAGCGCGATCGATTCGGTCGTGCCGAACGGCCCGCCCTTCGTCAGCGAGAAGTTCAGGTCGAACGCTTTGAAGCCGTTCGAAATGGCGAGGAACAGATTGATCGTAATCGCGGGACGGATGAGCGGAAGCACGACGTGATACAGCCGCTTCCATCGGCCGGCCCCGTCGATCTCCGCCGCTTCGAGCAGATCGTTCGGCACGCCCTGCAGCGCGGCCAAATAGATGATCATGAAATATCCGACGGAATGCCACACCGTGACGAGAACCAGCGACCAGAACGAGTAGTCGGGCAGGCTCAGCCAGTTTTTCATGAACAGCGTCCACTGCGTCGCTTCCCCGATATCGACGAACAGCTGGGAAATGATAAATTGCCAAATAAAGCCGATAATGATCGAACCGATGACGTACGGCAGGAAGAAGGCCGTACGCAGGCCGTTCTTAAGCTTCAAAGGCAGGTTCAGGATCAATGCGAGAACGAAAGCGAATACATTCAACAGCAGCGTCGTGGCCAGCACGTACTTGACCGTGAACATGAAGGACTTATAGAAGCCCTTATCCTTCATGATTTTCTCGTAATTGTCCAGCCCCGCCCATGCGATGTTGCTGCTGATCCCGTTCCAATCTTGGAAGGAAAACAAGATCGCCCGCAAGAAAGGAACCAGAATGATTAATATGAAAAAGAACAGCGCCGGGGCGACGAATACCCCGTAAGTCAAAATTCTGCGCGTTCGCGTGTTCATGCCGCATCTCCTTTCTGCACACCGTTCTTGGCGGTAAATGCGCGATGCATGGACCCTGTCGGGACCATGCATCGCGGGCGACGAAGAGAAACGGTTATTGGCTCAGTCTCGTTTCCCAAATGTTCTGCACTTCCGCAAGCGCTCCTTCGCGATCCAGCTGTCCGGCGACGTAGGCCTGCAGCGGCTTCGCGAACTCTTGGTTCGCTCCCGTCGGCCACAGCGTATGCGCCCAAGGAATCGTCTTGTCTTCGGCGACATATTTGCTGAGGTCCGCGGCCAACGGTCCGAGATTCTCCGTCGTCTGCAAATCCGTGAAGGCCGGGATGAGCATGAACGAATCGACGAGATACTTCTGGCCGTTCTGATGCATCCAGTTCAGGAACTTCTTCGCTTCCTCCGCGTTCTTGCTGTTGCCGTTCACGACATAGTAGCCTGGCACGCCGACCGGAAGGCGCGTCTCTTCGGCGTTGTCGTTGAGCGGAATGGCGAACATGCCCATGTTGATGTCCGGGTTAATTTTCAGGATCGAATCGATCGTCCATACGCCTTGCTGCATCATGGCCGTCTTGCCGGAAGCGAAGCTGGACACTTGATCGTCGTAGCTGACGCCGACCGATTCCGCGCCTTTGCCGTACTGTACCGTCATGTCCAGCACATCGAAGAAGCCGTTCATGTTGGCGATGTCGGCGACCTTCATTTCGCCCTTGTTGATCTTATCGATCGACGCCGTCGGATCTTGCTCGTACGCGAACGGAAGGTTATACAAGTGCTGGCCGAGAACCCACCATTCTTTGTAGCCTTCGGCATAGGAAGCGATGCCCGCCGCCTTCAGCTTCTCGTTCACTTCCTTCAATTCCGTCAACGTCGTCGGCACCGATTCGATGCCCGCCTTCGCGAACAGATCCTTGTTGTAAATGAAGCCGTAGCCCTCGAATGCGACCGGGAAGCCGAGCTTCTTGCCGTCGACCGTCATCCCCGGAACCGCGGAAGGCGATACTTTCTCCATCCAAGGCTCATTGGACAAATCGGCAAGTCGATCCGACCAATCCGTGATATCCGTATACGCTTTCGTCATGAAAATGTCGGGCTCGTCGCCGGAGGCGAAGCGCGTCTTCAAAATCGTTTCGTAATCGCGCGTCACTTCGGCGTCGACGACGACGTTCGGGTTTTCTTTCATGTAATCGGCGGCCATCGCCTTGACCTTATCGGTAATTTCGACCTTGAACTGCAGCAGCTTCAGCGTGACCTTCTCGCCCGAGTCGCTCGAGCCGCTCGTCTCCTGCTTGGCGGCAGGCTGCTCGCCGCCGGTGCTGCCCGTCTGCTGCTGCGGCTCCGTGCCGCCGGCGCATCCGAGCAGCGTCGTTGTCATCAGCGCGATCGCGCCTACCGAAGATAGCCATTTCCTCATTGTTTATTTCCCCCTAGTCGCGAAGTCTTTCATGGCTTCATTGTACGCGCGGCACGGCGAAGAAGGCAGGGAACATTTTCGCTCAAATAAGGATTTTATGAATCTGTTAAGCGCTTTCGATATTGCAGCGGGGAGACGTTCATTTGCTTCTTGAACACTTTGCCGAAATAGTTTTCGTCGGCGTACCCGACCCGCTCCGCGATTTCGGCCACCGTCATCTCGGTCTGGCGCAGCAGCGCCTTCGCGTGCTCGATGCGCAGGCTCGTAATGTATGCCGTCACCGTCGTTTGGTACATTTCCTTGAACTTCTTCGCGATATACTGCGGGCTGAAATTAAATTGCTTCGAGAGCGACGACAGCGAAACATCCTCCGCGAAATGCCGGTCGATATGCTCCCGGATCGCCTGGACGCCCCCGCTGCCGAGCGCGTCGCCCGAACTGAAGTCGATCAACACCTCCCAGCTTTGGATCAGCAGCCTCTCCCACTCGGTCACATCGCTGATCCACAGCGGCAGCAGCACGTCGGCGTAATCTTCGTCCGGTTGGCTGCGGCTCGCCTGCTGCAGCATATGATTCGCCTCCACCGTCAGCGCCTGAAGATCCTTCAGCCGAAGCGTCCCCCGGCGGCGCAGCCGCTCCGCCACGGCCTGCACGGCTTCCGCCGCGAGCGTTTTGCTGCCGGTCTCGAGCGCCTGCTCCAGCAGAAACTGCTTGTCCGTCAAATGGGGCAAATCCCCCGCATCGGCGGCACGTTTCGCCTCTCCCAGCACATTGCATCGCAGCAGCGCGGACCGCGCTTCCCCCAAAGCGGAGAGAAGCTGCTCCGCATCAGCCTCTTTGCCGGCGATGCCGACGAGCACGTTCAAGCCGATCGTTCGGCTCCACGCCCGTTCCGTACTCTCCAGCAGCTGCCGGTGCTGCGTTTCGGCGCCTGAGCCTTCCCGCATCGCCGTTAACAGCAGCCACTGGTAATCGTCCAAGCGGCACAAGTAGTGTGCGCCGTGAGACCGCAACGTATCATGCATGATGTTATTGACCGCGAACAGAAACAAGTCGGCGTCCCCTTGGAACCGGCGGCGCACCAATTCGGCGCGATTCCTCGGCAGAATTAAGGCGGCGCGGATCGATCGCTCCGGCAGCCCGACTTTCCGCAGCAGCTCGCGAATGCCCGCATCCGGCGCTTCACCTCGGAAATAAGCGGCCATCTTTTGTTCGTCCAAGTAAGCGTCCGCCTTGCGGGCCATAAACCCGGCTTCCCGCTGTTCGATCAGTCGATGGACCTTCTTTTTCCATTCGTTCAACGCTCTCTCGAGGCACTGCTCCAATTCTCTCTTGGCGAAGGGCTTCAGCAAATAATCCACCCCGCCCGCCCTGATGGCGGCTCTCGTGTAATGGAAATCGTCATGCCCGCTCAGCACCACGATCTGGATTTCCTGGTTCTCCCTGCGGACCTGCTCGAGAAGCTCGATGCCGTCCATCCCGGGCATCCTCATATCGCACAGCATCGCCGCCGGTCGCCGGTCGCGGACGAGCGCCAGCGCCGCGAATCCGTCTTCCGCTTGCAATCGTTCCGTCACGCCCAGCCTCTCCCAATCGACCGCCAGGTCGATGCCTTCTCTGACATGCTCTTCGTCGTCGACAATGAGTACGATCATGATTGATCAACCAACCTTTTCATTGGGAATCAGAAGCGTCACGATGGTCGCTTCGTAAGGCTTGCTGCTGATGCTCCACGTAAATTCGGCTCCGTAGCGCAGCTTGAGTCGCTGCAGCACGTTCGACAGGCCGATGCCGCCTTTCTCGGGATCGCAGGGCGGGGGGTCGATGTATTCGCGCCGAATCCGTTCGATCGCGGCCTCGTCCATCCCTTTTCCGGAGTCCATGACGCGAATGCGCAGACCATCCTCGAGGTCGATGCCGATATGCAGCGCAGCCGAACCTTTTCCTTTCTCGATCCCATGAATGATACTGTTCTCCACGAGCGGCTGCAGGATCATTTTCGGTACGCACAGTTCCAGCGCTTCGTCCGGGCAAGATACGGTGTACGACAGTTTGTTTTTGAACCGGCCGGCCTGCAGGGACAAGTAGGACTCAATATGCTCGATTTCCTTCCGCAGCGGCACGGTGTCCGTACTGCTATCGATGCTGTACCGCATAATGGCGCCCAATTCGGCGATTTTGTCGCTGATGTCGTAAGCTTGTCTCCGCAGCGCCATCGTATTGATCGTCTGCAGCGCATTATATAAGAAATGAGGGTTGATTTGGGCCTGCAGCATCTTCAGTCGAGCCGTCGACAATTCCAGTCGGTTTCGATACTCCCTATTAATGTACTCCTCGAGGCGCTGCACCATGATTTGAAACCGGTTCTCGAGCATCCCGATTTCGTCGACGCGGCTCGTTTGCTTCGAGAGCTGGAAATTGCCGGTTTCTACCTTGGCGAAATTGCGCACCAGCCTTCGGAGCGGAGCGATCATGCGGATCCACATCGCGGAAGCGATCGCGATGACGATCGCGAGCGAAGCGCTTTGCAAGCCGATCGATCTCCCGAGCGTCTGGTTGGCCGATTCGCTGATGACGGCGCGTGGTACGAACTTCGTCAACGTCAGCGGCAGGTTCAAGTAGCGCCCCTGGACGTAAATAAAGACGCCGTCCCGGCCCTCCCTCGCTCCTCTGACGATGCCGGTATCGGGCCATTCCAGCTCATCGCCGGGCAGCGCCGGCTCCATCGATGCATCGGTTCCGTACAGCAGCTGCAAATCCTCGTGCACCAGGAGAAAAGCGGCCTCCCCCGCGCCCGCGTCCGACAAGGGACGAACGATTTTATCGATTTCGTCGAGATCGGCGTACAGCGATACGAGCCCGAGCACCGACGGTTTCGGCAGATCGGTAATGAGGGTGTGAATCGCCAATACGCGCTTGCCGTTGAAGTTGATCACCTCGAACCTGCGATCCGAGCTCCAATCCCGGCTCTCCTTCGGGATCGGCGGCGCCGGCCAATCCACCAACTGACCGACCGAGCTCGTGCGGTATTTTGTATACTTCCGTCCGTTAAAAGCGCTTACATAAGTGACCGCGGACAACTCCGGTTTGCTGTAATACACATCCGAGATGTAGTCATTGATCTGCCGCACGGTATCCGGGTCCTCGGGATTCCGCATCTTTTTCAGCCGCGCCTCGTCGAAATACGAGGATACCGAGAGCTGATTCAAATCTTGGATATATCGAATAATGTGTTCGAGTCCAAGCTCCATAGAGTCCTGGTTCAGGTCGATGATTTGATGCTCCACCGCGCGTGTCGTACTCTGATACGCATAAATGTTGGTCACGACGAACGGAAGGATCGCCGCCGCCGCCAGACCGAGCAGCATTTTCGTCAACAAGCTTTGCCTCAGTTTCATCCGACCACCGCCTCATTCCTTGATATTCGACATTTTACTCCCCGCCCATCGACTTTGCCAAGCGGGGGTTACTGTCATCCGGTGCGAGAAAAGATACATCCCAAGCCCGAGAGCTTGGGATGGGGGTCGTTTTCCGTTTTCGTTTTCGGTTTCGGCTGCTGCGGGTGCGGCCGTCCGACGCGCTTCACGACGATTCCTGCGCCTTCGGCTGCGGATTCGCTTTCGCGCCCCGCGACTGCACCAAATACATCGCTGCGAGCACCGCGGCGCCGCCGACGATTTGATACGGCGTGATCGTTTCGCCGAGCAGCAAGTACCCGCTCGCGGCGGCGGTGATGGGCATCGTGTATCCGTAGAACGAAGCGCGAAACGCGCCGATCCGGGCGAGGCTCCAATTGTGCAGCGTGAAGCCGACGAGCGTCGCGAGCAGCGCGGTGTACGCGAGGCTCGCCCATCCCATCGGCGGGATCGAAGCGATCAGCGCGGCGTCCGCCTTCCACAGCGCGTACGGCAGCAGCGCGGCCGCGCCGGCCGTCATCTCCCAGGCGACCAGCAGCATGAGCGGATAGCGAGACGTCAGGCGGCTCATGCCGATCAGATAGATCGCGCCGAACACGCTGCGCAGCAGCAGCAGCGCGTCCCCGCGGACCGTCTCCGCGCCGAAATGGAGCCCCCCGCCCCCCGCGACGATGACGACGGCGCCGGCGAAGGCGAGCGGCAGCCCGATCCAGATGCGCGGCGACATGCGCATCTCGCGCAGCGCGAGCGCGAACAGGACGGTGAAGATCGGCATGACGCCCCGCCCGAGCACCGATCCGTTCGCGACGTTCGAATATTGCAGCGCGTACGACAGCAGCGCCTCCATGCCGACGGCGGACAGCGCCCCGAGCCCGAGGATGAGCGCGAAATCGCGCCGCTCCATCCGGAAGGAGATCCCTCTCTTCCGGAAGCTCGGCGCGACCGTCAGCCACAGCAGCGGAGCGACGATGGCGTAGCGCAGCCCGTTGAACACGAACGGGTCCCACGCCGCGCCGCCGACCTTCATCGAGGCGGTGTTGACGCCCCAAAGAATGTAGACGAGGAGCAATCCTAGGTGCGGGTACCAGAGGCTGCGGCTCGATGCAGAGTCACTTCCCCGTTCCTCCGCCGCCGACGCGCCCGCCCCCTGCGGTATGCCTTGTCCTCCGCTTGCCGTCATGCGTCTTCTCCGAACGTGACGCGGCCCGCGTCAGGCACGATTTGAATCCACGTTTTCCCCGGCAGCAACGGGATATCGGTCAAGGCTCCCTCCTTCTCGTACGCGCGGATGACGCCGTTTTTCAGCTCCCAAACGATGTCCCGCTTTTTGCCGCCCTGCAGCAAAAACCCTTTGCCCGGCCCGAACACGTCCACCTCCCGGCGTCCGACGCTGTCGACGATGCGGTGCTTCGCCTCGACGATCATCACGTTCGTCGCCGTCAGCCGCTCGCCCGTCTTCTTGTCGTTGTGCGGCTCGCCCTTCATGGAGCGTAAGTACGTTTTCGCAGCTTCGTCATAGGTATACCCGACCGTGTAGCCCCCAATATACGGAATCGTGACGGACGGCGCCGGATCCCCGGCGGGTTCCCCCGCGTCTGCGCCCGCGAACGTGAGGATCGGCTGCTTCTCCCATTCGTCGCGGAACTTGCGCGCTTCGGCGCCTTTACGCACCAACTCGGTGCTGGTATATAGGTTGTGCGGCGCTTTGCGGGACTTGTCCCGCCAATAGTAGTCATGATCGCCGTACACTTGGTCCAAATGGTTCAGCTTATGCTTCGCCATGAGGTTCATCGCTTCTTGGCTCCAGCCCGCATGGACGAGAATGCCGTCCAGCGCCCAACCGAGCTGCACGAAATACGGGCGGATGCTGCGCACCGGCCCGATTTCCTCCGACTTCACGCTATGGTACACGGCGATGAATCGCGTAATGTCGCCTTCGGCCAGCACCTCGTACACGAGATCCGCCTCGTGCAGTCCGGTTTGCGGCCGCGCGGCGGGCGAATTTTCGACCATGACGACAATCGGCCGCTCGGTCACTAGTTCTTCGGTCGGCACCCCGGTCAAGGGATATGTATAAGGGGCAATAAGTTCTTCCTCGACTTCCGCTTCCTCTTGCAGCGGGTCTGTCGGAACCGGATCTTCCACAACAGGCGCGACGGTCTTCTGCTGTGCGCAGCCCGCTGCCAGCGGAATCGTTAAGGATAATAAGAGCAACCATGTTGCAGCGTGACGGACTTTCAATCGGCTCACCTCTCGGCTTGTTGTCTCGGTCTCGGAAGTTCTTGGAACGTCCTGCCCCTTTATTGTAAACGACGCACGACCGCTTGTAACCGTTTTTCGAGTCGATAAAGCACTTCCTGTCGATTTCCGGGGAAATACTGTGCCGTTCGACAGCAATCGGCGGTCGGTTACGGGTACGGTACTGTTCGGATCAAGTTTCTACAAAATATGAGGTTCCGTCCCGAAAGTAAACCCGGACCCCTTGCAAATATTCGCCTAACGGCAGGGAGAATGCATCCGATTCGAAAGTGATTTCGCCGTCGACCGTCCATTCTTGGCCTCTGTCGATCGTTCCGCCGATCGGTTGCGCGGGCGCAGGTGCGCTCGCTTTTTCGGAAATTTCCTTTTGAAGCACCGGTTCCGCCCGATCGACTTCTAGCGGTTTCCCCGCATTGTTCCTGAGCGTCACGCTGTAGTACAGCTTCTTGCCTTGCCCATGATTCGACGCGGTCTGCAGCGATTCCGTCACGCTCGAGCTGACGATGACTTGCGCCGACTCCGCCGAGCGCGAACAGCCGAACGACGACAATGCCAGGACGGCCACCCCCACCACGAGGCACAATCTCCTCATCGCGGCATCCTCCTTTTCGATCGTGCATGATCCCTACAACATTAACGCACCCGGTCCCCGTGAAGTTGCGTGGTCCGCTTCCGAGCCGGAGTCGAAAAAACGCCACCCCCGCAATACTGGTCAAGACCCATTTTAGTGGACAGTTAAATAAGACCCTATGCTGAGAACTGGCACCTGTACTCTACAGGTGTCAGTTTTTTTAGCTTTCTCTGAGGCCGGTCGTGGTTATAAAAGTGAATATATGCCTCAATTCGCCTT